>JBCCZX010000100.1:0-12052 GCA_039186735.1 Verrucomicrobiota bacterium | reverse complement strand
CGCATACCAGGCCTTCCGCTCGTCCAGGACACCGCCGACGTATTTCGCGCGGTCGGACTGATAGAAGGCCACGTAGGGCTTTCCGTTTAAAAACGAAAGAGGCGCGGCTTTTGGGGCCGCGCCTTTTTTGTGATGAGTTGTTCAGCCCCTTTGTCTTTATTGGCTGAGCGCGAAGTAGCGGGTGTTGCCGTTGTGATAGATGTAGAGGAGGTTTTGACGGCCATCACGCAGCAGTTTGCGGGCTTCGCCGAGGTTGTTGAATTTCCGGCGATTGACTTCGAGGATGACCATGCCTGGTTCGAAGTAGCGGGAAAAGCGGGAAGTGGGGTCCACTTCGGTGATGACGATGCCACGGATGTTGCGAGGTAGGTCGTATTCTGAGCGGGCTTCGTTGTCGATTTTGGCAGCTTTGACGCCGTCGAGGAACTTGCCGGTGGCGCTGGCGACTTCGTCGGGGTCGGCGATTTTGACATTTACAGTCTTGGTTTCTTCATCGCGGATGAGGATGACTTCGAGTTCGTCGCCGGGTGATTTTTGAGAGACGGCGATGCGGAGGTCATTGGGGGTGGTGACGGCTTGACCGTCGATATGAGTGACGACGTCGCCGTGTGTGATGCCGGCTTTTTCGGCGGGAAAGCCTTCCTCGACTTGTTGGATGAGGACGCCTTTTTGGTCGCCCAGGCCCATGGCTTCGGCGAGTTGCGGGGTGAGGTGGTCGATACGGACGCCGATGAGGCCTCGCTTCACTTCGCCGGATTCGGTGAGTTGTTCGCTGACGTTGAGGGCGAGGTTGGAGGGGATGGCAAAGCCGATTCCGATGTTGCCGCCGGAGGGGGAGACGATGGCGGAGTTGATACCGATGAGGCGGCCCTCGATATCGACGAGGGCGCCGCCGGAGTTGCCGCGATTGATGGCGGCGTCGGTTTGGATGAAGTCTTCGTAGCCTTCGCGGCCGTAGATGCCGATGGAGCGGCCGGTGGCGGAGACGATGCCGGAGCTCACGGTGAGGCCGATGCCGAGGGGGTTTCCGACGGCGAAGACGATGTCGCCGACTTTGATTTGTTCGCTGTCGGCGACGGGGATGAAGGGCAGCTCTTCGGCGTCGATTTTGAGGACGGCGACGTCGGTCTTGGGGTCACGACCGATGAGTTCGGCGGTGTATTCGCGATCGTCGGGGAGGCGGATGAGGATTTCATCGGCATCGCCACCTCGCTGATCTTGGACGACGTGGTTGTTGGTGAGGATGTAGCCGTCGGCGCTGACGATGACTCCGGAGCCGACGCCTTGGGGAACGAGGCGTTCTTCGGCTTGGGGTTGATTTTGGTTGCGTTGTTGCGGCATGCCAAAGAAGCGGCGGAGGAGGTCATCTTGATTGGAGCGGGCGTAGCGGACGACTTCGGAGGTGTGGACGGAGACGACGGCGGGGGTGACCTTCTCAAGCATGGGGGCGTAGCTGTTGGCTGCGGGTCCGGAGGTGCGTTCGATGGGCCGGGTGTCGGTTTCGATGGCAAGGCTGGCGGGTTCTTCGATTAGGTCCTGAGCGAGGAGGAAGCCGGAGACTGCGGCTACGCCGGTGATGAGGGCGGTGGGGAAGATTTGCGTATTCAGTTTCATGACATTCACGTCGGTATGAGCGATGAGGATACGATTTATTGCCTGAAAAATTGCGCTTTTTTGCCCTATTTCTGTCGTCGATGTGCGAAGAAGGTGGAGATGCCAGCGGTGGAGTCATCCTCTGAGGGTTCGGCGAAGTCGATGATTTCGACGTCGATATCGAAGCCGTTTTTCTGGAGGAGAGATTCGAGTTCGTGGTCGGCGAAGTAGCGAATATGTTGGGTGGTTTGGTGGGTTTGGGGTGGGCCTTGGGTTGGAGTGAGGGTGAAGTGATGGTGGCGAGTGAGGTGGGTTTTGGTGAGGGTGGTGGTGATGGTGAGTTCGGCGAGGGAGCCGTCGGGGAGGGTGAGGGGGTCTTCGGGGAGGGGTTCGTTGAGGGGGAGGTCGCCATTGAGTTCGGCGAGGGGTTTGAAGGCGGTGAGGTAGAGGCGGCCGCCGGGGAGGAGGAGATGGTGGATTTGTTGGATTGCGGTGAGGGGATCGGGGAGGAGTTGGAAGGTGAAGGTGGGGATGAGGATGGCATGGTAGGGGGAGGAGGGTTGGAAGTCGGCGAGGGTGGTTTGGTGGATGATGGGGGTGAGTTTTTTTTGAGAGGCGTTTTGGCGAAGGAGGGTGTTCATGTCGGGGGAGGGGTCGAGGGCTTCGAGGGGGAGTTTTTCGAGGAGGGGAAGGAAGAGGCGGCCGGAGCCGGAGCCGAGGTAGAGGATGCGTGCGGGGGCGTCTTCGAGGAAGGTGAGGAGGAGGGGGAGTTCAGCGGGAGGGCCGAGGGCGTTCCAGAAGGGGTCGTGGAGTTGGGCTTCGAGGGAGGTGTACAAGAGTTTGTTAGGTTGCTAGTTTATTAGGTGTTCAGTCTTGTCTGTTGGGTTTGGAAGGGGGTTGTGGGAGGTTTGAAGGTGAATCGCGGCGGACCGGGCCGGTCCGCCCTACCTTGGGAGCCCTACCGTGGGAGTGTTGGAGTGGGTCTTAGATTTCGATGATGGGGTCTTCTTGTTTTTCGGGGGCGGGGAGGAGGCGGGCGCGTTTGTCGGTGCGGGGGAGGTGAAGGGTGACGGTGGTGCCTTGGTCGGGCTCGGATTGGATTTCGATTTCGCCACCGTGTTCGCGGAGGATGCGGCGGACGATGAGGAGGCCGAGGCCGGTGCCGGAGGTTTTGGTGGTGGAGTAGGGTTCGAAGATGGAGCCGAGGACTTCGGGGGAGATGCCGGATCCGGAGTCGGCGATTTGGGCGAGGATTTCGTGTTCGGTGAAGGTGGTGGCGACGTTGATTTCGCCGCCGGAGGCGGGGACGGCTTGGTAGGCGTTTTTGAGAAGGTTGAAGAGGGCTTGGCGAATTTGGTCGGGGTCGAGGGGGAGGGATGGGAGGTCGGAGGTGAGTTGGAGGTTGATTTGGATGGAGCGGGAGGCGAGTTCGGGTTCGAGGGTTTTGAGGGTGTCGCGGATGAGGTCGTTGAGGTTGGCGGTTTGGAGGTCGGCGCGGGCGGGGCGGACGGCGTGGAGGAATTCTTGGAGGAGGGTGTCGAGGCGGGCGATTTCGGTGCGGGCGGTATCGAGGTGTTCGGTGAGGTTTTGTGTGTCGCCGGGGGGGAGTTTTTTGAGTTTGCGTTCGAGGAGCTGGAGGTGGATGCCGAGGGAGTTGAGGGGGTTGCCGATTTCGTGAGCGACGCCGGCGGCGAGGAGGGTGAGGGCGTTGAGTTTTTCGGATTCAAGGGTTTCTTCGGTGGTGCGGCGGGCTTCGGTGAGGTCGCGGACGAGCATGACGGTGCCGAGGTGGCGGGGGGTGTCGTCGACGTCTTCGATGATGGGGGAGAGGTAGAAGTTGAGGAAGCGGTGTTCGGGGTAGAAGACTTCGAGGTCGCGGGAGATGGTGGTGGGTTGGTCGCCGGCGAGGGAGTGGTAGTCGAGGCCGCGGACGAGTTTGGAGAGGGGTTGGCCGGGGGCGGAATCGGGATCGAGGCCGAAGAGGCGGGCGGCGGCGGAGTTGAGGAAGGTGACGGAGCCTTCGGGGTCGAGGATGAGGACGCCTTCGCGGAGGGCTTCGAAGACGGATTCGAGGAAGCCTTTGTCCCTCAGCAAGCGATCGACGAGGGACTGGACCTGTTTCGGGGAGAGGCGGTCGAGCCGGGAGAGTAATTTGTCGATGAAAGTTGAGGGCATGTCTTGAAGGTGAGAGATAGTCGGGTTTGGATGGCGGGGAAAGGAAATGAGTGATGTTCTGATCGTTTTGACCACGTTTGGCGACGAGGAATCGGCCAAAGAGGTGGGGCGGGCGTTGGTGGAGCGTAAGCTGGTGGCTTGTGTGAACTTGGTGCCGGGAGCGCGGTCGGTTTATGAGTGGGAAGGGGAAGTGCGGGAAGAGGGGGAGGTGGTGGTTTTGATGAAGACCACTTGTGAGGTTTATCCGGATTTGGAGCGGGTACTGAAGCAGCTGCATCCTTACGAAGAGCCGGAGGTGGTGGCACTGGGTGTGCGGATGGGGAGTCAGGGGTTCCTTGATTTTGTGAAGCGAGGAGTGGTGTTGGGAGACAAGCAGAGACGAACATTGAAGAAGCATGAGTGAAGCGATTTTGGCGGATGAGGTGGTGAAGCGATTTGGAGAGGTGGAAGCCTTGAAAGGGGTGACGGTGGCGATTGAGAAGGGGGAGTTGTTTTTTTTGTTAGGAGGGAGTGGTTGCGGAAAGACGACCTTGCTGCGGTGCATTGCGGGTTTGGAGGCTCCGACGAGTGGGCGGATTGTTTTTGATGGGGAGGATGTGACGGGGTTGCCGACGCACAAGCGGGAGGCGGCGATGGTGTTTCAGAGTTATGCGTTGTGGCCGCATATGACGGTGGGGCAGAATGTGGCGTTTGGTTTGGAGGAGCGGGGAGTAGGGAAAGACGAGGTGAAGAAGCGGGTGGGGGAAGCGCTGGAGATGGTGAAGTTACCGGAGGGGGAGTATCGGGATCGAGGGGTGGGGGAGATGTCGGGCGGGCAGCAGCAGCGGGTGTCGTTGGCGCGGGCGTTGGTGGTGCGACCGAAGGTGTTGTTACTGGATGAGCCGTTGTCGAATTTGGATGCGAAGTTGCGGGTGGAGATGCGGAGCGAGATTCGACGGATTGTGAAGGAGAATGATTTGACGGCGGTTTATGTGACGCATGATCAGGAGGAGGCGTTGTCAGTGGCGGATCGGATGGCGGTGATGGAGTTTGGGAAAATCAAGCAGGTGGGGGCTCCGGAGGAGATCTATCGGCGGCCGGGGTGTCGGACGGTTGCGGAGTTTATTGGGGAGACGAATGTGATGGAGGGCGGAGTCCTGGGGATGGAGGGGTTGGTGTCGGTGAGGCCGGAAGCGTGGAACTTTGGGGTGAATGGGGAAGGGGTTTTGAAGGGGAGGGTCGTGGAGCGGGTGTATTTGGGGGCCTTGGTTCAGTATGAAGTGGAGACGGAGTCTGGGTTGCAGGTGAAGGTGTCGGAGATGAATCCGCGGGAGTTGCGGAGTGGGGAGGTGAGTCTGGCGGTGGAGCGGTCAGATGTGGTGATGTTGAAGGATTGAGGAGATGAAGATGTGGCAGAAGATTCTCGCGGTGGTGGTGCCTTTGGGGGTGGTGGTGGCGTTGCCGTTGGTGTTGCGAAAGGATGGCGAGGTGGTTCCGGCGGAGGGGGTATTGCGGTTAGAGGTGATCACGCCGCACAATGAGACGATTCAGCGGGAGTTTGGGGAGGCGTTTACGGAGTGGTATTGGGAGAAGGAGGGGAGAGAGGTTTACGTGAATTGGTTGGTTCCGGGAGGAACGAGCGAGATTAAGCGGGTGTTGGACTCCGGTTATGCGGCAGCGGAAGCAGGAGGACGTGAGGGAGTGGGCATTGATGTGTTTTTCGGGGGTGGGGAATATGATTTTTCAGCGCAGGCGAAGCAGGGGCGTTTTGTGAAGTTGAGTCTTTTTGAGAAACGGCCGGAGTTGTTTCTGGGAGAGGCTCCACCGATCCCTGCGGTGAATAGTGGCGAGAAGTATTACAGTCCTGATCAGGATTGGATAGGGGTGTGTTTATCGAGTTTCGGGATTCTCTACAACCTCGACGGGTTGAACCGGTTGGGATTGGAAGCACCCGAGAAGTGGGAAGACTTGACGGATCCGCGATATTTCGGAGGGATTGCTTTGGCGGATCCAACGAAGAGTGGGTCAGTCGCCAAGATGTTTGAGATGATCATTCAGGAGGCGATTGCCGAATTGATTGATGAAGGAATGGAAGAGGAGGAAGCGATTTCGGAGGGATGGAATCTGGGTTTGAACCGGGTGAAGACTATTGCGGCGAACTCACGCTACTTTACGGATGGTTCAGCGAAGATTCCGCATGACGTGGCGCAAGGGAATGCGGTGGCGGGGATGTGTATTGATTTTTACGGGCGGACCTTTGAGGAGGAGAAGAAGAAAGGAGACAGGACGCGGGTCCGCTTTGTGGTGCCGAAGGGCGGGACGTCGATTAGTGTGGATCCGGTAGCGGTATTGAAGGGGGCGCCACATCCGGAGCTGGCGCAGGATTTTGTGGAATTCTTGTTCACGGAGCGGGCGCAGATGCTTTGGAATGCGCGGAAGGGAACCGAGTATGGGCCGAAGTATCGTCACTTGCGTCGGCTGCCGGTGAGACGGGATCTCTATGATGCGAAGAATCTTGCGGTGATGACGGATGCGGAAGTGTTGCCTTATGAGATGGCGAAGGAATTTGAGTACCGGGGGGATTGGACGGGGCGGTTGTTTACGCCGTTAAGAATGATTGTCCGGGCGATGTGTATTGATTCTCATGTGGAGTTGAAAGAAGCATGGAAGGTGTATGGTCAGTCGGTTGTTAGAGAAGAAGATTTTCTAACAGAGATTGCTTTTTGGAGTCTTCGTGAAGGCGAGGTTGATGGCAGGCCAGTTGAATGGCCCTCGGTCACCTACGAAGTCACCGGAAGTCGGATACGGGATACGATCAAGTCGGGAGACAAGGTGGCGGTGGTGCGGATGCAGCGGGAATTGGGGGAGTTCTTTCGGGGAAACTATCGGAGGGTGGTGGAAGAGTTGGGGAGGAGATGAGCTGAGGCCGGACCAAGTCGAGCCGCCTTACGGATGTGAGTGTCTGAAAAAACCGCAGGGTGAGCTGCGGTTTACGGAAGACTTGGGTTGTGGGGGCGACAGGAAAGGTCGTCTCTCCGATTACTCGGCGGCTTGCTCGGAGTCGGATTTGACTTCGAAACGGAGAAAGACTGAGACATCGGGGTGCAGGCGGATGTCGACCTCGTGGGTACCGGTGGTTTTGATGGGCTTGTCGACCTTGATGATGTGGCGGTCGATTTCGATGCCTTCCTCGGCGAGCTTGTCGTGAATGTTCTGGTTGGTGATGGCTCCGAATGCCTTGCCACTTGAACCGGTCTCGAGAGTGAAGATGGGCTTGAGCTTCTTAATCTTGCTGGCAATTTTTTCGGCCCCGGCGAGGTCATCAGCTTCGCGCTTCACGCGGGCGGCCTGAAGGTCTTCGAGGTGTTTTTTGTTTTCCTCAGTGGCGTCGTAAGCTTTGCCTTGAGGGACGAGGAAGTTGCGGGCGAAGCCGGCTTTTACCTTCACGATGTCGCCTTCGGCGCCGAGGTTTTGGATTTTGTCGCGGAGGATTACTTCAGTCGTGGCCATAACGTTGAGAAAATCAGGGCGGCGGGTTTAGGGATTTCGGGGGGTTGGGTCAAGGATTTTGGAAATTGAATTGTGGGTCTGAACAGGAGGTCAGGAGAAGACGAGGTTTCACAAAAGGGCGTGAGGGCAGACGTTCGCTGAGGCGGCCCAAGCGAATTTATCGGAAGTTGACTGGAAGAGATGCCTTGAGGTGCTGGAGGAGGGCCTCATGGGCGGCGTCAACCTCCTTGGATTTGAGGGTTTTGTCGGGGGAACGGTAGAGGAAGGTGTAGGCGATTGATTTCTTGTCGGCGGCAATCTTCTCGCCGGTGGGGTCGGCGAAGAGGGAGACGCAATGGTGGGAGACGAGGAGAGGATCCTTGAATTTGGTGAGGGCGGTTTCGACGTCGGCGGCGGGAGTGTCGAGGGGGAGTTCGAGGGCGACGTCGCGGGAGGAGCCGGGGAATTGGGGGAGGTCGGTGACGGGTTTTTCGGAGCGGAGGAGGTTGGTGAGTTTGGCGAGATCGAGTTCGGCGAGGTGGGTTTCGAGGGGGAGGTCGAGTTCGCGGCAGCGGGCAGGAGCGAGACGACCGAGGACGCCGACGTTGGCGTCGCCGAGGTGGATGGTAGCGGTGAGGAGGTAGTTCGGGAAGTCCTTCGGCTTGAGGCTGAGGGAGAGGTTGGGGGCGAGGGTGGCGAGGACGGCTTTGAGGTCGAAGAGGTCGGTCGCAGCCGGATGGGTGGTGGCCCAGCTGGTGGGTGCCTGAGGCCCGGTGAGGAGGATGCCGAGGACGGGGAATTCGTTGTCGGTTTTTTTGCCGCCGCCGAAGTGACGGAAGCATTTGCCGGACTCGAAGAGACGGATGGACTTAGTGCTTTGGCGCGCATTGTGGGCTGCGGAGGCGATGAGCCCAGGTGCAATAGAAGGGCGGAGGACGGAGTGGTCCTCGGAGAGAGGGAGGGCGACGCGGATGAGGTCGGCTTCCTGGAGAGGTTTCAGAGGAAGGACGTCGTCGAGTTGGGACTCGGCGATGAGTTTGATGGTTTGAGCTTCGAAGAAGCCTTGGGCGGCGAGGTGCTTCTTGAGAGTGAGCTCGGTGTCGTAGGTGTGGTCGGTGGAACTACTGGGAACGGCGTAGGTGGCGTAGGAGACGGGGATGCGGTCGAAGCCGATGATGCGGACGACTTCTTCGATGAGGTCGATGGGGCGGGTAAGATCGGGGCGATTGGAGGAGATGTTCCAAGTGCCGTCTTCGTTGGCGGTGAGGCCGAGGGTAGTAAGGCAGGTGGTGGCTTCTTCTTGGCTGATGGAATCTGAGGAAACCTGGTTGAGTTGCTCAAGGGAGAAGGAGACTGGCGCGAAGGCGGGAGGGAGTTCGCCGGCGACTTGGATGGGTTCGGCGGTGCCGCCGGCGAGTTCGAGAATGAGTTGGGTGGCGCGTTCGGCGGCGACGAGGGCCATGGCGGGGTCGGCTTGGCGCTCGAAGCGGTAGGAGGAGTCGGAGCTGAGGATGAGGCGACGGGAGGTGCGGCGGATTTCGGAGGGTGTGAACCAGGCCGATTCGAGGATGAGATCGGTGGTGGTGTCGGTGACGCCGGAGTCGAGTCCGCCCATGACGCCGGCGAGGGCGAGGGCGGCACCGGATTCGTCGGAGATGAGACAGTCTTCGGGGAGAAGGGTGTAGTCGTTTTCGTCGAGGGCCTTGAAGGTTTGGCCGTCGTTGGCATTGCGGACGACGAGGTTGCCGGAGATTTTGGCGGCGTCGAAGGCGTGGAGGGGTTGGCCGAGGTCGTGGAGGAGGTAGTTGGTGATGTCGACGACGTTGTTGATGGGGTTGAGGCCGATGGATTCGAGCTTGGATTTGAGCCAAGCGGGAGATTCGGTGATCTTGACGCCGGATATTTTACGGGAGGTGTAGTAGGGGCAGGTGGCGCTATTCAGTGCGGTGGGAGACTGTTGATTATCGATTGAAGACTGAGAGACTTGCAGCTCTTTGAGCTGGCGTTTGGAGAGGACGGAGAGTTCGCGGGCGACGCCACGATGGGAGAGGGAGTCGGGGCGGTTGGGGGTGACTTCGAGTTCGAAGAGGGTGTCGGAAGGGTAGAGGTCAACGAGTTTGGTGCCGACGACGGAGTCGGCGGGGAGGATGAGGAGGCCGTCTTCGGTGTCGGTGAGGCCGATTTCGGAGGCGGCGCAGAGCATGCCTTGGGATTCGACGCCGCGGAGTTTGCCGACTTTGATGACGAAGCCGCCGCCGAGGTCAGCGCCCGGGAGGGAGCAGGGGACTTTGTCGCCGACTTGGTAATTTTTGGCGCCGCAGACGATTTGGCGGTCGGTGCCGTCGCCGACGTCGACTTTGCAGACTTTGAGTTTGTCGGCGTCGGGGTGAGGTTGGGCGTCTTTGATTTGGGCGACGACGATGAGTTCGGAGGGGATGCCTTTGGCTTCGATGCCCTCGACTTCGATACCGGAGAAGGTCAGGAGATCGGAGAGTTCCTGGGTTGAGAGTCCGGAAAGGTCGATGTGGTCGTTGAGCCAGGCGAGTGAGGTGTTCATCGTGGAAGAGGTGAGGTTTCAGATCGGGGGGCTTGGGGCAAGGGTTTTTCGGGAGATTGGAAGTGGTGATGAGGCGCTCGATGCTTGAAATGATGAAAGGAGGACGTTGAGTGGAGACGTGAAAAAGGTGACGCTCGGACGATTGCTTTGGTTGGCACCGACCTTGGTGGTGTTTTTTTTGGTGGCGTTGTCGTTCTTTGGTCGGGGGGTGGGGAGTCATCCCTTACCTTGGAATGTGGCGTGGATGTGTTGTTTTGGGGATGATGGTTGGGAGCGGGCATGGGAATTCAGTTTGCGCAAGGGGATGACGAAGGATGAGGGGACGAGGGCGGTGGGGGCCGGGGAGGTGACGCAGGGGGAGGAAGGGCAGGAGTTTTGGTATTATGTGAAGCCGCACGCTGACAGCGAAGGACGGGCTATCCGGTTTGAGGGAGAGTTGGTGGCGGAGTTCTAGTTGAACTGGCCGAGGAAGCGGGTGTCGTTTTCGATGAGGAGGCGAATGTCTTTGATGATTTGCTCAGAGGTCTTCTTTAGCTAGTTCTTGGCGAACGAGTGTCAGGTTTTTTTGTAGGAGTTGGCAGTGCTTTTCGAAGGGGCAGTTCTTACGTGTAAAACGTTCGATATCGTCGAGTTGAATGCCCGATTTTTCCCATTTATGGCCGGGGCGTCTGGGAAGGTTGCCAGGAGTGACGAGGTTCCCATGACAACAAATTCAGACTGTCCTGTTAGTGTGTAGAGTTTATTCAGCGCAGCTTTGAGGTCTGCTGAGAATAAGGGGCGAGGGCTAGGCATATGACTAGTTTAGAGCATTTTCAATGAACCTGTAACCGATGTTTCTTTTGAGTTTTCAATCGTGTGACTTCGCCGGGAAAGGTAAAAGCAGCAGGAGCTTCTGATTCCAATAGCGTTCTTGATCGGTGGCTTTTCTCGACCAGCTTTGCCGTTTCCCCTTGCGGGCTTGCCTTCGCAAGGCTGTCTCGCTCCGCTTCGCTGTCGCGACGGCTTGTTGGATTCCAAATTTCCTCGCTGCATCGGAGGCATCTCCATTTCAAATGATCTAATCTATCCATGAGCGAAGGAAAGGGACTGAAAGGCGGAGGTCCTCAGTTTCTTCATCTTCGGAACGAAGAAGGTGACAAATCGCCTCTACCGATTGGTTTTCTAGCAACTCTTTCCAGTCTGAAAGAATGTCTTGGTGGGCACTTGCTGATTTGGAGATGAGTTTTTCAACGCGTTTGAGAGCAAGGCTACGAATCTTCTTTGGTTGCGCCTCCAGCATTGAGGCGAAGAGTCGATGTCGCTGAGCGCCTTCGTATGCTAGTTGTTGAAAAGCATTTTTTTTGCTGCCAAAGCCTGCTCATATAGCGCCTCATCACTCATTGATGACGTTTTATCAACTTTTGTTGAACTTAACATCGTATCCTGTGTTCGACTGTCACAATCGCGCTTACTGATCTGAAGATCAAGTCGGGAGCGATGAAAGGATTTAGTTGAACTGGCCGAGGAAGCGGGTGTCGTTTTCGATGAGGAGGCGGATGTCTTTGATGCCCCACTTGATCATCGCGAGGCGGTCGAGGCCCATGCCGAAGGCGAAGCCGGTGACTTTGTCGGGGGAGTAGAGATCGTCGCCGCGCGATTTGGAGATGGCTTCGAAGACGGCAGGGTCGACGATGCCGCAGCCAGCGACTTCGATCCATTTGGGTTCTTTGCCGGGGACGTGGAGTTTGATGTCGATTTCGAAGCTGGGTTCGGTGAAGGGAAAAAAGTGAGGGCGGAACTGGAGTTCGGTGTCAGCGCCGAAGAGTTCTTGGTAGAAGTAAATGAGGGTGCCTTTGAGGTCGGCGAGGGAGACGTTTTCTGCTACGAAGAGACCTTCTAACTGATTGAAGACGGAGAGGTGGGTGGCGTCGATTTCGTCGCGGCGGTAGGCGGAGCCGGGGGCGATGATGCGGACGGGTGGAGCTTGGGTTTCCATGGTGCGGACTTGCACGGAGGAGGTGTGGGTACGGAGGAGCTTACCGGAGTCGAAGTAGAAGGTGTCTTTTTCGTTGCGGGCGGGATGGTCGGCGGGGGTGTTGAGGGCGTCGAAGCAGTGGAATTCGGATTCGATTTCGGGGCCGGCGGCGAGGGCGAAGCCCATGCGGCGGAGGATTTGGATGGCGTCATCCTTGATGCGGGTGAGGGGGTGGAGGCCGCCGAGGTGAAGGTCGCGGGGAGGGAGGGTGAGGTCGATGCCTTGGACGGCGGCGAGGTCGGCGG
>JBCCZX010000099.1:0-12310 GCA_039186735.1 Verrucomicrobiota bacterium | reverse complement strand
GCGAGTTTTGCGATGCGAGAGAGAGAGTGCGAGAGCGGGGGTTCGAGGGTGAGGGGCCGAGCGCCGCTCGCGAGGATTTTATCCCCGCGGAGGCTGGGGAGGGCGCGGTTGGGGTGGGTGAGGATGAGGGAGAATTCGTCGCGGATGCGTTCGGGGGAGATTTGAGAGAGGAGGGGAGCGTTTTCGAGGATGGCTTGCCAGGTGGCCGGTTCGAGGGAGAAGTTGGTTTTTACGGCGAAGCGGATGGCGCGGAGGAGGCGGAGGGCGTCTTCCTGGAAGCGGGCGGCGGGGTCGCCGATGGCGCGGAGAGTTCTGTTTTGGAGGTCGGTTTGGCCGTTGACGTGGTCGATGATTTCGCCGGTGAGGGGGTGTTGGAAGAGGCCGTTGATGGTGAAGTCGCGGCGTTTCGCGTCTTCTTCAGCATTGGTGAAGGTGACTGATTCCGGGCGGCGGCCGTCTTTGTAGGAGCCGTCGTGGCGAAAGGTGGCGACTTCGAAGGCGTGGCCGTTTTCTTTCACGAGGATGACGCCAAAGTGGGCACCGATGGAGTCGGTGCGGGGGAAGAGGGCTCGGACTTGGTCGGGGGTGGCCGAGGTGGCGAGGTCGTAGTCCTTGGGTTCAAGGCCGAGGAGTTGGTCGCGCACGCAGCCGCCTGCGAAGAGGGCTTGGTGGCCGGCTTCGAGGAGGCGGGTGGCGATGGATTGGGCGGTTTGGTGGAGTGGAGTGATGGTTTTGATTTGAACTGCTCAGACGCGAAGGCGCGAAGATTATTTGGGGTTTTTACTCAGCGCGAAGAGCGCGAAGGCTGCGGAGGTTCTTCACGGGGTGTGGGCTTGGAAGGGAAGAGAGCCCTTGCGGTCCGTTTTTTCAGTTGGAACCATCGATTAGGAAAGGGGTTTGGTAGTCTTGGGGAGGGAAGGGGACGAGGGACTGGTATAAGTATAGATCGGCTTCTTGCCAGGGAACTTCTTCAAGGGTTAACTGCTCCCAATCGTTGTCGGTTAGTCTCGTTCCGATTGGGGTTATGGTTTCGTAGTGGCTGAAAACGGGGCCGGCATATGTGCAAGAGCTGCCATTTGGGTGTTGAACCGAGACGAGCATGAAGTTTGCTCCTCCGACGCCCTGATGGAGAATGCCTCCGGGGTCACCGCTACAAATCGTGTCGGGCCTGTCGGTGTGAACATCGATGACGACTGGTTCGTAGATGGAGGATTCCGCATCTTGGACCAAATAGTCTTTCAGGGCGCTGTCGAGATAGAGTTGAGGGAACCAGCCTTGATAAGTTCGCTGGCCTACGTAGTCGTCGTAAATGTCTTCGACGGTGCTCTTGATAAAGTTGAGCTGGCTTTGGTTGAGAGGAGTTCCGGCGTTTTGGCTGAGGGATATTTGGTAGAGGGTGTTGCTTCGGTTGGCGAAATTGGAGAGAAAGGAAGTGACTTCTGCTTGTCGTGCGCTGGCGTCGATCAGGTTCGAAGGCGAGGGATAGTAAATCTGCGGGTCAAAGTGCTGAGGGTCAAAACCCACGACTGAGCCGGAAGGTTGCCAGTCAAGTATTTCAGGAGTGCGAATGGGGGATGGTCCGAAAATGGATACGAGGTCTTCGTCTAAGCGGAAAGTTCCCACCGGTGACGAGGGCAGAACGGTGGAGAGGGTGTTTTGGAATGAGGTCGCAAGGCTACTCATACGAGACCAGAACTTAGGAATGGGTTCGACGTAGCCATCTGGGAATTCGCAGGCCACGCCTGGAGTAACTGATTGAGCGACGTAGAGGAGGGTGTCGTAACGAAGTTGGGTCCAGGAGCCGAGTTGGGCGTTGGCGAGGCGGAGTTGCCAAGCGTGGGTCTGGAAGGTCTCCGAGAGGTTACTGGAGACTGGCTGGGAGAGGGCGCGGAGGGCATGGAGCCATTGGTTGTAGGGGTGGTCTTGCCAGAACTCGGTGGCTTGCGCTTCGATAACGGAATGAGCTGCTTTGAGGTTGTGGTGGAAGTCGAAACCGTCGCGGAAGGGGACGCCGGAGTTGTCTTCCATGCGATCAGCGAGGACGGGAAGGACAGCGCAGTTGCCGAGTGCCGAGTAGGCGATGTCGAGGGAGGAGGGCATGCGACGGTAGAGGAGAGTGTCGTTTTCGCGAACGAAGGGGAAGAGACCCTTAGAGAGGCACCAGGAGCCCGGAGACCAACGTTGGGCAAAGAGACTGAAGTAGCGGGGCTCTGAAAATGCAGGGGGTGAGCATGCTTCGAGAGGGGTGCCGGCGGGGATTTCCCGGATTCCGAAAGTAGAAGCGAGGATTTGTTGTTGGAGAAGAGTGATATTGGCTTGGGTTGCGAGAGCGAGGGATGAGTCGAGTTGGAGGGTTTCGAGGAGGGCGACCATTTCGCGGACGGTCATGGCGTCGGCTTGGCCAAAGAACGACTCGAGGGTGTTCTCGAGCTCTTCCCATTCGTCGAGGAGGCCACTATCGCGAATGGCGAGAGCGAGGAGAGCAGAGGCCCGTAACTCGCGTTCGCTGTCCCAAGCGGCAACTCCCTCTCCCCCACCCATGCGAAACCCGGCGATCGCGAGCCAAGTGAAGCCTTGGAAGTAGGCTTCGAGAACGGCGGAATTCGTGTAGTGGCCTCGTACTTTCAGGAGAGTCATGTCGAGGAGGCGAGTGACTCCGGAGCCATAGAGATTGGATTTTTCGATCTCTGTGGATGCGAAAGCGCTGGAGTACCATTCGCTAGTGAGAGAGCTGCTGGCGCGGACTGGTTGAAGATTGGTGCCGATGAGGAGGCCGGCAGCGACATTGAGATAGAGTTCACAATCTTCGACTGCTTCTTGAAGTTGTTCGCGAGGTTTTTGTTGGAGGGTAAGGCTTTCGTTCCAGTAGTCGTTAACGAGTTGAGAGTGGAGTCCGCCAGTAGCTATGGTGGAGGGGGGAGTGGGAGGGAAATTGCTCGGGTCAGCGGAGGGAGTTGAAGAGGTGGTATGGGCAATGAGGTGCCGGAGTTTTGCGTAGAGGGTGAGTTCCTCTAGTTCTTCGAGAATATTCGAGAACGAGCGGTGCCAGGCATCGAGGATGGAGTCGGCGGTGATGAAGACGGGGAGGTCGTCGGTCCAGAGTTTGTAATACATGTCGACGGGGGTTGGTTCTGCGAGGCGGGGAGTGACGACGAAGCCGTTTTGTTGGAAGAGGGCGAGTTCGGCGGAATCGAGAGAAAAATCCCACATGCGAGGATCGGCGGGGTTGGGGGGGCGTTGGTCGGGGGGGGTAGTGAATTCGGTGAAGAAGGTGGCTTGAGTGGGGTCGAAGGAGATTTGGGCGAGGCCTTTTTTTGAGTCGGCCTCAGCGCGGAATTTCGCGAAGGAGGACTTGAGTTGGGTAGCGAGGGCGTTTTCAAATTGTCGGTCATGGCTGGCCGGCTGAGAGGATTTCGTGGCGCGGTGGGAATAGAGCGAGGTGGACTGAAGTTGGAAAAAGCGTTGGTCAGTGGTGGGGACGAGGTGAGTCATGAGGCCGTCACCCGAGGCTTCGGGGACGGTGTAGGTGGTGTCCTCCTGGAGTTCAGAAAGGTCAGTGCCGGAGAGAAGGCGGAATTGGAGGGTCGTTTCGACGCCGGTGTTGGGGGGGAATGTCCGGTGCCAAGACAGCTGGTGGGAGTCGCCGACTTTTTCGATATCGAGCGTCTGAGCGGCGAGGGTGGCAGGGACCGCGAGCAAAAATACCCATATTTGCGCTTCCATGGTTTTTGATAGCAGAATGGATAGTTGGGTCAAGGCGATGCGGAGAGGAGTGGAGTGCGCGGTTTGAGTGATGGCTGAGGGGGGAGATGGAGAGGGAGAGGGAGAGGTTGGTGTGGGGTTGTGGGCTGTCTCGAGGTTGAGTCCAGAGCGATGATTCTCACCGCACTTCAGGGGGGAGGTCGCTTTTTCTTGCGGTTTTGGCTGGTTGGGTTGGGGGCGGTCGTTTTGTCAAAACGACCCTACCGAGGGGGGTTGACAGGGTGAGGTGGGGAGATATTTTTCGCGCCCCAAATTATGAGTGAAGTTCAGCAACACGAGTTTCAGGCGGAGGTGCGGCAGCTTTTGGATATTGTGATCCATTCGCTGTATACGGATAAGGAGATTTTTGTGCGGGAGCTGATTTCGAATGCGTCGGATGCGTTGGAGAAGATGCGGTTGCAGCAGCTGAAGGGGGAGGCGGTGTTTGATGCGGAGTTGCCGCTGGAGATTCATATTGCGACGGATGATGCGGCGAAGACGATTACGTTCTCGGATTACGGGATTGGACTGACGCGGGAGGAGTTGGTGGAGAATTTGGGGACGATTGCGCGGTCGGGGACGAAGGCGTTTTTGGAGGCAGCGAAGGAGGCAGGGGGAGCGGCGGATGTGATTGGTCAGTTTGGGGTGGGATTTTATTCGTCGTTTATGGTGGCGGACAAGGTGGAGGTGTTCACGCATTCGTGGCGGGAGGATGGGGAGCATTTGCGGTGGGAGAGTGACGGGGCGACGGGATATGCCGTGGAGGAGGTAGAGGGGCAGCGGCGGGGCGCGAAGGTGGTTGTTTATTTGAAGGAGGAGTTTGCGGAGTTTGCGACGGAGAGTCGGATCAAGGGGGTGATCGAGCGGTATTCGAATTTCGTGGGGTTCCCGGTGAACCTGAACGGGGAGCGGGTGAATACGGTGGAGGCGATTTGGTTGAAGTCGAAGAGCGAGGTCTCCGAGGACGATTACAAATCGTTCTACAAATTTGTGGGCCACGATTATCAGGACCCGCGTTACACGTTTCACTTTACGGCAGATGCGCCGTTGATGATTCATTCGATTTTGTTTGTTCCGGACGATAATATGGAGCGGATGGGGATGGGGCAGACGCCTCCGGGGGTGAGTTTGTATTGCAAGAAGGTGCTGATTGATTCGGCGCCGGACAATTTGTTGCCGGAGTGGATGCGGTTTGTGAAGGGGGTGATCGATTCGGAGGATTTGCCGCTGAATATTTCACGGGAGTCGATGCAGGACAGTGCGCTGGTGAAGAAGTTGGGGGAGGTGATGACGAAGCGGTTCCTGAAGTTCCTCGAGAAAGAAGCAAAGGATGATGCAGAGAAGTATGGGGAGTTTTACAAGCGGTTCGGGCGGTTTTTGAAGGAAGGGGCGGTGCAGAGCTTCGAGCATCAGGAGGCGTTGGCAGGCTTGTTGCGCTTTGAGAGTTCGATGACGGAGGCGGGGGTGACGACTTCGTTTGCGGAGTATGTGGATCGAATGAAGGAGGGTCAGGAGGAGATTTATTATTTGGTGGCGCCGACGCGGCAGGCGATTGAGACCGGTCCGTATTTGGAGGCGTTCAAAAAGCGGGGGTTAGAGGTGTGTTTCTTCAATGAGTCGGTGGATGATTATGTGTTAGAGACCTTGGGGCAGTGGAAGGAGAAGAAGTTGGTTTCGGCTGATCGGGCTGAGATTGAGTTGGAAGATGTGGTGGAGGATGGGGAGGCTTTGAGTGAGGAGGCGACAAAGGGGCTCGTTGATTGGATGACTTCGAAGTTGGAGGGCAAGGTGGATCGGGTGGATGCCGGGCAGCGCTTGGTGAGTCATCCGGTGGTGGCTTTGACGCCAAAGGACGCTCCGAACGCCCATATGCGGGCGATGATGAAGGCGATGGGGGAGGATGCGCCAGCGGTGAAGGCTCGTTTGGAGGTGAATCCCCGGCATTCGCTGGTCAAGAAGTTGGCTAGTCTGCAGGGTGAGAAGCCGGAGTTGGCGGAGAAGGTGGCGAAGCAGTTGGCGGACAATGCGCTGTTGGCTGCCGGGCTTGTGGAGAATCCGACGACGGTGGTGAGTGGGATGGGGGATTTGTTGGAGGAGTTGATGTGAGGAACGGATCTATGGGCGACTTCGTTTGCTGAGAATTGAGAGGATTGCTAAGCCGAGGAGGCTCGGTGCGGCAGGTTCGGGAACGATGTATGCGACAAAGGCGTTCTCGAGAGTGCTGATGGGAGCGGGGTTCGAGAAATTGGTGTCGGTGGTGTAGATTCCATTGAAACGGGTGCTGAGTGCGAGGGAACCGTCGGTGGATAGGGCAATGTCATTGTGGCTCGCAAGCGTTGGGAGGGTGTCGATGAGGTTGCCGGAGGAGTCGATTATTTGCACGTCGCCATCCCAGTCGGCGACGTAGACATTTCCGTTGGCATCAGCGGCAATGGAACGGTGGCCAGTATGACCGAAGGTGTCGGCGAGACTGATGGTTCGCAGTGGCTGGAGGGTCATGGGATCGAAGACATCGATGAAGCTTCCTTCGGGGCTTCCTCCCGGAAAGAGGGCATACAACAAGCCATCGTAGCCGAGAGTCAGGTCGATGGGTTCGATGGTTTCTGCGAAGAAGGTGATTTGTCCGGTGAGGAGGTTGAAGCGAACCAAGCCACTTCTTTGGTCTTCGACTTCGCCGAAGGTTTTCATGTTGGTCAGGAAGACCTGATCACCGAGAATATCGATGCCACCGTAGCTTCCGTTGTTGACGGTTGTCCAACCGGGAATGGACCGGTGTTCCCAAGTTCCGGTGATCGGGTTGAGGGTGGAAAGGTAGGGGTCAAAGGTGCCGTTGTAGACATGAACGCGGCCATCGCGACCCATCGCGATATCACGAGCAGACTCGGTAACTGGGTGTAACCCTGAACCGTATGGAATGGCAAAAGACTGAATGATGGAGCCGTCAGGACTCATCTCGTAGAGAATCTCATTGCTGCTCACGAGGAGGTTGCCTGGAGAGAGGGCTGCGGCGTGGAGTGAGGGAAGGAAGCAGGCGGAGGCCCAGAGAATCCTGATGATTATTGCCATTAATCGTCTTTAGAAGGTTTGTGGAAGCGGTCAAGGGGGAGGCTTGCGATGTTTTTTGTTTGGGGACATCGGGTTTCCCTCAAAGGTTCCGGAATCCAAAACTATTTGTAGGATTTGCGGAGGTGGGAGGGGAGAATGTTGAGTTGTTCGCGGTATTTGGCGACGGTGCGGCGGGCGACTTTGATGCCTTGACCTTTGAGGGCTTTTTCGATGGCGGAGTCGGAGAGAGGTTTTTGGGGATTTTCTTCGGCGATGATGTCTTGGATGGCTTGGCGGACGCCGGCATTGGAGACGTCGGTGCCGGAGGCGGTTTGGTAGCCGGTGGCGAAGAAGCGGCGCATTTCGATGATGCCGTGGGGGGTCTCGGCGTATTTTCCGGCGACGGCCCGGGAGACGGTGGTGGGGTGGACGCCGATGGCGTCGGCGACGTCATTCATGGTGAGGGGGCGGAGGTGGCGTTGACCTTGGGTGAGGAAGTCGGGCTGGTGTTTGATGATTTCGGTAGCGATGGCGAGGATGGTGTCCTGGCGTTGGTCGAGGGCGCGGATGAGGACGCGGCCATCGCGAATTTGGTCGCGGAGGTAGGAGCGGGTTTTGCGATCCTTGGAGGAGGCGAGGAGATCTTTGTAGGTGTCGGAGATTTTGAGGCGGGGGAGGTTTTCGTTGGTTGATTGGGCGAACCACTGGTTGTCTTCGTCGCGAATGATGCGGACGTCAGGTGAGATGACTGGGTTACGGGAAGCATCGTAGGCAGCACCTGGCGAGGGGTCGAGGGCGGCGATGTGTTCGGCGGCGGTGGCAATTTGTTCGACGGGGACTTTGAGGGTGCGAGCGATTTGGGGGTAGTGTTTACGGGCGAGTTCGTCGAGGTGGGCGGAGACGATTTTGTGTTCGAGGGAGTCGGCGAGGCCGAGGCGTTCGAGTTGGAGGAGCAGGGAGTCGCGGAGATCGAGGGCGGCAATGCCGGGAGGTTCGAAGGTGTGGAGGATGGCGAGGGCTTCGTCGATGAGTTCGCGGGGGATTTCGAGTTTGGCTCCGAGGCGGTCGGGGTGTTCGGCGAAGAAGCCGCGTTCGTCGAGATTGCCAATGAGGGCGAGGCAAGCGAGGCGGAGTCTTTCGCCGAGGGCGGATTCTTCGACTTGGTCGGAAAGGTGGCTGGCGAGGGTTTCGGGGGCGACGAGGGAGTTGTAGAGGTGTTCGCGGCGTTCTTCGGAATCGGGGTTGGAGCCGAGGGCGCGGCTTTCCATGATGGCGAGGTCGCGAAGGTCGTCTTCGTAGGTGTCGTAGTGGTCGTCGAAGTTGTCTTCGTTGGGGGTATCGAATTCGAGGTCTTCGAGGGAGGGGGTTTCGGTGATGTCTTCGAGGGTGGGGTTGATCTCGAGATGTTGGCGCAGGAGTTGCGTGAGTTCGAGGGTATTGGCCTGCAGAATCTCGAGGCTCTGGCGCATTTGAGGCGCGAGAGTCTGGGACTGGGAGAGGTTCTGAGTTAGGGCTGGACCCGCCATGGACTCGTTGAAACTGACGGGTTTGAGAAAAAAGGCGAGCCTAAAGCAGTATTTGTGCCAAATATTTCCCCGCTTTAATTCGGAAAGCGTTCTTTTCTGGCGACAGAAGGGCGCTGGTGTGGCAAAGGTCCGTCGAGTGGAGGAAGATCCGTATCAGCCGCCCGAGCCTGTTCAGCCGCCTCCGTTGCCGACGGATGAGGTGAAGCCCTGGGGTGCGGGTTGGGCATTGTTGTGGGGGTTTCTGGTCTTTGTCTTTTGGTCCGGGGCGCAGGGGGTGGTGGGGGGATTTTATGTGGTGATTGGGCATGGTGGGAAACCGGAGGATTTGAGTGCGGCGATGGAAGCTTTGCCGAAGGATGGGGATGCGGTGGGGGTGATGACGTTTGTGGGGGCGTTGGTGGGGTGTGCGCTGATTCTGGCGATTGTGAAGCTCAAGGGAACGACGTTTGCGCGGGGTTTGGGATTGCGGTGGCCGGTCTGGTGGGCGTGGCCGGTTTCGATTGTGGCGACGTTTGTGGGGTTGATTGTGATTGGTTTGGCACTGAGTCCGTTTCGGCAGAGCGAGGAGGTCGAGCCCTTTATGTTAGAGATGATTCAGGGGACGGATTTTCTTGTGCTTTTGTTTTTGGGGGTAGTGGTGGGGGCTCCTTTGTTTGAGGAGTTTTTCTTTCGCGGGTTGTTGCACGAGGGTTTGAAGCAAAGTTTTTTGGGGCGTTGGGGAGCGATTTTGTTAACGGCCGGTTTTTTTGCGGTGATTCATCTGCAGTATGAGGATCCGACGGCGTTTGTGATGCTGTTCTTTTTGGGTTTGATGTTTGGTTGGGCGCGGGAGTTGACGGGAAGTTTGTGGATTCCGATCGCGATGCATGCGTTCAATAATTTGTTTGCGACGGTCAGGGTTTATGCGGTGTCGGAGGGGTGGGTGCCGGAGACGGCGGTGTGGGTTTGGTGGTTCGGGCTGGGCTAGTAGTCTTCGACGGGAGATTGGGTGGGTGAGGTGGATTGGAAGGAGTCTTGGCCGGTGATGTCGTGGGTGAGTTTGCGGAGGTCTTCGTTGTTTTTTTGGAATGACGAAGAGGAGTAGGGTGGGGGTGGTTTGAGTGTTTTGAGGGTGCGCTCGAGGCGGTCTTCGATGTCGAAGCGGATGGGTTGGGGAAGTTGTTGGAAGGCGTTCGAGGCGGATTGGGTGGTGGTGAGTTCGTGGCAGAGGAGGGGGAGGTCGTTGCCGGCGAGCCAGGCGAGTTCGAAGTCGGGGCCACGGCCGTAGTGTTTGGTGATGGCGCCCATGTCGAGGTCGTCGGTGAAGATGAGGCCCGGGTAGCCGAGTTGGTCGCGGAGGAGTTCAGTGATGAGGCGGCGGGAGAGGGAGGAGGGCATTTCGGGGTCGATGGCGGGGTAGCGGATGTGGGCGGTCATAATGCCATCGAGTTCGGGGCCGAGGGCAGTGTAGGGGAGGAGGTCGTCGGCGAGGAGTTGTTCGAGGTTGGCCTCGACGACGGGGAGTTCGTGGTGGGGGTCGAGGCGGGCACGGCCGCCGGCGGGGAAGTGTTTGCCGCAGGAGAGGACGCCGTTTTTGCGGAGCCAGCGGTTGAAGTTGCCGGCGTTGTCGATGATGGTTTGGGAGTCGTGGCCCCAGCAGCGTCCGCGGAGGGCGTTGGCGTCTTTGGGCTGGTGGTCGATGTCGAGGACGGGGGCGAAGTTGAGGTTGATGCCAAGCATTTCGAGGTGGCGGCCGGCGAGGGCTCCAAATTGGGCGGCTTGTTTGTAGTCGGCCTTGGTGGCGAAGGTGGCGGCATCGGGAGGGGTGGGGCCGAGGGTGGAGGTGCGCCAGACGCGACCGCCCTCGTTGTCGATGGCGATGCGGGGGGGGTGGTCGGAGAGCTCGCGGAGTTGGTCGGTGAGTTGGCGGGTTTGTTGGGCGGAGATGATGTTGCGCGAGAAGAGGATGTAGCCGGCGGGCTGGTGAGCTGAGATGCGGTGGCGGTCAGCGGAGGTGAGTTCGGGGCCGTCGAGGCCGAGGATGATGGGGAGCATTGGTTTGAGAACAACGAGGAGAGAAGAGGGGAAAAACGAAAAACGGGCGGGTTGGGAGTTTGTTGGGGTTAGGGTTGGGATTTGTTGGCGAGGGAGGCGGCGACGAATCCGGAGAAGAGGGGGTGGGGGTGGTTGGGCTTGGATTGGAATTCGGGGTGGAATTGGGCGGCGACGAAGAAGGGGTGGGAGGGGAGTTCGATGATTTCGACGAGGCCTTCGTTGGCGGAGACGGAGGCGAGGACGAGGCCGCAGTCTTGGAGTTGGTCTTGGTAGTCGGAGTTGAATTCGTAGCGGTGGCGGTGGCGTTCGAAGATTTCGGTGGCGCCGTCGTAGAGGTCGGAGGAGCGGGTGCCGGCGAAGAGGATGGATTTTTGGGAGCCGAGACGCATGGAGGCGCCCATGTCGCGGACGCCTTTTTGTTCTTCTTGGAGGCAGATAACGGGGTGAGTGGCTTCTTTGTCGAATTCGGTGGAGTTTGCGCCTTCGATTTTGCAGACGTTGCGGGCAAATTCGATGGTGGCGATTTGCATGCCGAGGCAGATGCCGAAGTAGGGGATGTTTTGTTGGCGGGCGTGCTGGGCGGCGAGGATTTTGCCTTCGATGCCGCGGTCGCCAAAGCCGCCGGGGATGAGGATGCCGTCGACTTTGCCGATGACTTTTTCGACGCCGTGTTCTTCGATGGCTTCGGCGTCGACGCGGATGGTGTTGATGCGGGTGCGATGGGCGGCACCGGCGTGGGTGAGGGATTCGTAGATGGATTTGTAGGCGTCCTGGAGTTCGATGTATTTGCCGACGACGGCGATGTCGACGGAGTGGTCGGGGTGGACGATGCGGTCGACGAAGTCTTCCCAGTCGTCGAGGTTCGGGGGTGGAGAATCGGACATGCCGAGGCGGTCGACGACGAGGCGGTCGACTTTGTCGCGGCGGAGGTCGAGGGGGCATTGGTAGATGGTGTTTTCGACGTCGCGGAAGGCGACGACGTTCTTTTTTTCGACGTTGCAGAACATGGCGATTTTGCGGCGGTTGTCTTCGTCGAGGTCGTGTTCGGTGCGGCAGACGATGATTTCGGGTTGGATCCCGATTTCGCGGAGTTTGGCGACGGATTGTTGGGTGGGTTTGGTTTTGATTTCGCCTGCGGCGCGGATGAGGGGGAGGAGGGTGACGTGGATGAAGCAGACGTTTTCGCGTCCGACGGCGAGGGCGAATTGGCGGAGGGCTTCGAGGAAGAGGGTGCCTTCGATGTCGCCGACGGTGCCGCCGATTTCGGTGATGAGGATTTCGATGTCGGGGTTTTCCTTGGTGACGGTGAAGAGGCGGTTTTGGATTTCGTCGGTGACGTGGGGGATGTATTGGACGGTTTTGCCGAGGTATTTGCCTTCGCGTTCGTTGCGGATGACGGTTTCGAAGACTTGTCCGGAGGAGAGGGAGTTGAGGCGGGAGAGTTTGCCGGAGGTGAAGCGTTCGTAGTGGCCGAGGTCGAGGTCGGTTTCGGCGCCGTCGTTGAGGACGTAGACTTCGCCGTGTTGAAAGGGGGACATGGTGCCGGGGTCGACGTTGAGGTAGGGGTCGAATTTTTGGATCATCACTTTGTGCCCCCGGTGTTCGAGGAGGGTGCCGATGGAGGCGGCGGCGAGGCCTTTTCCGAGAGAGGAAACGACGCCGCCGGTGATGAAGATGTATTTCACGAAGGGTTAGTGAGTGGTTGTTTGGTGGAGTTCGGAGAGAAGCTTCTCGATTAGTGCCACTTGGTCGGGGCTGTCGAGGCCGATGGCTTCATGTTCTGTCAGGATGACGCGGATGCGTGCGCGGTGGTGGAGGGCGCGAAGTTGTTCGAGGGACTCAGCGACTTCGAGAGGAGCGGGAGGCCAGTTGATGAATTGTTGGAGGAAGTCGGCGCGGTAGCCGTAGAGGCCGATGTGGCGGAGGGGGGTGGGTTGGTCTCCGGAGCGGAAGTGGGGGATGGG
>JBCCZX010000098.1:0-12314 GCA_039186735.1 Verrucomicrobiota bacterium | reverse complement strand
GGTGGTGGGGTTGAGTTCTTTTGAGGGGATTGCAGGGATGGGGGAGCGTTTTGTGGTGGTGGGGGATGCGCGGCGGGGAAGTTTTGCGCTGCAGGAGATGTTGGGAGGGCGTTTGTTGGGGGAGGTGCGGATGTTGGCGGAGGGTGAGTTGGAGGGTGAGTTGTGGGCGGCGAAAGAGCGGGGTGAGGAGTTGGTTTCGTTTGATGAAGCGGGGCGATTTCCGGTTGGGGAGGAGTTGGGGCGGATGATTCGGCGGGTGAGGGGAGAGGCGCGGGAGTTGGGGCGAGCTTATCTTGGGAGGGGGTGTGAGGAGCGGACTGGGTTGGAGGGTGGGGCTTTGGAGCCCCTTTATTTGCGACCTCCACATATTACGAAGAGTAAGAAGGAGAGTTTGTTTTAGTGGTGTTGCTTTGTGAGTTCTCGTGGAATGTTTGGTGGGAGTATGCGAAGTGAGCCCGTGATTTTGAGGATGAGAGGTCGGGTGATTGAGTGGCCGCGGCGTGGGTGTGTGATGGGGATTTTGAATATTAACGAGGATTCGTTTTCGGGTGATGGTCGGGTGGATGCGGGTTGGGCGGTGGAGCGGGCGGTGGCGATGATTGGGGAGGGGGCGGATTTTTTGGATGTGGGGGCGGAGAGTGCGCGGACGAATCGAGAGGCGATTTCGGTGGATGAGGAGCTGGAGCGTTTTGCGAGTTTCGCGGAGCGTTGGGGGGAGGTGGTGGAGCGGGCGGAGCCGCGGGATGGGGAGCAGGTTTGGCCGCCGGTGTTGTCAGCGAACACGTGGAGGTCGGAGGTTGTGGAGGGGGTGTTGGAGATGGGGTATGAGTTGGTGAACGATATGAGTGGGTTGACGAGTGCTCGGAATGCGGAGTTGTGTGCGCAGTGGGGAGGGGCGTTGTTGGTGATGCATACGGTGGGGGAGCCGAAGGTGGATCATCGTCATGTGAGTTGGGCGGATTTGGGTCGGTCGATGGAGGACTTTTTTGCGGAGCGGATTGTGCGGTGTCGGGAGGCGGGGTTGTCGGATGAGCAGGTGGTGTTGGATCCGGGCTTGGGTTTTGCGAAGGGGGTGGAGGATGATCTGGAGGTGTTTCGCGCGTTGGATCGGTTGATGAATTTTGCGCGTCCGATTTTGTTGCCGGTGGGACGAAAGGGTTTTGTGGGGGAGGTGTTGGGGATTGAGGAGGCGTCCGAGAGGGATGCGGGGACGATGGCGTGTGTGGCGGCGGGTTTGCGGAGGGGTGGGAGCATCTTTCGGGTGCATGAGGTGAAGGGGTGTTTTGAGGTGATCAAGGTCTTGGAGGGAGTCGGGGCTTGATTGCGAGGGGAGGGCTGGTAGGTGCTTGTTCCCGATGAGCGAATTTGGACTCTTTCGGGAGAAGATGGTGGGAGCGGGTTTGGGGGAGGCGGCGATTGGGGCGTTTGAGCGGGGGTATGCGTTGTTGGTGAGTGGGAAGAAGGGGATGATGGGGGAAGAGAGCTTGGAGCCGGCGGGGGAGGTGCCGAGTTATGGGGATGTGGTGGAGGGGAAGGGTGAGTGGGAGGCGGCGCGGTTGGCGGAGACGGTGGTGGTGAAGTTGAACGGGGGTTTGGGGACGGGGATGGGTTTGCAGAAGGCGAAGAGTCTGTTGAAGGTGAAGGGGGGGGAGACGTTTTTGGATTTGATTGTGGAGCAGGTGGTGAGGTTGCGAGAGGTGACGGGGGCGCGGGTTCGGTTTTTGCTGATGAATTCGTTTTCGACGAGTGAGGATACCTTGGCGGCGTTGGCGGGTGGTCCTTTGGAGGGTGAGGGGGTGGAGATGTTGCAGAACAAGGTGCCGAAGATTGATGCGGCTACGATGAGCCCCGTAGTTTGGGAGGCGAATGAAGAGAACGAGTGGTGTCCGCCGGGGCATGGGGATTTGTATCCGGCGCTGGTGGGGAGCGGGTGGTTGGAGAAGTTGTTAGAGAGTGGGGTGAAGTATGCGTTTGTTTCGAACAGTGATAATCTGGGGGCGACATTGGATGCAGGATTGTTGAATTGGTTTGCGGGGAGCGGGGCGCCGTTTGCAATGGAGGTGACACGGCGGACGGAGGCGGATAAGAAGGGCGGGCATTTGGCGGTGCGGAAGGAGGATGGGCGCTTGGTGCTGCGGGAGGTGGCGCAGTGTCCGGAGGAGGATTTGGAGAGTTTTCAGGATGTGGGGCGGCACCGGTTTTTTAATACGAATAACTTGTGGTTGAATCTGGAGGCCTTGAAGGCGGAGTTGGAGGCGTCGGGGGGGGTGTTGCCGCTGCCGGTGATTCAGAATGCGAAGACGGTGGATCCGCGGGACCAGTCGTCGCCGAGGGTGTGGCAATTGGAGACGGCGATGGGGGCGGCGATTGAGTGTTTTGAGGGGGCGGTCGCGGTGGAGGTGCCGCGGTCGCGTTTTGCGCCGGTGAAGACGACGTCGGATTTGTTTGCGTTGCGTTCGGATGCTTATGAGAAGCGAGAGGACGGGAGTGTGGGTTTGGTTGCTGTTAGAAACGGGGTGCCGCCGGTGGTGAAGTTGTCGTCGGAGTATAAGTTGGTAGATGCGATGGAGCGGTTGGGGGCGGTGCCGTCGTTGGTGGGGGCAGAGACGATTGAGGTGGAGGGCGTGGTGAAATTCGAGGAGGGAGTCGTTGTGAAGGGGGAGGTGCGGTTTGAGGATACGGGTGAGGTGGGTGAGGGTGAATATGGCGGCTAGAGGATGAGCATGCAGTCGCCGTAGGAGTAGAAGCGGTATTGTTTGGTGACGGCTTGTTGGTAGGCGTGGAGGATGAGGTCTTTGGAGGCGAGGGCAGAGACGAGCATGATGAGGGTGGATTCGGGTAGGTGGAAGTTTGTGAGGAGGGCGTCGACGGCGCGGAACTGGTAGGGGGGGTAGATGAAGATGTCGGTGGAGCCGGAGGCGGGTTGGGGGTAGTCGGGCTGGGTGGTGGCGAGATGTTCGAGGACGCGAGTGACGGTGGTGCCGACGGCGATGGTGCGGCCGGGGGATTGTTGGATTTTGGAGGCGGTTTGGGGGGAGAGATGGAAGTTCTCGGAGTGCATGGGGTGGTCGGCGACGAGTTCGGATTTGACGGGGCGGAAGGTGCCGATGCCAACGTGGAGGGTGAGGAAGGTGTGGTTGAGTTGGGCGAGGATATCGGGGGTGAAGTGGAGGCCGGCGGTGGGGGCGGCGATGGCTCCTTCTTCGCGAGCGAAGGAGGTTTGGTAGCGGGTTTCGTCTTGTTTGTCGGGGTCGCGTTCCATGTAGTGGGGGAGGGCGAGGGCGCCGAGGGCGGGGTCGGGGGGAGTGTTCCAGTCGATGAGGCGGTTGCCGTCGGGGTCGATTTCTACGACAGTTCCCGTAGAGGAGCCGAGTTGGACGGTGCGTCCGGGTTTCATTTTTTTTCCAGGGCGGACCATGGAGCGCCAGCGGGTGGGGGAGAGTTCTTCGAGGCGGAGGAGTTCGATGGAGTGGTCGTTGGAGAAGAAGCGGGCGGGGACGACTTTGGTGTCGTTGAGGATGAGGAGGTCGTCGGGGGTGAGGTAGGAGGGGAAGTCGGTGAAGGATTTGTGTTCGATGAGTCCGGAGTGGCGATGGATGACCATCATGCGGGAGGCGGTGCGATCGGGCAGGGGTTGGGAGGCGATGAGTTCCGGGGGGAGGTGGTAGGAGAAGTCGGCGGTGCGAAGCATGGCGGGAGAGAAACGAAAAAAGAAAAATCAGGAAAATGAAAAAGGAGCTACAAATCAGGTTGGGCTGTTGAGGATGGATTTGATTTGTCGGAAGACTTCGGGGTCGTCGCGGGTGCTGTGGTCGACGCGGACGTGGAGGAGGGAGCCATCTTTTCCAGTGGATTCGGCAAGGATGAGGGAGAGGGGGGGGTTGATGAGGTCGGCCTCGGCGGGGTTGGGGGCGATATTCCAGCCGTGAGATTGGAGGGTGGTGAGGACGAGTTGGCGGGGGTTGGAGTGTTGAGTGGGAAAGGATTTTTGGCAGGATTTGAAGGTGTAGATGTTTTCGGGAGGGGATTTTGCGGGTTTGGCGGTGGGGCCGCCGTAGCTGCGTCGACTACTACGACGGCAGTAGTTGGCGAGTTTGGTGGTCAGTTTGACGAGCCATCGGTTGAAGGGGTTGTTGTATTCGGCAGGGAGGGGGCGCTGGGGGAGGGTTTGGAGGTAGAGCATTTGGAAGGGGTTTTCGCCGAGGGGTCCGTGGTCGATTTGGAAGGGGTGGTGGGGAGACAGGGGGCCGCCGGTGTAGATGAAGCCGTCCCAAGCGATGCCATCGTTGCCGAAGTGTTCGGGGTGTTTGTGGTAGAGGAGGGCTTCGGCGTGGCCGTAGCCGGATTGTTGCTTGAGGAATTTGCGGATGGTGGGGCGACGGTCGTGGGAGACGACGGCACAGGGGTGGAAAGCGATTTGGTGGCCGGCTTCCAAGAGTCGCCAGCAGAGGTCTACGTCGTCGCCGGCAGCGAAGAACTGGGTATCGAATCCGCCGAGGTTGAGCAGAGTCTGGCGTTTGATGGAGAAGTTGCAGCCGGGAATGTGTTCGGCAGTGGTGTCGGTGAGAAGGATGTGGGAGGCGTTGCCCGGGCAGGCGGTGACGACGGCGTTTTGGCGTGTGGCAGGTTGGGGTGGGAGGTTGGGTCCGCCGGCAGCGGCAGCATTTGGGTTGTCGCGGTAGGCTTGACGCAAGTATTTGAGCCAGAGGGGGTGGGGTCGGGCATCGTCGTCGATGTAGGCGAGAATCGAGCCGGACGCGACGCGGGCGGCGTGGTTGCGGGCAGCGGAGAGGCCGGAGGGGTCTTGTTTTTGGTAGCGGAGGGTCGTGTTGGAGTGGGAGATGACGTTTGCTACGATATCTTTCGTATTGTCAGTGGAGCCGTCGTCGATGATGAGGATTTCGAAGTTGGGGTCTTCGATTTGTTCAAAGAAGGGAAGATTGTTTCGGAGGCGTTCGCCGCCGTTGCGGGTGCAGATGGCGATGGAAATTTTTTCGGGTTGTTCTTCTTCGGCGGCGAGAGGGGTGGGGATTTGGGAGAGGGGGGCGAGAGCGGGTTTCGAAGAGCCGTCGGCGCGAGTGAGGCCGAAGGCCCAGTCGTCGATGGAGCGGTGGTTGTTGAACCAGAGGTCGGACCAGGAGTAGACGGTGAGGCCGGCGCAGCCGAGGTGGTGGGCGGTTTCGAGGGCAGCGGGGAGGAGTTCGCTTTGTTGTTTTTCTAATACGGGGGAGGGACAGTTGTTTTGGCGGTCGAAGGTGTTGAGTCCGAATTCGGAAATGAGGATAGGGCGGTCGCCGGCGATGTTGTGGAGGCGTTGGAGGTAGTTTTTGAGTTGGGTGGGGTCTTCGAGGAAGACGTTGAAGGCGGTGAAGTCGGCGTTGCGGAGTTCAAGGTATTCGGTGGTGGGGAAGTTGGCGTAGCCGAGGGGGAGGTCGGGTGCGAGTTGGCGGGTGAAGGAGAGGAGGTCTTCGAGGGTCTTACGGACTTGGAGGGGGCCGAGGAAGCGGACGAGGTCGGGGCGGATTTCATTGGCGATGAGAAGGGCTCCGAGGGCGGGATGGGAGGCGTGGTTTGAAAGGAAGTCGCGGAGGGTGGAGTGGAGGGAGGTGAGGGTGTGGGGTTCTTCGGTGAAGAGAGTGTCGGAGCCCCAGGTAGGTGAGGTGAGGAGGAGGAGGTCGTGTTCGGCGAGTTGGTCGAGGAATTCGGGGGAGGGAAGGGTGTAGGTGCGGATGGCGTTGAAGCCGGCGTTTTTGATGCGGGGGAGTTCGGTTTTCGGATTTGGGGTTTGATCGGGGGGGAAAGGGCCGTAGGTGACGGCACGAAGGAAGGTGCGGTGGCCATTTACCGCGAAGAATCGTCCGTCAAGAGTCAGGGGCACAGGGATTTAGATACTCGATGGGGGGAAATCTTCACCCCGGATTGTTGACTGCGTGCGAATTCGCGGAATTGGGGTAGTTTCGGGCGTGGCGAAGTTTTCTGTGATTATTCCTGCGCGCGACGAGGAGCGTTTTTTGCCGGGCTGTTTGGCAGCGGTGGAGGCGGCGGGGAAGAGGGTTGAAGAGGGGGTGGAAGTGATTGTGGTCTTGAACCGGTGTTCGGATGGGACTGAAGAGATTGCGCGGAAGGCGGGAGCGGTGATTGTGCGAGAGGATGCGGGGAATTTGTCGAAGATTCGGAATGCCGGTGCGGCGGTGGCGCAGGGAGAGATTTTGGTGACGTGTGATGCGGACAGTGTTCCGCATGAGCGGACCTTTGAGCTGATCGAGAGGAAATTGGCTACGAGAAAATTGGTCGGTGGGGGGACGTTTACCTATCCTGAGCGGTTATCACTTGGAATCTTTTTCAGTATTGGTGCGGTTTTGCCGTATTTGATTTGGCATGGAGTCTCTTTCGGGTTGTTCTGGTGTCGACGACAAGATTTTGAGGAAATTGGTGGGTTCGACGAGGGGATGGTGTCGATTGAAGATCTTGATTTTGCGAAGCGGTTGCGAAAGTTGGGTCGTTCGCGGGGACAGGGTTTCGGGACTTTGGTTAGAGCGCCGCTGAAGACTTCCTGTCGGAAATTTGATCAGTTTGGAGACTGGTATTTGTTTTTGAATCCGCGGTTTCTTTGGCGGGTTTTTCAGGGGACGGATCGGGCTGTTGCGGATCGGTATTGGTATCAGGTAGAGCGGTGAGTTGTCTGAGGGCGCCGAGATCGAAGGGGCGGGGTTCGATGGCGCGTAGAGGCCAGATTTTTTGGGTGGTGATCACGGAACTTCCGACGGTGAAGATGGAGACGGCGATGACAGCGGCAAATGGGAGGATGAGATTACCGATGAATGAAGCGATGCCTTTGAGGTCGTCTTCGTCTTGGTTTGAGAGAAGGCGGTAGGCGATCCGGGAGACCCAGCAAGCGGCGAGGAGGCCGATCAAAAGACCGAGCACAGCGTAAATGAAGCAGGCCCACCAAGGTGCATTGAATACGTAGGAACCGAGGAGTGATCCCCCGAGTCCCGCGATCAAGGCCAGCCCCCCAGACGTTGTCGCTTGAGTCACGGCTGTTAAATTAAGGTAATTTGGTCCTTTAAAAAACCAAATTATTAATTTTCGCTTGCTTCGGGTGTTGTTCCGGTTGGCGAATTCTTTTCTGAACTCGTTGTTTCAGAGTGATTTGTGCTGTCTTCGACCGGTGCGCCAACGGGAATGGATTGGTCCGCTTCAGCCGGGGGTTCCGCCGGCGGTGAGGGTTCTTCGTTGGTTGGAGGTTCGTTTTCGGGTGGGGTTTGAGGGTCTTCCGTCGGTTTTTCTTTGGGAGGAGCTGGTGTTTCGGGGGTGCGGCTTTTGGCGAGGTGGACGGTGCTATCGTCGAGGAGGATCACGTAGCCTTGATTGAGGAGCCAGTGGAGGTCGTGGTAGAAGGCGCGCTTTTGTTCGTCGGAGGCGTCTTGGGGGAAGACGGCGGTCCAGAGGGCTTCGAGGTTATGGCCGCTGTTTGATTCGATCCAGTTGAGGAGCTGTTTAGGACGGTCGGCGAGGCTGATGTCGTCGGGAACGGCATGGGGTCGTGCGGGGCCGGCTTTGAGTTTCTTTTTCCACTTAAAGACGGCGAGGTGGCGACCGGAGAGTTGGCGGCAGAGGACGGGGGTGAGTTTGGCGGGGTAGCGTCGTTCTTCGGCCACGGTTTCCTTGAGGAGAGTGAGGAGGCCTGGGGAGAGGAGTTTGCCGGCGATGCTGCCGGGAACCCAAGCGCGGTTGCTTTCGGCGAAGACGTTTTTGAAGTGGTGGTCGGCGAAGTGGCGCTGGAGGTCGTTGCGGTCCTTGATGAGGTCGGCGTCGGAAGGAGCGGGGGTTTCTTCGGCGGCGGCTTCCGGGGCTTCGTTGGAAGTGGAGTCGTCAGTGGTTGCTTCTTCCTGGGGAGCCGCGTCGGATTCGGGGGTGGGCGTTGGCTCTTCTTCGGGGGAAGTGGTTTCAGCGGTTGCGGGTTCGGCTGGGGAATCTTGAGCGGCGGGAGTCTCGGCGGGAGCGTCCGTTTTGGATTGTTCTGCGGTTGCTTCTTTGCTGGCGGCTTTGCGTTTGGCGAGAATTTCGTCGGTGGTGAGGGGGCGGTAATGGACTTGTTTTTTTTGGCTTTCGATCCAGGCGTTGACGGCTTCTTCTCCGGATTCGACGCGGATCTTTCGTTTGAAGTCCTCGAGGGAGATGTGGCTGAAGCGTTCGCGGTGGAGTTGGGCGACGGCGGATTGGTAGCTGTGGAAATTGGGGGGGCCGAGCCATTCGCCGGAGAGGCCGCATTTGGCGACGGACGTAAAGTTGCCGGTGGGTGCTTCGGCTTCGGTTTCGATGGCTTCGTAGAGTTCGTTGACGAGGTTGCCTTTCCAGAATTGTTGGAGGGCTTCGGACTTGGTGAGCCAGATGGAGCCGTCGACTTTGCAGCGGTAGAATTTGGTTTGGTCGGGAGCTTGGAAGACGACATTGAAGCGTTCGCGGGCGCCCATAACGACGCGGGCGAGGTCGAAGACGGAGTAGCAGCGGCCACCGCCCTGAATTTCGCGGGCGAGGTTATCGAGGCCTTCTTCGACGGGCATGATGCTGGCGGTGAAGCCTTCGGGAGCGGGAGTTTCCTGACGAGGTTCGCGGCGTCCGCCACCGCCTTGACGCCGGTTGTCGCGGCGGTCGTTGCGGTCGCGATTGTTGTTGTTACGACGGTCGTCGTGGCGCCGTTCACCATCGCGACGCGGGCCTTTTCCGCGGCGGGGAGGTCGATTGTCGCGAGGTCCGACGTCTTTTGAGTAGTCGCGGGCGGGTGCATCGGATTTGGCCCAAGAGGGACCAAAGTCGAGGCCGGTCAAATCGAGGGCTGGTTCGTTGCCAGTCTCTTGATTGCTCATTGAGGGCTCGTTGATAACAGAAAATGACACAATGACCAACCCCAGAGAGCGGGAAAATGTGGCGATGCGGTCACATGGTGGAACGTGATTCTGCGGAACTGTTAGCCCATTGGATAGAGAATGTCTTGGCTGATGGCGTTGAGTTTTGAGAGGACGTCGTCGTCGATGGTGAGTCCGGCGGCGGCGAGGATGGGTGTGAGTTGTTCGCGGTTGCTGGCGCCGATGATGGTGGAGGCGACGAAGTCGTGTTGTTTGGACCATGCGGTGGCGAGGGTGACGGGGTCGATTCCTGCTTCTTGGGCCACGTTGCAGAAGCGGCGAGTGGATTCGAGGGAGCGGGGGTTGACGAAGCGGGCGGCCATGGCGCGTTGGCGGGGGGGTGCCTTGAGGTAGGCGGTGAAGCGGCCGTCAGGCGGGTTGCCGTCGTTGTATTTTCCGGAGAGGACGCCACCGGCGAGGGGGGAGTAGGGGATGAGGGAGACTTGTTCGCGGCGGCAGACTTCGGCGAGTTCGTCTTCGAAGCGGCGGTTGTTGAAGGAGAAGTTGTTTTGGATGGTGTCGTAGCGGGTGAGGCGGTGGAGGTCGGAGGACCAGAGGTGTTTCATGAGGCCGTAGGCGTCTTCGTTGGAGGTGCCGTTGATGCGGACTTTGCCGTCGCGGACGAGGGTGTCGAGTTCTTCGAGGGTATCTTCGGGGCGCATGCCGTGGTCGGTCCAGTGGATTTGGTAGAGGTCGATGTAGTCGGTGTTGAGTCGTTTGAGGGAGCCTTCGATGGCGCGGCGGAGGTGGATGCGGTCGAGGGCGGCTTTGCCGTAGCGGACGGGGGGGACGAACCAGCCGTGGGCGGCGCCGGCGATTTTGGTGGCGATGATGAGTTGTTCGCGGGGGACTTGGCGGTCTTTCATCCAGTCGGCGATCCATTGTTCGGTGAGGCCGGCGAGTTCGGCGGTGGGGGGGACGGGGTAGACTTCGGCGGTGTCGAAGAAGTCGATGCCGGCTTCGAGGGCGGCGTCCATGATTTTGAAGGACTCTTGTTTGTCGGCTTGGGTGCCGAAGGTCATGGTGCCGAGGCAGATTTCGGAGACGACGATGCCGGATTTACCGAGGCGGCGTTTTTGCATGGGGGAGAGTTGTTTGGATGGGGGGGAAGATCAAACAGGGATTTTGGGATTGGGTGGGTGGGTTGCTTGTTGGTTTTTGGGTCTCGCGCGAAGACGCGAAGGCGCGAAGCTTGGGTTGTGGTGGGTGTGGGGTTTTTGCTTGGCAGGGTGATGCGGAGGCGCGGAGTTTTTCTCTTTGGGGTGAGGCTTTTGAAGGTTTGGGTTGGGTGAGGTTGGATGGGATTTGTGTGGTTTTTTTGCCTCGCGCGGAGACGCGGAGGCGCAGAGTCTGTTTTGATGCTTGTGGCTGTGGCTGTGGCTGGAGGTTATTGGGTTTTGGTTTTGGTTTTGGTTTTTTTGAGGATGGAGGGCCAGGTGTGGTCCTTTGTTAGCATGGAGGCGAGGTAGGGGTCGGTGGGGGTGAGGGTGAGGGCGTTGGTGATGTTTTGGGGTTTTGTGATGCGGGTGAAGAGGAGGCGTTTGCAGTTGGTGAGGGGGACGGTTTTTTGGCCGTAGCCGTGGGGTTGGTTGCTGGACCAGAAGGTGAGGGTGGTGGGGGTGTGGCTGAGGTAGACGACGTGGTGGCCGCGTTCGCGTTTGCCGATGTGTTCGGTCCACCAGATTTTGAGGAAGTCGCCGGGTTGGGCATTTTCAAGCTTGGTGAAGTTGGTGCCGAGGTTGAGGTCGGCAATGAGTTTGGCGCAGCCGGGGCCGTTGGCGTTCCAGCGGCCGAAGATGCCGTGGCCATCTTGTTGGTCGGTTGCTACGGCAAGTTTGGTAGATAGGGGATGTTGGAGGGGGGAGAGGGTGTTGAGGGTTTGGAGGAAGGCGAGGTAGGTGGCGCCGGAGCAGAAGGAGGGGCGGGCTGTGGTGGGGATGATGAGGAGGCCGTCAGGGGTGGGTTGGGAGGCGAGGGGGAGAAGGTTTTTGGTGGCGTCGGTGCCTGAGTAGCCGCCGCCGGTGGGGAAGGTTTTGATGGTTTGGAGGAGGGTTTGGTTGAAGGAGCGGGTGGGGGTTTGGGAGGGGGCGGAGCAGGCGAGGATGGCGAGGGGAAGTAGAAGGAGGGACTTGCGCATGGGGCAGTTTGGCGTGGAGGGCAAGAACCGTCGAGAAAATGTTCATCTGAACATATTTAACTTGACGATGGCGTCTCATGTTTAGAATCGACTACAGGGAGAATGGGGGGACAAATAGGGGGGTTGGAACCGACGCCCTTCGGGCGCTGTTCAACACTTACTGTTGTGCCAAGAAATGAAGCCGCTCCTGAAGCTGACTCGGCATCCGTATGAAGAGCCGTATCACATCGAGCTTCACGTAGAGGTGTCGAACGGCCGTCAGCACGCATCAATCGAGTATTACACGAATGCAGACGACCTGCCCGTGCTTGGCGATGCATTGATGCAGTTTCCATTCACGGATTCGAAAGAGCATATTTACGAGATCGGCACAGAAGATCCCGAGGCGAGGTTCGCGTATCACCTCTATTTTCGCTTTTTCCTGATTCGCCCTACTGGTGATTCGGGTATTGAGATCCGCTTCCACAATAACCGTGAAGCCGCTCCTGATCGGGAGATCGCAGAGTTTACGATTCCCTGCGAGGTCGCTGGGATCAATCGACTCGGCAAACTTCTCAAGGACTTCGGAAGGCTTCAGCACCGAGTCCTGGAATGGGACGGGAACGAAGGGCACCTCCGATAACAAAAGCGGGCACAACAAGACGTCGCACTCAACCGCTGACAGCGCTTGAGTTTTCCGACGTCTTCAGTAATTTGGAGGTGTTCCACCGTTTCAGAGTTGGTTTGTAATTCGAGTCAGCGGCGAGTGGACTTTGACGTTCAACCGACAGGTTAGAAATTAATCTGGGCGCTGGGATTCGAAGAGGTTGGTGGTTTGGCAGTACCAGTCGGGGGAGGCCATGCGGCCGATGGGGGTCCAGTGGGGTTGGTGGAGGTGAAAGGTTTCGGGGTCGAGGAGGCCGTCCTTGGTGAAGATGTGTTGGATGAGGCCGAGGACGAGGCGGTTGGTGCCGATTTCAATGGTTTGGTGTTCGGTGCATTCGAGGGCGACGGGGGCTTCGGCGATGCGCGGGGGGGCGACGCGGAGGGAGGGGGTGGTGGTGAGGCCGGCGTGTGCGAGTTCGGAGGTGCCGTGGTCGAGGGTGGCGGCGGTGGCGACCATTTGGGGGGCGAGGTTTTCGGCACGTTGCGGTCAACCCACCACGAATGATGGGCGTAGAGTTGAGGGCTAATTTTTATTAATGTAGTAAATATCCATCATACTTAATTTTTGTCAGCATGGAATCAGCAAAAATTATTAAGGGCTAAAAAAGGGGAGAAAAGAATTT
>JBCCZX010000097.1:0-12491 GCA_039186735.1 Verrucomicrobiota bacterium | reverse complement strand
TCGCCCGTGGGGGTGTCATTGCCGCGTTTCGTTTTTTGGTTATACCACTAATTTTTGCGGTTTGGGTTGTTTTGGTTTTTTTGTGGGGTGTGGTGGGGGGTAAGATTGGGCGTTAAAGCCATGAGAACAAGGAGGTAGAAAGGACCGAGTTGGTTCGATCTGGCAATCGTATTCATGGTTTTAATTATACCTCTTTCTGCATCGGGCTTGCAGGTCAAAATGTTGTGTGATTGATGGACGTGAATTCGGTTGCCAAGGAGGGGGAGTTTTTGGTCAATGCACCCTGAACAATGCCAATTGACGTTTTGTGGGAGAATGAAGGTGCGCATTTGATCGCAAGTGAGCCTTTGACTCTAGCTGAGATTCGCCAGTCTTTTATTGGAGGTTTTTATGATGATGAGCGTTCGCTGACGGTGAAGTTCCAGATTATGGATTTTTCCAAGCTGGAATCAGATTCGGAATTTCCGATGCAGGAAGAGGATGTGGTCTATTTCATCGCCACGGATACGGGACGAGCGCAGTCGATTGGGAAGATGAAGACCGCGTTTGTGGGTGAGTGTCGAGCGGCGATTGCGATGGCAGAGTTTTATATGGGGACCGTTTCGAAGACGATCCCCAACTGGGAGTTCTCCCACTTCAATACTCTCGAAGAGGCCAAGTCGTGGTTAGGATTGGCGTGAGGTTGATTAGGCCTTTGACCAGTCGTTGATGCGGTCTTGGTGAGCGGCGAAGAGGTCGTCGGTGGAGCCGTGGATGGTGATCTTTTCGATGGTGTCGCCGCCTTTGATGGAATTGATGACGTCTTGTCCGGCGGTGGTTTCGCCGAAGACAGTGTGTTTGCCGTCGAGGTGGGGAGTGGGGAGGTGGGTGATGAAGAACTGGGAGCCGTTGGTGTTGGGGCCAGCGTTGGCCATGGAAAGGATGCCCGCTTTGTCGTGGCGGCGGTTAGGCTTGCATTCGCACTCGAACTTGTAGCCGGGGCCGCCAGTGCCGGTGCCAGTGGGGCATCCGCCTTGGATCATGAAGTTAGGAATTACGCGGTGGAACGTGAGGCCATCGTAGAAGCCGCTGGAAGCGAGATGGAGGAAGGAGGCGACGGTGACGGGGGCGTCGTCGGGGAAAGTAGTGATGTCGATGTCGCCTTTGTTGGTGTGGATGGTGATTTTGATGTCGTCCATGGGTGGGAAGAGTTGAGAAAGGGAAGAGCGGAGTCCAGACGGAACTGTGTGGGCTATTGGGAAGTCACAGGTTTGAGCCAGCCGAGTTGGGTGAGGAATTGGTCGGCCTTGGCGAGGGTTTTTTGGTAAGGCTCGCCGCGATTGAAGAAGCCGTGGCCTTGGCCTTCGTAGGCGACGAGTTTGCAGGGACGCTTGGCTTTCTTCATCGCGTCTTCAAAGGCTTGGGCGGTGAAGAAGGGGACGATTTTGTCCTTAGTGCCGTGGAGGATGAGGGTGGGCGGGGTGTGGGGGCCGACGTGGTGGGCTGGGGAGAGGTCGATGGCTGGGATGCCGAGTTTACGCTCGCGGCCGAAGTCTCCCATTTTCCATTTCCCGAGGTCGGATAAGAGAAGGGCGGGATTGAAAAGGAGGAGGGCGTTAGGGCGTTCTTCGGAGCCGAGGCCGGGGAGGGTTCCAGTGGCTCCTGCGAGGTGGCCGCCAGCGGAGCCGCCGGCGCAGGCGATTTGGTCGGGGATGATGCCGAGTTGTTGGGCGTTTTCGCGGGTCCAGGCGAGGCAGGCTTTGGCGTCTTTGACGCATTCGACGGGGAGGACTTGTTGGCGAGTCTCGACGCGGTAATCGGCGAGTAGACAAAGCATGCCGCGTTCGGCGAAGTGGCGGGCCTGGGGTTCGAACTGTTTGGGAGTGCCGGTCTTCCAGCCACCGCCGAAGAAAAAGATGATGGCGGGTTTGGGCTCTTTGGGATCTGATTCACCGATGATCCAGACTTTAAGTTCAGTGTCGCCGACGGTGCGGTAGGTATCAATGCGGGAGTCGGGAATGGTTGGGGGGTGAGGTGGTTTGGCGAGGAGGAAGGAGAGGAAAATTATGAGATTCATGGTTAGTATTGGAGAGTAAAACGGGTGGGAGGGGAAGACTGCGAGTGGTGTTTGGATGAGTGTTTTTTCTTAGCTGATTTTCAGGTTGTTTAGAATCGACCGCAGGTAGCGGGGGGAAGTAAAAGGGGGCATTGCGGAGAGACCTGCTTCGCGAGGTCCTAGACACTAATTGTTAGATAAAAGAATGGAACCTGAAATCATCCTTTGCGTTCCCGGTCCTTGGGCTGATCGAAGCAAACTCCTTGAAGAAATCATCGTCCGAACTGAGGGAAAGTTTATGTTTGCAGGTGGTATTCTTGCATGCCCATCTGCGAACGATCACGTTCCGATTGATTACGAACCGCACACTCCAGAGATGGAAGAAGCGTTCCGATGTGCAGGCCAAGGCAAGATCTCAGAAGATACCCTTCAGGCGATCAGTCAGCACAAGGGAGTCGCATACCTCCATTTTCCGCTCGATTTCATTGTACAGCGCGATCGCATGAAGATGTTCACCGCACTCCTGCGAGATTGCGGCGGAATTGGCATCAAGAACGAGAATTCCGGAATTGCCCATGAGTGGGATCGTTGGTTTGAACTCATCGAATCTGAGAACCTTTTTGACGCATATTGCGCCTGCATCGTGCTGGTCGCAGATGAGGATGTTTACTACTCCTGCGGGATGCACCATTTCAACCTTCCTGAGGTCCAGATTTCCCGTGACTTCGAGATTCAGGAGGCTGCGAAGTTCATCAACGATTTCAACGTGTATCAGATGATCGAAGAGCCAAAGCTTGCCGCAGGGCATACGTTTAGCCTCACACCAGACGGCCCGAAATTTCGGATCGGGCACGTGGCCGACGTTCGCCATGATCCTGAGGATCTGTTTCACAATCCAGCGGGCGTCTGGTCATTCGAAGAAATCGAACAGACCAGAGCACCGAAACCCTGAACCGCCGAGAGTTCGATCCGTAATGATCGTTCAATCATCAAACCACAGTTGATGCCGCGTCCTCGGTCAGGGGTCCGGTGTCCTTTGACGTTCTAATCAATGGGTAACGAACCCCACCAAGTTTTATCAGGCTGGTAATCGGGCTTGTGGAAGTTGGCGGCTTGTTTTTCGAGGTTGGCTTTGGTTTTGGTGTGGAGAGTTTGAAGCTGTTTCTTCTTTTTTTCAGGGTCGAAGCGGGGGTCGGGGTGGGGGATATTGGCGGCGACTTCTTCCAAGTGGTTTTGGAGCTGGGTGAGGAGGGTTTGGGCTTTTTCGGGGTTTGATCTGGCGAGGTTGGTTTGTTCGCCGAGGTCAGTTGAGAGGTTGTAGAGTTCGAGGCGATTGTCTTCGTGGTAGTGGATGAGTTTCCAGTCGCCGTGGCGGATGATTGAGGAGGGTTCGCCGCCTTGGTTGCCGTAGTGGGGGTAATGCCAGAAGAGGGGTCGGTCGGGGAGGGAGCCTGAGTTGGTGAGGAGGGGTTTGAGGGAGAGGCCGTCGGGGTGGGAGTCGGGGAGAAGGGGGAGGTTGGCGAGATCGAGAAGGGTGGGGAAGAAGTCAGTGCCGGTGGCGAGGGCGTCGGTGGTTGAGTTGGGCTTGGTGATGCCGGGGACGTGGATGTAGTAGGGGGCGCGGATGCCGCCTTCCCATTGGCGACCTTTGCCGCCGCGGAGGGGGAGGCAGGAGGTGGCTTTGCCGTCGCCGGCGGAGACGCCGCCATTGTCGCCGGTGAAGACGATGATGGTGTTGTCAGCGAGGCCTTGTTCGTTGAGGGTGTCGAGGACTTTGCCGACGGCTTGGTCGAGGAGTTCCATCATGCCGGCGTAGACGGGGTGGTCCTGGACTTGGCGGACGGGGAGGGTGCGGTCGATTTTGAAGCGGTCGCCCTGGTGAGGGTTGGCGGCGGCTTTGGTTCGGTATTTTTGCCAGAGTTCGCTGGTGGATTCGATGGGGCTGTGGACGGTGTAGAAGGAGAGGTAGGCGAAGAAGGGTTGGTCGGGGTCGACTTTCTGGTGGTCGACGATGGTTTGGGAAGTTTGGTCGGCGAGCCAGAGGGTGAGGTTGGTGCCGGGAGCGGGATCGGTTTTGATGCGGGGGTTCTCGAAAGGGGCGAAGAAGCCTCCCGGGGGAGAGCCGCGGTGGTGGCCAGCGATGTTGAGGTCGAAGCCGTGGTGCTCGGGGAAGTTTTCGGTGTCGTCGACGGAATTGAGATGCCATTTGCCGAAGAACCAGGTGGCGTAGCCGCCGTCGCGGAGGGCTTCGGGGAGGGTGGTGAGGTCTTGAGGGAGGTTGTGGATGTATTTAGCGGGCAGGACTTTGTCGTTGCGATTCCAGTTGGTGCCGGTTTTGGCGCCAATCCAATCGGTGATGCCGAGGCGGGCGGGATATTGGCCGGTCATGATGGAGGCGCGGGAGGGGGAGCAGACCCGGCTGGTGGAGTAGCCGTTGGTGAAGCGCATGGATTCACGGGCGAGCTGGTCGATACGAGGAGTCTCGTAGAAAGTGGAACCTTCGATGCCGAGGTCCATTTTTCCGAGGTCGTCGACGAGGAAGAAGAGGATGTTGGGCTTCTTCTCGGCGAGGACGAGTGAGGAGAAGAGAGAGAAGAACAGAAGCGCTTTCACAATTTGATTCACCGCAAAGAACGCGAAGAGCGCAAAGGTTTTATCGGGAAGTTTGGCGAATGTTCATTTGGGCCAGAGGCGAAGACCCGGGACGCTCTCGAAGTGAGAGTCGAAGGTGAGGAGTTGCCCTCCGGTTGCGAATGTGTGAGCAGCGATCCAAAGGTCGTTGGTGGGAATTTTGCGACCGAGAGCGCGCATGTTTTTGACGAGGTCGGCGTAGCTTTCGGCGACATTCTCGTCTGTCGTGAGAAGGGTCACGGTTGGTTTCGAGAGGAATAAATTCAGGTGGTCGCGGTTTTGTTTCTCACGGCTTCCCATTTTGAAGCCTGCGAGAAGTTCGGCGAGGACGGTGACGGGAAGGAAAACACGGTCTGCTTCAGCGAGGGCGTCCGCCACGTTTTGTTCTCCCCGGAAGAGGTTGGAGTAGGCATTGGTGTCGAGGACGAGAGTTTTCATTCCCAAATCTCGTCGTCGATTTCATTGAAAGTGCCGGTAGCGTTTTGGAATTCTTGAAATTCGTTCTCTGACCATTGGCCGCAGAATTCTGAGAAATCCCGTTTGCGGCTCTCTATCGCGTTGTCGATACCGAGGCTTTCGCGGAGGAGTTTTTTGACGAGTTGGTTTTGGCTGAGACCTTCCCGATGCGACCGTTCGAGGAGTTTGGCTTCTGTTTCGTCGTCGAGCTTGTGAATGGTGATTGATTTTATGGTTCAAAAATAACCAAAATTTGAACCACGTCAAGATTGGCTGAGATTTTTAGCGAGGGGAAGGTCCAGGGTTGTTTGCGGCGCGGCGGGCCGCCACGCCCTACCGTTGTGAGTTTTTGATGATGGATTTGTAGTATTCGACTTCGTCGCTGGGAATACGGTTGAGGTCGGGGTCGGTGTCCATGGCGATGTGGTAGAGGCCGAAATCGGTCTGGTGGTTGAAGGGGTGGCCCCACTCGCGGTTGGAGGTGAGGGACCAGCAGAGGTAGGCGGAGACGGGGATGCCTTGGGCGCAGGCTTGAGAGACTTCGTTGAGATGGGCGCGGAGGTATTCGCGGCGGGTGACGCCGTCGGCGAGGGGGACGCAGCCGTTTTCGATGATGAGCATTTCTTGGTCGGGGAACCAGCGGTGGTAGTGGCGGAGGGCGTGGCCGAGGCCTTCGGGCCAGACGGGGGCGTTGAGGAAGCGGCCTTCACCGGCTTCGACGAGGCGGTTGAATTGGTGGAGGCGGTTGGTGGGGAGGCCCCAGTAGTAGTCGAGGCCGACGAAGTCGTGGGCGAGGTGGGCCTCGGGGGGGCAGAGGTTTTCGGGGAGTTTGCCTTTGGAGCCGAGGTAGAACCAGTTGGCGTTGGCGATGAGGCCGGCGGAGCCGGTGAAGCGCCAGAGTTTGTTGATGGTGCTGGCTTTGGTTTCGAGGGCCTTGATTTTTTGGGAGGGATCGAGGGTGACGAACTCGAGTTTTTCGGGATCTCCGAAGAGGTCCTGGGCGATGGTGCTGGCGAGTTGGACTTCAATGCCGGGTTCGGGGCAGCCGGGGCAGATGCCGGGGGCGTCGGCGCGGATGCCGATTTTGATTTTGCCACGGCGGCGGATGCGGCGGAGGCCTTCGCCGTCCTTGAGGCGTGAGCCGGGGGTGGTTTTGGCAAAGTAGTCGGCTAGGGAGATGGGGGTGATGGCTTCGCCAGTGGTTTGGTCGGGGGTGTCGACGTCGCATTGGCCGAAGTAGTCGCACTGGAAGTCGGAGATGATTTGGTTGAGGCGAGTGAGGAGTCCGCTGTGACCGAGGGGGACGCCGATGGAGTGGGTTTCGCGGGTGAGTCCGGTGGTGAGGAAGCGGAAATCGGTTTTGTTGGGGAGTTGGTCGGGGAGAAGGAGGAGTTCGTCGCCGAAGAGGGCGGAGATGAAGCCGTCTTTGAGGGCTTGGCGGGCTTCGGTGGTGTTGTTGAAGCGTTGGAGTTTGTCGCGTTTGGGGAGGTGGGTGGAGGCGAGTTTGCCGACGCCATCGGGGCCGACGTAGCCGACGATGGTGCCTTCGAGGTCGTCCAAGGATTCGGCTCTTGAGTATTTGGAAACCATTACGGCTTTTCCCGTAGCGATGTAGGGGAGGGTGTAGTCGAGTTGGTTTTGGTTGGGAGGGATAATGCCGCCGATGATGAGGTCGAGTTTGGCGTTTTCGGTGACGAGGGGTTCGGCCATGCTGAAGCGGTACATGGCGCGGAGGAGCCATTCCTTGCGGACGAGGTTATCGAGGAAGTTTTGGAGCCAGGGGGGGAAGCCGGTGACGAGGGGATTGAGGCCGACCTTGGCTTCGGCGCGGAGGCCCTTGATGCGGACGCGGGCGCGGGCGTGGGCGCGGAAGATGTTGGGGATGAGTTTGCCGATGGCTTCGGCTTCGCCGGAGGGACCGGTGCCTTCGGGGAGGCCGGGGGGCATGTAGTAGCGGTTTTGCCACCAGGGTTTGATGAAGCCGTAGACGAGTTGGGAGGGTTCGTTGAAGGTGACCCAGTAGTCGACGAGGGGACCGAAGTGGCGGGCGACGCGTTCGGCGTAGTTGGCGAAGAGGTCGGGGAATGATTTGCCGAGGAGGCCGTTTTCTTCGCGTTCGAGCCATGCGGGCCAGGTGAAGTGGACGAGGGTGACCATGACTTTCATGCCGTGGTTGCGGACGCATTCAGCGAGTTGTTTGTAGTGTTCGAGGGCGGCGTGGTCCCAGGAGTCGGGACCGGTTTGGACGCGGGCCCAGGAGATGGAGAAGCGGAAGACTTTGCAGCCGAGGTTGGCGGCGCGTTTGATGTCTTCGGGGTAGCGGTGCCAGAAGTCGGCGGCGCGACGGCGGGGGGTCAGGTTTTGGGTGCGTTCCCAGAGGTCCCAGACGTCTTCGCGTTCGGGATCGTAGGCTTCGACTTGGTGATCAGCGTTGGCGACTCCGAAGAGGAAGTTGGGCGGGAAGGTCACATTGAAGAAACAAGACTGGGAGACACAAGACGCAAGACTTTTTGCGAGCGTGAGTTATGATGACGGAGATGAACCGAGAGGAGACGGATATTGCGGCGTTGCGGGAGAACTACACGCGGGGGGAGTTGCGGAAGGAGGATTTGTTGGCGGAGCCGATCGAGCAGTTTCGGGGGTGGTTGGAGGAGGCGGTGGAGGGGAAGCTTTTGGAGCCGAATGCGATGACTTTGGCGACGGTTGGTGGGGGTGGGGTGCCGAGTGTGCGGACGGTTTTGTTGAAGGGGTTAGATGAGCGGGGGTTTCGGTTTTTTACGAATTATCGCTCGAAGAAGGCGCTGGATTTGGAGGAATCCGAGTGGGCGGCGGTGTCGTTTTTGTGGCGGGAGTTGGAGCGGCAGGTGAATGTGAAGGGGGTGGTGCGGAAGATTTCGCGGGAGGAGTCGGAGGAGTATTTCCGGACGCGGCCATATGAGTCGAAGATTGGGGCGTGGGTGTCGGAGGTGCAGTCGGGAGTGATTGCGGGGCGGGAAGTGCTTGAGGAACGGATGGAGAAGTTGCAGGAGGAGTATGGCGAGGAGGTTCCGATGCCGGAGTTTTGGGGAGGTTATGTGTTAGAGCCGAGTGAGGTGGAGTTTTGGCAGGGGGGAGCGGGACGAGTGCATGACCGTTTGGTTTATCGGAAAGAGGAGAGCGGGTGGGAGGTGATGCGGTTGAGTCCGTGAGGGTTGAGGGGGGTGCGTTTTCGTTGGTGGGGAGTTTGTGGCTTGGGTTGGGGGGCGGTTTCGTCGAAACCGGGCTACCGACTTGGGTTGCTGGGCGGACTGAAGTCCGCGCTCCGGGTGCTAACGTTTTTTGCGGCCGTGTTGATCGCGGGCGTGGAGTTGTTTTTCGCGTTGGATGAATTTGGGGAGGAGGAGGGTTTGGATGTGGGTGAAGGCGGGTTCGAGGCCGTTTTGTTGGTAGATGCGGCCGATTTCGGCTTCGACGGCGGTGGGGGACTTACCGAAGGGTTTGAGGAAATCGTTTGAGGTGAAGCGGATGAAGGCGTCGCCATCGAGGGTGCCGTTTTTTTTGAGGAGGTATTCGCGGGCGAAGAGGGCGAGGACGGCGTCACCGATCCAAGCTTCTTCGCGTTCTTTGGTGACGGCTGCTTCGTCGATTTTCATGGTTTATCCTTCCATGGCGGCGCGGAGTTCTTGCTCTGCGCGTTGGTTCCAGTATCCGCTGTCGAGTTCGATGAAGACGGCGGAGTAGGGGAGGGCGGTGCGGGTTTTGATGACGAGGACGGCGAAGGATTTGGAGGCGTCTTCGAGGACGACGGAGAGGGAGCGGTATTGGAGTTCGCGGAATTGGTGGCCGCGGAGGGCTTCGTTGAGTTGGACGCGGTAGGCGTCGACGCCTGGGGCGCGGTCGTTGCTGATGTAGCCGAGTTCGCGGGTGCGGTAGAAGACGGGGGTGACGTGTTGTTGGGTTTCGAGGACGTCGATGACGCCGGAGAGGACTTCGGGGGCTTCTTTGTCGACGAGGAGGGTGCGGACGCCGCGGCGGGTGTGGAGGGGAAAGGATTCGTCGGCGATGACGATCCAGTTGCGGTAGCCGAGGGCGCGGATTTCGGAGACGAGGCCGGGGTCGAGTTCGCTGCTGTAGCGGGGGTTGCCGCCGCAGCCAAGGAGGAGGCTGAGCGAGAGGATGGCAAGGAGCTGGATGATGGCCTTCAGGGGCGAGAGGCTAACCCTAAGTTGGTCGAAGTCAATTGAGAGGCGTGCTTTGCTACATCATTTGGGCTCCGGCTTCGGCGAGGGGGCTTCGTTCGCCGCGGCTGAGGGAGACGTGGGAGACGAAGGGTTGGCCTTTGAGGCGTTTGCGGGTGTAGACGAGGCCGTTGGAGCGGGAATCGACGTAGGGGTTGTCGATTTGGCCGGGGTCGCCGACGAGGACGAGTTTGGAGCCGCGGGAGATGCGGGTGACGACGGTTTTGGCTTCCTGGGGGGTGAGTTGTTGGGCTTCGTCGAGGACGAAGAAGCGGTTGGGGATGGAGCGGCCGCGGATGTAGCAGAGGGCTTCGACTTCGATGATGCCTTGTTCGACGAGGGAGTCGTAGGGTTTGCGGCCGGCTTCGGTGGTTGGGGGTGTTTTGGTTTGTTTGCGGCGGGGACCTTTGTTGAGGGGGGGTGCCATGAGGAGGTCGAGAGCGTCGTAGATGGGTTGGAGCCAGGGGCGCATTTTTTCGTCGAGGGTACCGGGGAGGTAGCCGAGTTGGTCTCCCATGGCGACGACGGGGCGGGAGATGGTGAGGCCGTTGTAGTTGCGGGCGAACACTTCGGAGAGGCCGGCGGCGATGGCGACGAGGGTCTTGCCGGTGCCAGCTTGGCCGTAGCAGGTGACGAGGCTGATGTCGGGGTTGAGGAGGGAGTCGATGAGGCACTTTTGGCCGAGATTGAGGGGTTTGAGGGAGGTGCCGTCGGGGATGCGGATGGCTTCGGGGATGGCGAGGCGGACGAAGTTGCCGGAGGAGTCGAAGCGGGCGGGGATGGTTTGTTTGGGGCCGGATTGGAGGAGGACGTATTCGTTGAGGGTGAGTTCTTCTTCGGCGCCGTCGAGGTGGAGTTGACCGGAGCTGGCGAAGCGTTGGAGGTCGTTGGCTTCGACGTTGATACGGCGGAGGTCGTAGTTGGAGACTTCCTTGGGGTCGACTTTGTCGTTGAGGTAGTCTTGGGCCTCGATGCCGACGGCTTTGGCCTTCAGTTGCATGTTGAGGTCCTTGGTGACGACGATGACAGGAGGGCCGTTGAATTGTTCGACGAGGAGGGCAGCTCCAAGGATACGGTTGTCGACGCGACCGATATCGGGAAAGATGCGGAAGAATTGTTGCATGCGGTCGGTGCTCTTTCCGCAGAGGGCGGGGTCGAAGACGACGAGGCGGATGGAGCCGCCGTCTTCGGTGGTGATGCCGGTGGTGGGAGCTTCGCCGTTAGAGAAGAGTTGGGTGAGTCGGCGATGGACTTGGCGGGCGTTGGCGCCGCGTTCGGATTGTTCGTTTTTGAATTTGTCGAGTTCGGAGAGAACGTCGGTGGGGAGGCAGACGTGGTTGTCGGTGAAGCGTTCGAGACAAGCGGCATCGTGGAGGAGGACGTTTGTATCGAGGACGAAGTTTTTCCCGATGTTGGAGGGTGCGATGAGCCCGAGGTCGCGGGCTTTGGCTTTGCTCATTCTCGGGCGGCGAGTTGTTTCCGAGTCGATGGATTCCGTGGTTAGTTCGTCTCCAAACAGGCGGACCTGCGAGCCCTCAGCAGATTGCATAGGTTCCAGAAAGAATAGGGGTGAAAAGAAAGATGGCGTCCGAGGTTTGGCCGAGGCAACGACTTCGAGTTGAAGTGTTTGTTTGCCGAAAAACCTCCCAGTTGATTCAAGACTCCTGAAGGTATCGCGTGGTGAAATGGTGGGCAACTTTCAATCTGTGCATGCGCTGATTTTCTCGGTGAGTGCAGCTAGAATGGGCTTTCCAAGAGGGGTGCGTGGCCAATTGGGGAGAAAGTGGAGTTTGTTCGAGCGGGAGAAAGGGGGGAGCGAGTTGTTCCAGTGGTTGAAGTGGGTGAGGATCTGGTTAGAAGGGGAGGTTTCGATGAGGGCTTGGAGTTGGTGGCCGCGGCGTTTGTCGGGGAGAGGGATGATGGTCGTGGGGTGTTCGGGGAAGAGAGCGGCGAGTTGGGAGCGGAGGTTTGCGAGGTCGACGAGTTCGCCGAGGATTTTGATTTGGGTATCGGCACGGCCGAGGAGGTGGAGATCGGGGTTCACGAGATCTGAGGTCGTGAACCAGGAGTCGGTGCGAGGATGGAATTCGTTTGCTACGATTTGTCCCGTAAATAGGCCGGGTCCGGCGATTTGGAGGAGGTTTTGGGGGGAAGGTCGGAGTTTCCATCCGGGAAGTGGTTTAAGGGTGCCGTTGTTCTCAATGGCGATGATGCCGGCGGTTTCTGTCATGCCGTATGAGGTGACGAGGGGCCAGGAGAGTTTGCGGGCGGAGTTGGCGAGATGAGGTTCGAGCTTGGCGCCGCCGATGAGGGCGAGACGGAGGGAGGGTGGGGGGGGGAGATTGTGGCGGACGAGGTCGTGGATTTGAGTGGGGACGAGGGAGGTGAGGGTGGCTTGGGTTTGGGTGAGAAAGGCGAGGAAGTTGGTGGGGTTCCATTTTTGGTCGAAGTGGGAGACGGGGTGGTTGGCGAGTTGAGCGCGGCGGGAGACCATGAAGCCGCCGACGTGGAAGGTGGGGAGGGCGAGGGCGGCTTGGTCGTTTGAGGTGATGTTGAAGAGGGTGTTGAAGGTGTGGGCGTTCCAGTCGAGGGCGTCTTCGGAGTGGAGGATCCATTTGGGGGTTCCGGTGGTGCCGCTGGTGGCGAAGAGGTGACCTTTAAGATGCTGGCCCGATTTTTTTTTGAGTCCGAGGGCTTCTTCCTTGAGGTGAGGGGGGGTGTGGATTGTGAGCACGGAGGATTCTGCCCCGGGGTGGCATTGGCCCCAAGGCTGAATTTGAACTGTGGCTCAAGGTTGGGTGGCGCTGATTCGGTAGAAATGAACTCACGCGCCAACCAAGCGCGTAGGACTTGCCTGCCGGTGAAGGATTTTTGGTTCTAACAGATTCCTAGTGACGAATTCCTTCTGAGTGGCAGCTTTTTTCCTGATTTTCATCCGTTCCGCGAAGCTGGTCTCAAGCTCTGATCCGCTGATGATGATCTTGTCTGGAAAAAACTGAGTCTCTTTTTTGCGGGACAGGTTCACGGATCTCGCGACCATTTAGCACTCGCGCGAAGACGCAAAGGCAGAAAGGAATTTGGTGTTGTTTGAACAGGAGACTAGGAGGGAAGGAGCTTGGGCTTTTGATGGTTATTTTTGTTCGCCACAGAAT
>JBCCZX010000096.1:0-12652 GCA_039186735.1 Verrucomicrobiota bacterium | reverse complement strand
GTTGGGGATTTCAACGTAAAATCACGATCTCCGGACATGAACATGAACATGAACTCCGAACACAAGAAATGTTGCCATGAAGAATGTTACTGTGCACCATGTATTTTCCATAGTAAAATATGTTTTACGGACGTGATTTAGAGCGGGGGGAAACGATATCCATTCTCAAAAATGGTTTTCTATTCTGAGGATGCACCTCCCGTGTACGGAGAAACCCACGTGGAATGCAAAAGGCGCTGATCTCTACTGCGCATGCGCGAACAGACTATTTTGCAACCCATGGCGCACAACTGCATTTCCCGCGCCACGCAATGCCATTGAGCCTGGCGTCTGTTGTGGTGTGTGGCCCGGCGTGTGGTGGGTTGGGTGTAAATCGCGATTTATTCAAGTTATCCCCGCGAGTGCACGTGATCTTTCAAGTTTTAATGAAAGCTGAAGCTCCTCGCCGTCATCTCCTCAATATTTCTTTGAGATTATGATGGGCTTGAAGTTTTCAGCGGCTGTCCCGGAACCGTCGCCTCTCCGCCATGACTCAGGTTAAGGAAAAAGCCGTCATGCGGCATAATTGGCGCGCATATCAACGACACCATTTCCATAAACATAGTTGAATAAAAGACTCTCTCGTACTTCATTGATAGTCCCTGTCATGTCCATGTCGATCACAATTTTTTTATGTCAACATTTGGGGAAAATGTCAACATTTGGGGAAACCGCCGAATTGTTGAAATAATCAGGGAATAATCTGTCTGCAAAACGTGGCAGGCTGGGTAATATCTTGATGCCTTCGCTGGCGGCGGCGAGGCGGCGCTCGGAGGCAATGAGGTCGGGGCGGCGGCGGAGGAGGTCGGAGGGGACGCCGGCGGGGATGTTTGGCAGGCGGGGGTTGGTTGTGCGAGAGGTGAGGTTGAAGGTGGAGGCGGGGGAGCCGGTGAGGGCGGCGAGGGTGTTCTCGAGTTCGCCCCGGCGGAGGCGGAGGCGGGCGATTTCGGCTCGCGAGCTTTGGAGTTCGGTTTCGGCGCGGGAGAGGTCGAGTCCGCTGGCGGTGCCGCCGGTTTTGCGGGCCCGGGTGAGGTCGCGACGTTTGGCGCGGAGGTCGCGGGTTTGTTCGAGCAAGTCGATTTCGCGGTCGAGGGAGCGGAGGGTGAGGTAGTTGCGGGCGACTTCGCCTTTGAGGGAGAGTAGGGCGGCGTGGTAGTCGGCTTCGGATGCTTTGAGATTGGCGTTGGCTTGGTTGACGGAGCGTCGGATGCGGCCCCAAAGGTCGATTTCGTAGGAGAGGTTGAGTTGGCTACTGAATTCGCCGTAAGCGCCGCCTTCGATGGGCATGTTGGTTTCGCGGGAGTCGAGGTTGCGTGTGGCGCCGAGATCGGCCGTGAGGGATGGTGCGCGATCGGCTTTGGTGAGGCCCAGAAGGGCGCGAGATTGGTCGATGCGGGCGAGGGCGGCGACGAGGTCTTGATTGTTTTTTTCGGAAGCGGCGAGGAGGCGGTTGAGGTCGGGGTCGCGAAAGAGGTGGTAGGGGTCGCCGACGGGTGGGATGGATGCTTCGCCAGTGGCTTTGTAGTTGGCGGGCAGGTTGTTGGCGGGTTGCTGGTAGTTGGGGCCGACGGTGCAGGAGGAGAGCCAGAGGGTGAGGGTGACGGACAGGGTGATGAGGTGGATGGGAGGCATGGTGGAGTGTGTTAGAGGGTGGGTTTGTGGGATTGGGTGGTGGCTTGTGGGTGTGACTGGGGTTTGTGTGTTTTTTTTGACGCGGAGGCGCAGAGAAGCAGAGGTTTGCGCAGAGTTTTTTTTGAAGCTTAGGTTGTGGCTTTTGGATTTGGCTTGGGCTGTGGCTTGGCTTGTGGTTAGGCGGACTGAAGTCCCCGGTTCGCTAGGTGGTGGGTTGGGGGTCTGGGGCAAGCGTGTCGCCCGCAATTCTTTGGGTGCTTGAGGCAAGATTGAGGATGATGGAGAGGACGGCTGGGACGAGAAGCATGGTGAAGATGGTGGATACGGCGAGTCCGCCGACGACGACGGCGCCGAGGCCGCGGTAGAGTTCGGAGCCGCTTCCGGGAAGGAGGACGAGGGGGAGCATGCCCCCGACGGAGGTGAGGGTGGACATGAGAATGGGACGAACGCGGGAGCGGACGGATTCGCGGATGGCGTTGTTGGGAGTTTGATTGGGGTTTTCGCGAAGGAAGTTGAGGGCTTGGTGGACGATGAGAATGGCGTTGTTGACGACGACGCCGGCGAGGATGATGAATCCGAGCATGGTGAGGACGTCGAGTTGTTGGATGGGCATGTAGGGGTCGGCGAGGGACCATTGGTGGACGAGGAAGAGTCCGAGGAAGCCGCCGAAGGTGGCCAAGGGCACGGAGAGAAGGATGACGAGGGGGTAGGACCAGCTTTGGAAGAGGATGACGAGGAGGAGGTAGATGACGAGGAGGGCGAGGACGACGGAGGAGGTGAGGGTGGTGAGGAAGGTGCCGTCGCCGATGAGGGCTTTGGTGATGTCGGCGAGGGCGCCGGCGGAGCCAGCGATTTCGACTTGGGTGCCGGGGGCGATGCCGCCTTGGGCGCGGAGTGCGGCGATGAGTTCATCGACTTGGGCGATGGCGTCTTCGAGGGCCATGCCGGTGGGAGGGGTGACTTCGAGGGTGACGGCGCGGAGACGGTCGACGTGGCGAATCTGTTCGGGGCCTTGGACGCGTTGGAGGGTGGCAAGGGAGCGGAGGTCGACGATGTCGCCGTTGGGGGTGGCGACGGGGGTGTCGAGGAGGTCTTCGAAAGGTCGATCGCCGAGAGCGTCTTGGTTGATGATTTTGATGTCCTTGAGTTCGCCACTGCGTTCGTAGTCGCGGAAGAGGAGGATGCCTTCGCCACCAGCTTGGACGGCGAGGCCGAGGTCGGTGCGGGTCATGCCGACTTGGCGGAGGCGTTCGTCGTTGGGGACGAGACGGACTTCTTCGAGGGGGAAGGCGAAGTTGGGAGGTGAGGGTTGGGTTTTGCCGGGGCCGAAGGTGCCCATGAGCATGCCGAAGAGTTGGCCTGAGGTTTGGCTGACGGAGTTGAGGTCGTCGCCGCGGATGTCGATTTTGATGGCGGAGCCGGTGGTGCCAGCGACGCGGAAGAGGGGGAGTTGGAAGGCGAAGGAGAAGGTGTCGGGGATGTTGGCGGTGGCGTGATTGAGGAGAGGGAGGGCATCGACGACGCGTTTTTTGTCCTTGGAGATGCCGACTTGGAACATGCGGCCTTCGAAGGAAACGAGGAAGTAGTGGTCGAGTTCGGGAGGAAGGATGGAGGGGGCTTGGCCGGGAGCGGCGGGGACCTTCGTTCGGTTGTCGACTCCTTGGGAAAATTCGCCGCGTTCTTTGGTTTCGATTTGGAATTTGTCTTCGGTGGTGAGCCAGACGGGTTCGATGACTTCTTCGATGCGTTCGCCGACTTCGGAGAGTTGGTCGAGGTTGTAGGTCGGGGGTGGAAATAGCAGGGAGAAGACGACATTGCGGTTTCCGCTCGGGAGGTAGTCGCGCGGGGGGAGGAGGATGGCGGTGCCGATGAGAGTGAGGGCGGTGAAGCCGATGATGACGGCGAGGCGGGTGAGCCAGGTGCGGTTGATGGTGGCGACGAGGTTTGAGACGAGGTCGGGAAGGGCGTTGAAGAGCCAGAACAGGGGACGGAAGGGGAGGCCGAGGATTTTGAAGAAAGGGTTGGAGAAGGTTTTGTCGAAACTACTGAGTTCACCGTTGTCTGACTTTTGGCGGAGGAGGCGGGAGGCGGCGGTGGGGATGACGGTGAGGGAGACGATCATGGAAAGGCCGACAGCAGCCATGATGGCGAGGGCGATGTCGCGGAAGAGTTGGCCAGCGGTTTCCTGAATCATGAGGATGGGAGCGAAAACGATGAGAGTGGTCATGGTGGAGGCAAGGACGGCTCCGGCGACTTCCTTGGTGCCATCGGCTGCGGCTTGGAGGGGTTTCTTACCCATTTCGAGGTGGCGGTAGATGTTTTCGATGACGACGATGGCGTTGTCGACGACCATACCGATGGCGAAGGCGAGTCCGGCGAGAGAGATGATGTTGACGGAACGTCCGAGGGCGACGAGGACGACGAGGGAAGTGATGACGGAGACGGGGATGGCGATGGCGATGATGCCGACGGTGCGGAGGGAGCGGAGGAAGAAGAGGAGGGTGATGGTGGCGAGGATGCCGCCGACGAGGAGGTTGGAGCGGACGAGGTCGATGGCGTCTTCGACGTAGGTGGTGGAGTCGTAGGTTTGGACGAGTTCGAGGGTGCCATTGAGGCCGAGGTTGCGGGCGTGATTGGGGAGGAGGTCTTTGTTGAGGGTGGCGACTTCGGCTTTGAGGGCGTCCATGGTTTCCAAGAGGTTGGCGCCGCGTTGAAGCTGGAAGTTGAAGAAGGGCATGCGGTGGCCACGGGCGCGGACCCAGGAGGTGGGTTCTTTGAAGGCCATTTCGACGGTGGAGACATCGCCGAGGTAGACGGTGCCGGAATCGTCGCGGCGAAGGACGGTTTGGCGGATGGATTCGGGATCATCGAACCGCCCGGTGGCACGGAGACGGAGGTCGCGTTTGCCATCGACGATGCGACCGCCGGAGAAGTTGGCATTGGCGGATTGGATGGCGTTGCGGAGGGTGGCGTAGGTGATGTTGCGTTGGGCGAGTTTTTCGGGATCGATTTTGATGTGGAGTTCGGATTGGACGGCGCCGCGGATGCCGACTTCGGAGATGCCGTCGATGCGTTCGAAGCGGGGTTTGATGCGGCGCTCCATGAGGTCGTAGAGGGTTTGGGCGGGGAAATCGGGGTCGGAGGAGGCGAGGCCGATCCAGGCGATGTAGTCTACGGATTCGATATCGACGGGTTCGACGACGGGTTGGAGGACACCGTTTGGGTAGCCGGGAACTTCGTCGAGTTTCTGAAGGACTTCGGCGGTGGCTTTTTCGATGTTGGTGCCGGTCTCGAATTCAAGACGGATGGAGCCTTGCCCGGCGGCCGAGGTGGAGGTCATGGAGATGAGGCTGGTGGTTTCGCCGAGGACTTTTTCCTGCTCTTCGATGATGTCGGATTCAATTTCTTCGGCGGAAGCGGACTCCCAGTTAGTGACGACGGAGACGACAACAGAGGAAACCTCGGGGGTCATGCGGATGGGGACGAGAGCAATCGCCAGAATGCCGGCAAAGGTGGCGAGGAGTACGCCGACGGCGACGGTGATGGGTTGGGTGATGGCAGCTGAAATCAGCGATTTCATAGACGTGGCGGTTGTTGGATTTGTTTTCCCGGTCGATAGCCTAATTTGTCGTTGCTACTGGCTTCTTCGTAGAAAAAGCCGTTTGTTCCGGGGTGGGTTGAGGGGGTTCGAAGAGAAGGGGGGTTTGGGGGAAGAGGCGTTCGTTGCCTTCGATGACGATGAGGTCAGAGGTTGAGAGTGATTCGGATTCGATGAAGACGATGCCATCGCGTTGGAAGAGGATGGTGACGGGCAGGCGTTCGGCGATGGGTGGGCCTTGAGGGTTTGGGGTGGCGCGGAAGACTGCGGGGCCTGCGAAGGTGGTGACGATGGCATCGGCCGGGACGGCGAGGCGGGGTGTGTCGTCTGAAACAGGGATATCGGCGGTGACGGAGAGGCCGGGAACGAGGGTGTTGTCCGGGTCAGGAATATCGGCAATGAGAGTGACGACGCGGCTGGTGGAGTTGGCTTCGGGGAGGGGGCGGAGCTTGTTTGCGGTGATTTTTTGGGAGCCGACTTCGACGGTGATGCTTTGGTTGTTGATGCTGGCAGCGTAGCGTTCGGGAACTTGGAGCCAGGCTTCGAGTTTGCCGTTCGAGACGAGGGTGAGGACGGAGTCACCGGGGCGGAGCCATTCGCCGGGTTCGGTGTGTCGGGTGACGACACGGGCATCGAAGGGAGCGCGGATGACGAGGTCGTCGCGGCGGACTTCGAGGAGCTTGAGGGCAGCGGCAGCGGCAGTGACTTGGTCGCGGGCGGACTTTTCCTGAGAGGCGGAGACCTTGGCTTCCCGCTCGGCGTCGAGGAGTTCAGATTCCGAGATGGCTTCGAGGGTGAAGAGCTTGCGCTTGGCTTCGAGGTCTGTGGCTGTTCGGGATTGTTCTGCTTTTCGTTGGTCGATGAGCGATTGCGAGGCGGTGAGGGTTGCTTGAGCCTGGGCGAGTTGGGCTTCGATGCGGCGGGGATCGAGGCGAACGAGAATTTGATGTTTTTCGACGAGGTCGCCTTCATCGACGAGAACTTCGTTAACGGCACCGTCTTCGCGAGCGGCGACATCGGCGCGTTGGACGGCACGGAGTGTGCCTACGACGCGGTGGAGGTTGCGGGCGGTGAGTTCTTGGACGGGAGCGACGACGACTTGAGAGGGAGGGGGTCCTTGGTTGGGGGGGGAGGTTTCGGTCTCTCCACTTGTTTGGGTTTTTTGGAGTGCGCGCAGGCCGAACCAGATTCCGCCAATGAGAAGGAGGGCGGGAATGAGGAAGCGGGCGGCCGTGGCGAGAGGGGCACTTTGTTGTCGAGGTGGTTCAGATTCGGGCGTTTCGGAAAGAGACATAGTGTGTGATGGTTGTGAGTGGCTGAGCGTTACACGACGATTTGGTCAAATCGCGAGAATGGGATTAGGCGGGGATGGCGAGTTCGAGGGGTGCGAGTTCGAGGCCAGCGAGGCGGCCGATGTTTTCGGGGAGATTTTGGATGGGGGTGAGGCTGTTTTGGATGCGGGCTTGGGCAAAGCTGCCGTGGAGGAAGTTGTAGATGGCGAGGGAGGTTTCCTCGGGGTTTGAGATATCGGTCAGGCCTTGGGCGATGGCGTCGCGGAGGGCTGAGGTGAGGTAGCCGCGGAAGCGGTCGAGCATTTCGTTAATTTTGGCAGCGACTTCCGGTTCGAGGGTGGAGATTTCTTGTCCGATATTGCAAAATGGACAGCCGAGAATTTGGCCGAGCTCTTCTTTTTGGGAGGCGGCGATTTCGAAATCGGCCTGAAGAAGGGCTTGAAAGCGCTCATTCGGGGGGCGGCTGGCTGAGAAAGCCTGGTCGAGGAAGGGACGGGATTCGGTTTCCCAGTGATGGTCAAAAGCGTCGACGGCGAGGGCGGATTTGGAGTCGTAGAAGTGGTAGAAGGAGCCTTTTTTGACGTTCGCGGCTTCGCAAATGGCGTCGATGGTGACAGCTGAATAGCACTTGGTCCAAATGAGTTGGATGAGTGCTTCCTGGAGTTGGAGGGGAGCTTTGGAGGTTCGGCCCATGCGTGGAGGATACTTGACTAAATGGTCGAGTAAAGGCGATTTGACGATTTAGTCAAAAAATTGGTTTCCATTGGAATTGATACCGAGGAGGAACTTGAGTCCGACGGTGAAGGGAGGAGGGAGATGACTATTCGGGAAGAATGGGGAGGAGGCTGAGGAGGTTTTGGTAGCGGGCGAGGTCGAAGGGGCGGTTTTCGTGGCCCATTTTTTCGATTTCGTCGGCGAGGCAGAAGGCGAGCATGTATTTGGCTTCGTCGTCGTTGATGTCGTCGTGGGTGAGGAGGTGCTGGTGGGTTTTTGAGACAAAGGGGGTGTCGGGGGAGGTGAGTTTGTCCTCGATGGCGGGGAGGAGAGAGAGGATTTCGGGGTCGTCCATGTTAGTTGACCTGGTTGGTAGGGGTGCCGGCGAGGTAGGCTTCGAGGTTGGCGAGGAGGCCATCGAGGAGGCGTTGGCGGGCTTCGAGGGTGGTCCAGGCGGTGTGGGGGGTGAGGATGAGGTTTTTGTTGCGGAGGTCTTCGGCGAGGAGTGGGTTGTCGGGGGAGGGAGGTTCGATGGAGAGGACGTCGAGGCCGGCACCGGCGATTTGGTTGGTGCGGAGGGCGTCGGCGAGGGCGGGTTCGTCGATGAGGGCACCGCGTCCGGTGTTGATGAGGAAGGCGGAGGGCTGCATGAGGGCCAGGGTGTCGGCGTTGATGAGTTTTTCGGTGTGTTTGTTTAAGGGGCAGTGGAGGGAGATGACGTCAGAGGTGGCAAAAAAGGTGTCGCGGTCTACGCGATTTCTCGTAGAGGGGGATGCACCTTCGCGAGCGAGAGCCTGGACTTGCATGCCGAAGGCATCGGCGATGCGAGCGACGGCGGATCCGGTTTCTCCGAGGCCAACGAGTCCGAGGGTTTTGTTCGCCAGTTCAGTGACGGGGTGGTCGAGGCGCGTGAAGATGGGAGAGGCCGACCAGGTGGCGATGTTTTGGTGGTAGCTGTGAGTGTGGGTGACGAGATTGAGGAGGAGGGAGAAGACGTGCTGGGCAACGGCGGAAGTCGAGTAGCCGGCGACGTTGCAGACGGGAATTTTGCGTGCGGCGGTTGCCTCGAGGTCGACGTGATTGAAGCCGGTGGCGGCGATGAGGATGAGTTTGAGCTTGGGGAGGTGGGCGAGGGTTTCAGAGGTGAGCGGGACCTTGTTGGTGACGATGATGTCGGCCTCGCTGGCGTGAGTGACGATTTGGTCGGGAGAAGTGGTGTCGTGGAAGGTGAGGGTCGCGTGTTGTTCGAAGGGGGAGAAGTCGAGGTCGTTGCGGTGGAGGGTGGAGGAGTCGAGAAAGGTGAGCTGCATGGTTGGGGAGAAGATTGTGCGAAAATCCTCGGGGTCAAGGGGTGATGAAGCGTAGAATGGCTTGGCGAGCGGGGTCGTTGGGATTGGCGATGTAGTGGGCGACGGTGCCGTGGTCGCGGTTGGGGATTTCGAGGGCGGTGACGGAGGTGTTTTTGGCGCCTTTGAGGAGGGCGACGAGGTAGGCGCACTCTTCGGCGCGGGCGGGCATGTCGTTGTCGGCCCAGAGGATGAGGAGGGGTGGAAGGCCCTTGCGGTTGGCGTGTTGGACGGGGGCGTCTTGGTCGGCAAAGATGGTGAAGGGGCTTTTGGTGCCGAGGCGTTCCTCGCGGATGGTGAGATGAGTCATGGTCTGGGGGGCGACGGGGATGAGTCCGGCGATTTGGTCGCGAGTGAGATTGTGCTTGTTGAGCCAGCGGGGGTCCATGCCGAGCATGAGGGTGAGGTAGCCGCCGGCGGAGTGGCCACCGAGGTAGATTCGCTTGGGGTCGCCGCCGTGTTGTTCGATGTTGGCGAAGGTCCAGGCAAGGGCGGCCGCGGCGTCTTCAAGGTAGGCGGGGTATTTTGCTTGGGGAGAGAGGCGGTAGTTGGGGATGACGACGGCGAGGCCTTCTTTGGCGAGGCTGGGGCCGAGGGGTGCAACGTTTTCGTTGTCCTTGGAGCCGTTTTGGAGGCCGCCGCCATGGAACCAGAGGAGGGTGGGGAAGTTGGTTTTGTTGGGCGGGAGGTAGAGGTCGAGTTGGCAGCGGGATTGTTCGTATTCGGTGAGTTGGGGTCCGGATTTGTAGGGGAGGTTGGTGAGTTGGGTGGGGGTCGGATCGGCGAGGAGGGGGAGGGTGAGGGAAAGGAGAAAGAGGAAGCGGAGCATGGACTGTAGAAAACGAAAGATGAGATGAAATTGGGTGTTAGGATGCTTCGACGAGTGCGATTTCTTCGTCGGTGAGGTTGTAGAGTTGGTAGACGAGGCGGTCGATTTGGCGGTCGGTGGTGTTGATTTCGGTTTTGAGGCGGCGGAGGGTCTGGGGGTTTTGTTCGCTTTGTTTTTTCTCGTGGAGATCAAGCATGGTTTGGACAAGGGCGACCATCTTGTCGTGCAGGGCGACGTCGGCGGGGTCGGTGAAGTCGATGGGGCGGACGGGAAATTCCTTTATATATCTCTTTTCGTAGCTTGCCCAGTTTCCGCGGAAAACTGTTGATGTTACAAAAATGAACCAAGCCATTAATTTCGAATTTAAGATGCCGAGGAAGAAATGTGGACTGTTACCTGATCGCAGAATGAGTCCGTTGCCACCAGACACACCTCCAAGGTATCCGACATCACCTGAAAGGTCGCATCCGAAATGTGGAATTGGAGCAATGTCTGGAGTTAGTAACTTGATTGCACGGCTTTGGGTCAGGCACTGAGCTCGGCTGTATTGATAAAATGCAGGACCTGCGAAACGCCCATCTTAGAGTCCGTCGAGCTTATCTTTGCATTCAGATAAGTAGCGCCATGTTTTAGTGAATTTCTTTAGTTCATTGGCAGAAAGTAATTTGCCAGATTTCGAATATGGGAAGATTGCCGACTTTGTTGGAATTGGAGTTGTAAATCGTCGCATGTCCCCTGACTTGGCGACATAAATACAGATGTTTCTCTCAACAGAGACTTCACGCCTCAGATGCTTAGAATATCCAGTAAGGATTGCTCCATTCGTTTGAACATCATGAAGGACGAAGACGGGATCTGCTCCGGTTTTTAGGCCTTGGGTTATACTAACAGCGAATTCCTCTAGTTTGGGCCTGGTCATGCAAATGCGCTCAAAAAGCGTGCGCTCGCTATCGTTGAGGAGAAGCCAGTTTGAACTTGTTAGGCTGATAGTACTTAGCGTTTGCTGTTGGGGTTCAAAGTTGAATCTCCAAGAGTCGAGGTTAAATGCTCTTTGGAACAGGGTGCGTTTATTCGGTTTTTTCGATGCAAAAGTAAGGCAGGTGTATGTGGTGGCATCTTCGAAAACCTGCTCCGCTCCAAAACTAACAAGCTCGTAGGTAGACTTGGAAGAATACAGCAAGGTTCGTAGATTACGCCCATACGATGCATTGAAGAATTTATGAGGTATAATTTGGCCAGTCATACCACTCGAGTTCAACAGGAAGAGAGCTTTTTCGACGAAACAGACATAGATGTCAAAGTTGCCTGAGAACGCCGATTGGTAGTTGGTAGAATAAAAATCGGCTTCGTTCGGAGCAAACTCGCGCATCGATTGAATCCTTATGTAAGGCGGATTGCCAATCACGGCATCGAAGCCGCCTTGTGCAAACACTTCGGGAAAGGAGCTCTCCCAATCGAAGACGTTGATGCGTTCTTTGGTTTCGTCGTCGAGTTGGGGCAGTTCGGGCTGGTCGTAGAAGTCGGGGCCGATGAGGGAGTTGCCGCATTGGATGTTGGCGGCAAGGTCGGGGAGGATGCGCTGGCGTTCGGCGAAGAAGTCGCGCTGGAGTTGTTGTTGGGTTTCGCCTTCGAGGACTTTGAGAAGGAGGGAAAGTTTGGTGACTTCGACGGCTTGGGGGTCGATGTCGACGCCGTGGATGTTGTTGAGGAGGATGCGTTTGCGCTCGGGGGTGGTGAGCCGGTATTCGCCAGTGGGAGTTTGGTAGATTTTGGTTTTTTTGCCGGAGGTGTGTTTTTTAAGGAGGGTCGGATCGAGCTGCAGGGTGGTGGGGTCGAGGGTGTATTGGTCGCGGTGCCAGTCGAGGAGGTATTGGTAGGCGACGATGAGGAAGGAGCCGGATCCGCAGGCGGGATCGAGGACTTTCAGTTTGGCGGCTTTGGCGAGGGAGAGGGGTTTGGTGTCAGGGAGCGCCGCCGCCTCGGCGGTTTTTTCCTCGGCTGAGACCGGCGAGGCGCCGGTGCTCCTTGAACCGTTGAGGAGGCGGCCGAGGGTGTTTTCTACGATGTAATCGACGATGTATTTGGGTGTGTAGTAAACGCCGCCGGCTTTTCGGACCTCGGGCTTTTCCTCGATTTTGACAGTGCGTCGTTTTTCGCCACCACCAAGCTGGATGTTTTTGCCGAGGAATTGTTCGTAGACTTGGCCAAGAATGTCGGCAGGGAGGACCGAGAATTCGTAGGCGGATTTCGGTGGGTAGGTAGAGAGTATGATGTCCTTGAGGGGCTGGTCATCGATTTTTAACGAGGGGGTGAGAGTATCGCGGAAGGAGGGGCGGCCTTGTTCGTCTTGAAAGTGGAAGAGGCCGGAGTTGTAGCGATCATCGGCAGCACGGAAGAGTTTGAGGAGGCGGGTGTAGGTGCCTTTGCCGGTGGTGGCGGTTTTGAGACGTCCGTGGTCTTCAGTGCCACGGTCTTCGGCCATGCGGAGAAAGATGAGGCGGTCGATGGTGACTTGAACGGCGTAGTTGAAGTCGCGGACGTTGATGAGCCGGGGGTTATTCTTAGCGATGTTTTTGGCGAGGATTTCGCGCCAGAATTCGATTTCCTTGAGGAAGGCGTCATCGACTTCTTCGGTCCCTTTCTTTCGCCTAGTGTCGGCGTATTTGTCGAAGGAGCCTTTGAGGACGGCTTCGCGGGAGAAGGTTTCGGAGATGTACTCCCACTTGTCAGGGTATTTGTCGAAGGTGAGGTAGTCCTTGCGGGCGACGGTGGGCTTGTCGTTGACGGAGGGGCGGATGCGAGTGTCGTAGATGGCGAGCTCTTCGAAGTCGGAGAGGATGCAGAGGGGAAGCTTAGCGGACCAGCCGTAGCGGCGGACTTGGCGGGCGGGCTCGGGATTGTCGTGGATGTTGACGGCAGGTTTCTTGGCTTCGAGGAAGAACTTCCAAGCAGAGGGGTTGGGGCCACCGTTGATGGAGAATGCGTAGTCGGGGGCTTTGGTTCCGCCTTTGATTTTGATGGAGGCTTCGTGGATGACGTCGGTGTAGGCTGGGGCGTGTCCCGAACGGTTGTTGATGTCCCAGCCCAGGGCTTCCCAAAAGGGGTCGAGGAATTGGCGGCGGAGGAGGGTTTCGTTGTAGTCCGGGGATTTGTAGTAATCGAGGTTGTTGGAGAAGGTCTCGATGAGTTTTTCAACCTCGGG
>JBCCZX010000095.1:0-12740 GCA_039186735.1 Verrucomicrobiota bacterium | reverse complement strand
CTTCCGGCAGCGCTGGCGGAAGCTTTGAGACTGTTGTGTTTAGACATAGGTCGGAGCGATTTGTTTGAGGGCCGCAGAACCTAGGGACCGGTGTGCGATTTGGCAAGAAGGAAGTGTCGCTTCTTCCCGATTCCGGTCTCCCACCTCAGCAATGAAGATTTCTCCCGTGTCTCGGTCCTTGGACATTCGGTAAGGATTCCGATTGCCCAAGGTGGCGAACTCTTCAAAGATGGAGCCATCAGCTGCAAGGAACGGGTTGTCACTTGGGATATAGTAGCCAACACCGGAGAATTCATCGGGTTCACCGGCATCAATGCCCATTTTTCGTATGGGTGGATGACTGACTGTGCCGCCTTGCATGTCGACATCGATGCGAAGCACGCCTCCGTCGAATGTGTTGCGAATGTCTTGAGCCTTGAACTTGCGGAATTGTTCGCCGATGGCGAGGTAAAGCATGCCGTCGTCTCCAAAGACGAGGCCGCTACCCCGGTGGGACCCGTTGTAGAGGCGAACATGGAACATGGGTAACTCAGTAGAGTGATCGACAGTTCCAGTCTGAGGATCCACTGTGAAGCGGGAGAGTCTCAGGAAGACTCCAAAGTAGTCTGCTTCTTGCTGAGCATTGAAATCTGTCGGAATACTCAAGCCTGCCGGGAGCCATGTGTAGTAAACATAGATGTAGCCATTGTTGAGGTAGTCCGGGTGAAAACAGAAATTATACAGGCCGCTGTCATGGCTGATCGCCACGTTGGGCCGAATGTCGAGAACGAGATCTTTTCGGGAAGAGAACTCGTCTTGGTCAATGTGGTAGATGCGTCCGATTCGCTCGGAAACAAGGAATCCGTCTCCTGAAGGATGTGCGACCATCGCGGAAGGATCGGTGAATGTGAGAGAAGGGTAAGCGCCGACAATTTCGTAGGCGGAAGAAGACGCTAGGTTGCGTGGCAGGCTGCTAAATGCTGACAAGCTGGTATCGAGGCTACTGGGTAGGGGCTGTGCGTCGGCTTTGCCGATGCCTTTCCATTCTTTTCCCACGGTTATGGAGTCAACTGGATCCTGTCCGTTTACCCAGTCGTTCAAGCTTGCAAAGATGCAGAGCATGGAGTTACGGGAATTCAGGGCGTAGACTTTCCCATCAGCTGCAATTTCGAACCCTCGCCAAGGAATCGCATCGTCAAGGATGTGCGTTTCGGTCGCGTTATTTGAATCTGATAGGTCTGAGAGGAGAGGAAATCGCAAGACACGACTTCCGGTTGGATCGAGGGCAAGAACCGTCCCGTTGCTAGGATCCCTTGTAATGCCTGTCCAATTGATTGGGGAAGTGATGACGTTGGTCGCTGAGGAGATGTTACTCATGTCACCAACTTGGCTAAAGGTGTAGATGCTGTTTCCGTCGATTGCTACGACGTTCCCGGTTATTGAAATCGAATAGTCTTCCCAGTTTGAGCCGACGTTTACGAACAGCTGATTTTTTTGATTCTCGAAGACTTGTACGAGATCAGATCCCTGGTAAGAGTATTCTTCGTTGAGTATTGCAATTTCTGCATGGAGCAGGGGGGCATGAAGCAGAAGTAGTGCGGGAAGCAAATCCTTCATCGAGATTCCTTTGCCCTTTAGCTGAGAGCGTTCAATGAGTCTAGGTGCAAATTGTGGTGAAGGATTTATTTCATCACCTGTTGGGCTTTGAAGCCAAGTTTCTCCGATGAGGTGGAACGATGGATGGCGACGATATCGTGGCTGACTTTGAGGTTGGCGGCGCGGTCTTCGGAGACGAGTTGAGGTTTGAAGAGGTTGCGGGGGAGGCGGAAGAAGGTGTAGCCGAGGTTGGCGAGGAGTTGGCCGGAATCGGTATTTTCGGCGCGGGTGGAGGGGGGTTCACGGAATTCGAATATGACGACGGGGGGAGGGGATTCCTGCCAGAGGGAGCCAGCGCCGCGGATGACTTCGGCTTCGAAGCCTTCGACGTCGAGTTTGACGAGGCGAGGGGTTTGGCAGTGGTGTTCGAGGAGGAGGTCGCGGAAGATGCGGACGGGGACGGGGTAGGATTCGAAGTCGCGTTCGAATTGGTTGCGGAGGGAGGCGGAGCCGTAGTTGCCGACGGGGACGCGGAGGGTGAGGGTGGTTTCTTCTTCGCCAACGGCGACGGGAGCGAGGGTGACTTGGGAGAGGTTGTTGGTGGTGATGGCTTCGCGGAGGTCGTCGAGGATTTTGGGCTGGGGGTCGATGGCGAGGACTTTGCCTTGAGGACCGACGAGTTGGGCTCCGAGGGTGGTGAGGAGGCCGATGTTGGCGCCGACGTCGACGAAGGTATCGCCGGGGCGGAGAACCGTTTTCATGACCCAAGAGAGTTTGGGGTCGAGGTCGCCGAAGAAGGCGACGGAGCGGCCGACGTAGTCGTCGAGTCGGCATTTGAGGTGGGCCTGCCAGCGGGTTTTGACCCAAACGGGTTGTTGGAGACCTTTGGAGAGTTTGCGGAAGCGGGGGTGGTTGGCGATGTTGCCGGGGCCGGACATGAGAGGGAGGAGTCGGCAGAGGGAGCCGAGGAGGCGGATGTGGGTGGGTGGAGTGGGTTTGGGCATATCCTCCGGAGTTGGGCGGAGTCTTTCTGGAAGTCTGCGGGGAGGGAAGGCAGAAAGTCAGAGGAGCTTGATGGCGGGGTCGACGAGGAGGTCGAGGAAGTTGTTGTACCAGTTGTAGACGAAGTCGCGCCAGCCGAGGTGGGGGGAGGCGAGGCAGATGAGGGCGGAGAGGAGAATGATATTGGCGAGGATGATGAGCATGAGGGAGAAGAAGGTTTCGTTTTCCTTGAGGTCGGGTTGGTCGCGGGGGATCATCCAACAGGTGAAGAGGAGGTGGAAGCACCAGGTGGCACCGATGATGCCGAAGAGGGTTTGGTTGTAGTAGGGGAGGTCGGGGTAGAAGTGGCTGACGGGGGTGAGGACGAGGAGGGCGATGAGGGACCAGAAGGGGACGAAGTAGGGGGAGAGGGCGATGAGGATGTTGGATTTGTTGGTGATGACGTATCCGCCGTCGAGGCCGACGGAGAAGCCGGAGACTTTGCCGAAGGAGAGGTAGATGAAGAGGACGTGGGTGAGTTCGTGGCCGAGGACGTAGAGGTAGAGGAAGAATTTGCGGGCGATGCCGCTGAGGAGCCAGCCGGCGCAGACTCCGGCTCCGAGGGCGAAGTAGAAGAATTCGGGGGTTTGCCAGAAGCGGGAGGCGAAGTCGCGTTCGGCGACGCGTTGGAAGAGGGTGACGGCGGTGACGATGCAGAGGGGAAGGAGGAGGAGGCCGATGAGGAAGCGGATGAGGCGGGAGAGGAGGGAGAGGTCGCCGGGGTGGGTGTCGGTTTCGTAGGAGCCGATTTCGGGGAGGGGGACGTCGATGGAGGCTTGGACGGTTTTGTCGCGGCGGCGGCGGGCGAGGCGTCGGTTGGAGCGATGGCGGGCGACGGCATCGGCTTGGCGGAGGGCTTCGCGGAGGGAGGGGCGGCGAGCAGCGTTCCGACGCGAGTTGGTCCGGAGGTCGAGGCGGCGTTTTCTAGTGGTCCCGCGCGGCATGGAGGGGGACGTTAGCGGATATTTAAGAAAGGTTAAAGGATTTTGGGAGGAGGGATTCATTTGGGGTTTTTCATCTTTCGTGTATGATTCGTGTATGGCTACGAAGACAATTACCCTTGAATTGGAGGCTTATGAAAAGTTGCGAAGGGCGAAGCGGGGTCGGGAATCGTTTTCGGAGGTGGTGAGGCGGGGGATTTTTCCGGAGGCTCCGAAGTCGGGGGCGGATTTACTGGCGTATCATCTGGGGCGTAGCCGGTATTTGAGCGAGGAGGATTTGGGGGCGATGGAGTTGGCAGAGAGGGGCGATGAGGTAGCAGTGAATCCTTGGGAGGAGGAGGGGGAATGATTTTGGATACGAATCTGCTGATTCGGTTAGAGCGGGAGTTGAGGCGGGGCGAGAGGGGGGTAGCGACGGCTTTTTTTGAGGGTTTAGAGGAGACGCGGTTGTGTATTACGCCGACGATTGCGGGAGAGTTTGCTTGTGGTCGGACGATGGGTCGGCGTGAGATTTGGGAGGAGGCATTGGCGCCATACGAGATTTTGCCGGTGACCCGAGAGGTGGGCTGGCATTATGGGGAGCTGTATCGGATGTTAGCGGAGCGGGGGATTTTGATCGGGACGAACGATTTGTGGATTGCGGCGACGGCAGTGGTTTATGAGATGCCGCTGGCTACGGGGAATCTCGGAGAGTTCGGGAGGGTGGACGGGCTTGAGGTCGTAGGGGTGGTGAAAGGGTGAGTTGTTTGAGAGTCCCGGGGACTTGTGGGCAGAGGGTGCGGGGCTGGAAGGTGGAATCCTAGGAAGGGGGACATGTGCTGATAAAATAGCATTTTAGGTTGACGAGCCTGTATTATGCTGTTTTTTTAGCATACATGAAGCGTGTGCTGCTGATGATTTTGTTGGGAGTTGGCGGGGTGGGTTTGAGTTCTTGTGGAACAGGGGTGGCGGGGGTGCCGGTCGCTCCGATGGCGCCGGGGCTTGCGAGTTATTCGGAGGGGCAAGCGGGATCTTTTGATGGGCCTTCCCGGATGTTGCGGCGGGAGGGACGGGTGGCGGTGAAGGCGAGGTCGTTAGAGTCGTGTTCGGAGGCGTGTGTGGGGTTGGTGGAGCAGTTTGGGGGGCGGATGGAGTCGAGTGATTTGTCTGAGGAGCGGTATGCGGCGTCGATTCGGGTGCCGACGGCGCATTTGGAAGGCTTGATGGAGGAGTTGTGTGGTTTGGGGAAGGTGACGACGCGGCGGGTGAGTGAGGATGATGTGACGGAGGCGTGGCGGGATTTGGAGGCGGCGTTGGTGAATCAGCGGGCGTTACGGGATCGGTTGCGGGTTTTGTTAGAGAAGGCAGAGAATGTGGAAGAGATGTTGGCGGTGGAGAAGGAGCTGGCGCGGGTGCAGACGGAGTTGGATCAGATGGAGGGGAGCTTGATGCGGTTGAAGTCGCAGGTGGCTTTGTCGGAGTTAGATTTTTCTGCTGAGAGGGAGAAGGTGCCGGGGCCGTTGGGGGTGGTGAAGGATGGGACGGGGTGGGTGTTGAAGAAGTTGTTTGTTTTGAATTGAGGGGTGTTCGCGGAGAAAAAAGCGGCGCTCAGTGCCGCCCTTTAAGAGAAGGGGGAGTTGGCGCAGAGAGGTTGTCCGCGGCGGACCGGGCCGGTCCGCCCTACCCTCTGAGCTGTTAAGCGCGGCCGAGGTAGGAGCCGTCTTCGGTGGAGATTTTGAGGACGTCGCCTTCTTTGACGAAGAGGGGGACTTGGACGGTGACGCCGGTTTCGAGAGTGGCTGGTTTGGTGGGGTTGTTGGCGGTGTCGCCTTTGATGCCTTCGGAGGATTCGGTGACTTCGAGTTCGACGGTGGAGGGGAGGTCGAGGGTGACGGGGTTGCCTTCGATGAAGAGGATTTCGACTTCCTGGCCTTCCTTCATGAAGTCTTTGGCGTCGGCGACGAGGGATTCGTCGACGGTGGTGGTTTCGTAGGTTTGGAGGTCCATGAAGTGGAAGCCGGAGGGGTCGGCGTAGGAGAATTCGAGTTTTTGGCGATCGGTTTCGACGATTTCGACTTTGTCGGAGGAGGCGAAGCGGATGGTTTTTTTGTTGCCGTTGTTGAAGGAGCGGATGGTGGCGGCGATGAGGGCGTTGCCCTTGCCGGGGGTGCGGTGTTCGAGTCCGAGGACGATTCCGCGGTCTCCTTCATATTTGATGCACTGGCCTTTTTTGAGGTTGGTTGCGACGACTGCCATGGGGAGGGGTTTGGGGGATTTGGGGAGGGGTGTCAAGACGGAGGAGAACAGGAGGGTGAGGAGCAGGGGAATCGTTTGGAATCGGCTTGCAGAGAAGCAGGCAAATTTTTTATTTCTGGAGTCATGGGAACGATGGTTGTGGGGCTTGTGTTTTTGGCAACAGTTTCGGTAAGGGCGGTGATTTTGGCACCGAATGAAGGGGCCTTGTTTGAGTTCCATTATCCGGTTGAATTCACAACTACCGCTGGACCCCAGACTGAAGAGGTGAGGGGGAGGCTTTTGTTTCTGCAAACGCCGACTATGCAGGCTAGTGCGGTCACTTCCTTTGATGAGGACTACGATTTTGAATTTCGAGCGATTCAGGCAGAGATTTTTCAGAATGGTCAATTCTCGGTTCTGCCTCAGCCGGATCGATTTTCGATTCAGTTGAGTCTTTATGTTTGGAACGCCCAACCACAGTCACCAACCCTGATTTGGAATGGACTCTTGCCCTTCGGTTTTTCCGAGTTGGCAGCGCCGAATGAGCTCTTCGGGTCTTTTTATGTGGAAGATACTTATCGCAATGGTGTGCCATCAGCTTTTGATGCGGCCGGGGTGACGGCTGCCTTCGCTCTTGACGATCAGTTTGATTTTCAGGGAGGTTTTGATCGTTTCGGACCAGCGTTGTCAGGGGTTACGGATAGTAATTTCTTGTTTGATTCTTTGGAGATTGATGGGGTTGAGCAGCAGATCTTTTTTGATGAGATGTTCGAATTGCAGTTTCTTGGTCTGGTGCCTGAACCGTCGGTTTTTGGGTTGCTGGTGACTTCCGGTTTGTTCGTTTGGGGAAGGCGAAGAGGGGAGCGTTAGACGAGGCCGAGGCGGGCGAGGTCTTGAGAGTCGATGAGGCCGAGAGGGATTCTGTTAGAGGGGTCGAGGACGATGAGGTCGTCGATATTGCGTTCGGCGATGAGTTTGACGGCTTCGGCGGCGAGGGCGTCGGGGGGGATGGTGATGGGGGAGGGGGTCATGAAGTTGGCGATGGGTTGGGTGCCGATCGAGGGGTCGGCTTGGAAGGAGCGGGCAAAGTCGCCGTGGGTGAAGATGCCGGCGAGGGTTTGGTCGGGGTTTTGGATGAGGGCGGCACCGGATTTGGCTTTGGACATGGCGGTGAGGGAGTCGAAGACGGTCGTGTCGGGTGGGACAAGGGCGAGGCGGTCTCCGGTGCGCATGATGTCGCGGACGGCGGTGAGGAGGGCGCGGCCGAGGGTGCCTCCGGGGTGGTAGTCGGCGAAGTTTTCGGCGGTGAAGTCCTGGGCTTCTAACAGGACCATGGCGAGGGCGTCGCCGAGGACGAGCATGGTGGTGGAAGAGGAGGTGGGGGCGAGTTGGAGGGGGCAGGCTTCGCGGGGGACGGAGGTGTCGAGGGTGTGGTCGGCGTGTTGGGCGAGGGTGGAGTGTGGTTTGCCGGTGAGGGCGATGAGGGTGGAGGCGCGGCGTTTGAGGAAGGGGAGGAGGTTGATGAGTTCGGAGGTTTCGCCGGAGTAGGAGAGGGCGAGGACGGCGTCGCCTTCGGAGAGGAGTCCGAGGTCGCCGTGGAGGGCGTTTTGGGAGTGGAGGACGACGGCGGGGGAGCCGGTGGAGGTGAGGGTGGCGGCGATTTTGTGGGCGATGTTGCCGGATTTGCCGATGCCGACGAGGACAATCTTGCGGTCGTTTTTGAGGGCGGTGAGGAGAGACTCGGTGGCGGCTTCGAATTCGGGGCCGAGGCGGTTTTCGAGGGCGGAAAGGGCTTCGCGTTCGATTTGGATGACGGTGCGGGCTTTGGAGAGGTGGTCGGGCATTTTGAAACGCTGAGTGAAAGAGGGTGTTGAGATCTCGGAGTCTTTTGTTCTTTTACAGGAGGTTTGGAAGTAAGGAGAGGGGTTTGTGTGTTTGTTGGTTTTCCACGCCGATTTTCGCGGATGGGGCGCAGATTTGTTTCTGGTTTGGTGTGGTTCGATTTGTGCGGCTTGGGTTGTGGGGAGACCCCGTAAAAACGCTCCGCGTTCACGGGGCAGGGTTTGTGTTTTTTTGTTTGATGGTGTTGAGGTGGAGGATGAGGAGCCAGGTGGCGACGAGGAGGAGGCCGCCAATTTCGTTAGGTTGTTGGGTGGCTTTGGTCATTTGGGAGGGGATGGCGGTGGCGCGGAAGGGGGCGGTGAAGTCGAAGGAGCCGGAATCGTTTTGCATGCGGAAGAGGGCGGCGCCGAGGCAGAAGCCGATGGTGGCGGGGAGGAGCCAGGGGGGGAGGGTGAACTTGAGGGAGGCAGCAGTGAGGGAGGCGGCGAAGAGGTAGAAGAGGATCCAGAACCAGGGGTCGTGGTTGCCGTATTGGTTGGTGTCGTTGATTTGGAAGTAGGCGAAGAGGAGCCAGAGGGGGGTGAGGATGAGTTTGGCAATTCGCATGGTGGGAGGATTCTTGCGGAGAATTTACGGGAGGCGTAGGAATTTCTTTTGGCGGCGGGATTCTTGATTAGAGTGGAGAGGATGGCGGAGGTGAAGGTTTTGTTCATCTGCACGGGGAATACCTGTCGCAGTCCGATGGCGGAGGGCTTGTTTCGGGCGGCAGTGGCAAAGCGGGGGTTGAAGTATGAGGTGAGTTCGGCGGGGATAGCGGCGATGGATGGGACGCCGATGAGTGGGCATACGGCGACTCTGTTAGCGGAGCGGGAAGCGGAGGTGGAGGAGTTTGCGAGTCGGATGGTGGATGAGGAGATGTTGGCGGAGGCGACACATGTGTTTTGCATGACGCGAGGGCATTTGGAGGCGTTGGAGGTGATGTTTCCGGAGTTTGAGGAAAAGTTGTTTTTGGCGACGGAGTTTGTGGAGATTGACGGGGTGGTGGGTCGGGATGTGGGGGATCCGATTGGGGGGGGGGTGCGGATTTATGCGGAGGTGGCGGATGAGTTGGAGGCGGCGATTGAGGGGATTTTGGGGTTTTTGGCGGTGAAGCAGTGATTTTTGGGGGAGAAAGGGGTGGGAGTTGACGTTTGGGGCGCGTTTCGCGGTTGCGTACGGGGCGAAGTGAAGGCAAGGAGGGGTGTCGAATGAGCGAGGTGAATTTGTCTGATTTGCGGGTGGCCGTTGGGGCGGACCATGGAGGGGTGGAGATCAAGGCGGCAGTGATTGATTTTTTGCAGGCAGCTGGGTGCGAGACGGTGGATTATGGGACGAACGCGGTTGATTCGGTCGACTATTCAGATTTTGCCAATGAGGTTTCGCGGGGGGTTGCGGAGGGGGTGTTTGAGTTCGGGGTGTTGATTTGTAAAAGCGGGATTGGGATGTCGATTGCGGCGAATCGCTGGCGTGGGGTGCGGGCAGCGAAGGTGAACAATTTGGAGGAGGCAGTGGTGACGCGTTCACATAACGACGCGAATGTGATTTGTTTGGGGTCGATGAGTGCGACGCCGGAGTCGGCAGTTGAGATGGTGAAGGGGTTTTTGGAGACGGAGTTCGAGGGGGGACGGCATCAGCGGCGCCTGGACAAGGGTTCGGGAAGTCGGTTAGTGATGACGGATGAGTTGGTGGCTGGGATTATTGAGGGGGAGCACAAGCGGCAGCGCTCGCATATCGAGCTGATTGCGTCGGAGAATTTTGCGAGTCCGTCGGTGATGGAGGCGCAGGGTTCGGTTTTGACGAATAAGTATGCGGAGGGGTATCCGGGTCGGCGTTGGTATGGCGGTTGTGAGGAAGTGGATAAGGTGGAGACGCTGGCAATCGAGCGTGCGAAGGAATTGTTTGGCGCGGAGCATGCGAATGTGCAGCCGCATTCGGGTTCGCAGGCGAACACGGCGGTTTATTTTGCGTGTATTGAGCCGGGCGCGAAGATTTTGACGATGGATTTGGCGCATGGGGGACACTTGACGCATGGGCATCCGGCGAATTTTTCGGGTCGGCTTTATGATGTGACTCACTATGGGGTGACGGAGGGGGAAGAGGTGATTGATTATGATGCTTTGGCGAAGCAGGCGGAGGAGGTGAAGCCGGCGTTGATCACGGTGGGTGCAAGTGCGTATTCGCGGGTGATTGATTTTGAGCGGGTGGGTGAGATTGCGCGGAGTGTGGATGCGTTGTTGATGGTGGATATGGCTCACATAGCGGGTTTGGTGGCTGCGGGAGTGCATCCGAGTCCGGTGCCGCATGCGGACTTTGTGACTTCGACGACGCACAAGTCGTTGCGGGGGCCACGGGGAGGGATCATTCTTTGCAAGGAGAAGTGGGCGAAGAAGATTGATGGGCGGGTGTTTCCCGGGGTGCAAGGTGGGCCCTTGATGCATGTGATTGCGGCGAAGGCGGTGTGTTTCGGGGAATGCTTGAAGGACGGTTTCAAGGAGTATCAGGAGCAGGTGATCAAGAATGCGCAGGCGATGTCCGGTCGTTTGGCGGAGCATGGGCTGCGAATTGTTTCGGGGGAGACGGAGAACCATGTGTTTATGGTGGATTTGCGTCCGGCGGGCTTGAATGGAGCAGAGGCGAGTGATGCCTTGGATGCGGTGGGCATCACGGTGAATAAGAATTCGATTCCGTTCGATACGGGGACGCCGATGAAGCCGAGTGGGATTCGAATTGGGACGCCAGCGGTGACGACGCGAGGAATGAAGGAGGCTGATGTGGAGCGGGTGGCGGACTTTATTTTTGAAGCGCTCGGGAAGAAGGATGATGAAGCGGCTTTGGCGGCGATTCAGGAGCGCGTATTTGCGTTCAACAAAGATTTTCCGATGCCTTATTGAGGCGAAAACGAACACCTAACGACACACCTGACTTATGTATGATTTGATTGTGATTGGCGGTGGCCCTGCGGGCTACATCGCGGCGATTCGAGCGGGGCAACTTGGCAAGAAAGTGGCCTGTGTGGAAGTGGACCGTCCCGGGGGGACGTGTTTGAATTGGGGGTGTATTCCGACGAAGGCATTGCTGAAGAATGCGCATCTTTATCACATGTTGAAGCATCAGGCGGACGACTTTGGATTGGGTTTTGATAATTTGAGTTTCGATTGGGATAAAGTGGTGGGTCGGTCCCGCAAGGTTTCGGATCGATTGGCGGGGGGCGTGGAGTTTTTGTTCAAGAAGAACAAGGTGGATTATTTGCGAGGATATGGATCGATTGAGGCCGTGGGGAAGGTGGGCGTCGAGAAGGACGGCAAGAAGGAGGTTTTCGAAACGAAGAATGTGATTGTGGCAACGGGGTGTAAGCCGCGGGAGTTGCCGCCATTGCCGTTTGATGGCAAGGCAGTGTTGTCGTCGAAGGAGGCGATGATTTTGCCGCAGGTGCCGAAGTCGATGTTGATTATTGGAGCGGGAGCGATCGGGGTAGAGTTTGCTTATATTTACAATGCGTTTGGAACTGAGGTGACGATTGTGGAGATGCAGCCGACTTTGTTGCCGGTCGAGGATCGGGAGATTGGGCAGGCGTTGCAGAAGTCTTACAAGCGGGCGGGAATCAAGTGTCTGACGGATACGAAGGTGACTGAGTTCAAGAACAGTGGTTCAAGTGTGACTTTGACTGTGGATGGTGGAAAGGGTGCTGAGCAGTTGACGGCGGATACGTGTTTGGTGGCGATTGGGGTGGCGCCGGTTTTGCCGGGTGGTCAGGCACCTGAGTTGGATGAGCGCGGGTTTGTGAAGACGGATGAGCGGTATGCGACCAATATGGCGAACGTGTTTGCGATTGGGGATATTGATGGTCCTCCTTGGTTAGCGCATACGGGGATGTTTGAGGCAGTGCAGTGTGTGGATGGGATTTTTGTCGAGGGTCATGTGCCGCGGCGGGTGGGGAATTTTCCGGGTTGCACTTATTGTCACCCAGAGGTGGCATCGGTCGGGAAGACGGAGGAGGCTCTCAAGGAAGAAGGGATTGAGTATAAGGTGGGCAAGTTCCCGTATCAGGCTCTTGGAAAGGCGCAGGCGATTGGGGAGACGGAAGGTTTTGTGAAGCTGATTTATGGCAAGGAGCATGGAGAATTGTTGGGGGCCCACTTAATTGGGGAGAATGCGACTGATTTGATTGCGGAGATGGGGCTGGCTCTTGAGATGGAGCTGACGACGGACGAAATTCATGGAACGATTCACGCGCATCCAACGATTGCGGAGGCGATTCATGAAGCGACACTCGATGCCGATGGGCATGCGTTGCACTTCTGATCAGGCGTCCTTGAGGTTTTGAAGGCGCTTGTTGGTTTCGTCGAGGAGGAACATTGAGCGCCGGAAGTCGATGAGGTTGTCGAGTTTTTTGACGTCTTCTTTTGATTGGGGATCGATGCGGAGAATCATTTTTCCTGCATCGACACCGGGGATGGCTGCGGTGAGGGAAGGGTCTTCGAGACGAAGGGTGAGGATGGGGGGGAGGAACCAGCGTTTCTTGAATTCGACGCGTTCGACAGCGGAGTAAGGGATTTCGATGAGTTCCATTTCGTTTCGGCCGGTGAAGACGTTGCCTTTGACGCGCCAGTGGAGGTCGATGTGGTCTGCATGGAAGCGGAGATGGCCATCGACTTCTTCGCGGCCGAGGTGATCACGAGGAGGGATAGAGAAGTGGATATTAATGGGGTCGTAGCCAAGCACAGTTTGGGAGAGGTTAACGGAGACAATCGGTAAAAGAAAGTTTTCTGAGGAGAGGAAGGTGGTCGGAAAGTGACCGGTTCTTGGTTATTGAGTATTCAGTGGAGGCATAAAAAAAAGGCCGGTAAGGAACCGGCCTTTCGGGGAAAATGTGAGAGAAAAAGGTTAGTTGACGGAAACTGCCTCGCCGCCAGTTTCACCGGTTCGAATGCGAATGGCTTCTTCAACAGGGGAGAGGAAAACTTTTCCGTCTCCGATTTTGCCGGTGTTCGCGCTTTTGACGATGGCTTCGGTGACAGCGGAAGCATCTTCGTCTTTAACGATGATTTCGACTTTCACTTTGGGGAGAAAATCGACGGTGTATTCGCT
>JBCCZX010000094.1:0-12772 GCA_039186735.1 Verrucomicrobiota bacterium | reverse complement strand
CGCCGGCGTCCGCCCCTCCCACCCCCGCCTCCTCGACGACCTCGCCCACCGCTTCATCCACCAATACAACTGGTCCACCAAATCCCTCCTCCGCGAAATCGTCCTCTCCAACACCTACCGCCAAACCGCACGCGTCCCTGCCGAAATCCGAACCCAAGACCCCATGAACCGCTGGCTCTCCTACGGCCCACGCCAACGCTTAACCTCGGAAATGGTCCGCGACGCCTCCCTCCAAGTCGCCGGCCTCCTCAGCTCCAAACGCCTCGGCGGCGTCGCCCACCCCCCCATCCCCAAAGGCGTCTGGCAACCCTTCGTCGCCAAAGACAAATGGGAAACCCCCCAACCCGGCAACGAAAATCGCTACCGCCGCATGATCTACACCTACACCAAACGCGAAATCCCCTTCCCCTCCATGTCTGTCTTCGACGCCCCCTCCCGCGAATTCTGCGAACAACGCCGCTCCGTCTCCAACACCCCCCTCCAAGCCCTCACCACCCTCAACGACGAAGCCTACTTCGAAGCCGCCCAAGCCTTCGCCAAAAAACACCTCCCCTCCAAACCCAACACCAACCTCCAAACCCGCCTCGACGCCGCCTACCGCGCCGCCACCTCCCAAAACCCTTCACCCGAAACCCGCTCCACCCTTCTCAACTACCAACAAAAATTCCTCACCCACTACCAACAAAACCCTCACCTCGCCAAACAACTCAACCTCTCACCACAACAAGCCGCACACACCATGCTCGCCAACATCATCCTCAACCTCGACGAATTCCTCACCCGCTAAACACACCATGAACCTCACCTCCCTCCTCAACGAACAAACCCGCCTCCATCTTCAGCACCAAACCCGGCGCCACTTCCTCCGCGACGGCATGACCGGACTCGGCGGACTCTGGCTCGCCACCCAAACCGCTCACGCCGCCAGCTCCAAACTCACCATCAACCACAGCACCGCCAAACCCCTCGACGCCCTCCCCCCGCAGTTTGCTCCCAAAGCCAAACGCATCATCTTCCTCCACATGGTCGGCGCCCCCTCCACTCTCGACCTCTTCAACTACAAACCCGAACTCGCCAAATACTCCGGCAAAGAAATCCCCCAGGAATTCCTCGCCGGCGAACGCTTCGCCTTCATCCAAGGCACCCCCAAACTCCTCGGTCCCCAATACCCCTTCGCCCGCCACGGCGAAACCGGCACCTCCATCTCCGACCGCTTCCAACACCTCCCCCACCACGTCGACGACCTCTGCTTCGTCCACACTCTCAAAACCGACCAATTCAACCACGGCCCCGCCCAACTCATGATGCACACTGGCCACGCCAACATTGGCCACGCCTCCCTCGGCTCTTGGGCCACCTGGGGCCTCGGCACCGAAAACGAAAACCTCCCCGGATTCATGGTCCTCCTCTCCGGCGGTCGCCGCCCCCGCGGCGGAAATGCCCTCTGGTCTGCCGGACACCTCCCCTCCGTCTACCAAGGCGTCCAATGCCGCTCCGTCGGCGAACCCATCCTCAATACCACAAACCCCGTAGGAGTCGACCGCACCCTCCGCGGTCACGCCATCAATGCCATCAACGAAATCAATCGCAAAACCCACGCCGAAATCGGCGACCCCGAAACCCTCACCCGTATCGCCCAATACGAAATGGCCTACCGCATGCAAGTCTCCGTCCCCGAAGTCATGGACATCACTTCGGAACCCGAATCCATCCGCCAAATGTACGGTGCCCAACCTGGCAAAATGTCCTTCGCGAACAACTGCCTCCTCGCCCGCCGCCTTGCCGAATCCGGCGTCCGCTTCATCCAACTCTACGACTGGGGCTGGGACTCCCACGGAGCCGCCAAATCCGAAGCCCTCAACGAAGGCTTCAAAAACAAATGCCGCTCCATCGACCAACCCATCTCCGCCCTCCTCACCGACCTCAAACAACGCGGCATGCTCGAAGACACCCTCGTCGTCTGGGGAGGAGAATTCGGCCGCACCCCCATGCAAGAAAACCGCGGAGGCGGCGAAATGAAATTCATCGGCCGCGACCACAACCCCAACGCCTTCACCATCTGGATGGCCGGCGGCGGCGTCAAACCCGGCAAACACTACGGCGAAACCGACGAATTCGGCTACAAACCCCTCCCCGGCCAAGAAGTCCATGTCCGCGACTTCCACGCCACCCTCCTCCACCAACTCGGCTTCAACCACAAAGACCTCGCCATCAACGTCAACGGCCTCGAACAAAAACTCACCGGCGTCAAAAAAGCCAAAGTCATCAAAGACCTCCTCGCCTGACAACCCTTCCCCCCCATGCTAAACTCCCCCCATGTCCGAAGAGGAACTCATTCGCCTGCAAGCAAAAATCGTCTCGGAAGAAAAACTCAAACAAGCTCAATCCATGAGCCCAACCGAACGTTTCAAGGCGGGTGCCGAACTTTTTGAGGAAGCTTGCCAACGCTCCCTCGCCGGTATTCGATTCCGAAATCCAGGAATTAGCGAAGCAGATGCCCAATCGAAACTTAGCGAACTGATCGCCCTGACATCGCCCAACTGATGACCGGTAATCAAGCGCTTCTTGTACTCCTTCGAGCCTTTCATACGCATCAAATACCTTACATGGTCACGGGTGGCTATGCCTTCAACTTCTGGGGCCCCCCGAGATCAACCAAAGACGCCGATATCGTTGTAGAAGCTCCGCCACTCGATTGGCCCAAAATTCTGCACTCCCTTCCTGAGGAAATCACCCTTGAAGACCAACTCACCTTCGAAACTATCACTGGCTCACAAAGAGAAATTCTTCGCATCAAAGATTCATCTTTTTTCATCGAGGTATTTCACCTCACCAATGACCCCTTCAACCAACAACGATTCCAGAATCGCGTCTCAGTCCCGCTCTTTCCAGACTTCGAAGTCTCCGTCGCCCGTGCTGAGGACGTTATCATCCAGAAACTTCGCTGGTTTCATCTCAACCCCTCTCGTCGCAAAGACTTTGACGATGCTGTAAACATTTTCAAAACCATGCCCGACCAACTTCAGCACTCCCATATCGAATATTGGTGTCGTCAACACAACACCTTCGAGCTACTCCAGAATACCCTCAAAGAAGCCCGATCAGAGAGCATTTGAGTGGGGATGTAGCCAGAAAATTCCAGACTCCAAAAAAACCGTTATAAAAGCCAAAGTCATCAAAGACCTCCTCGCCTAGACTAATTCGGCACCCCCATCTCCCCCAACTGCTCCAACAACTCCTCCTTCAACGCCAGTCGGCACCCGAAACCGATTTCATTCAGATTGCCCAGATCAATCCGCCCCCCTTTCACCTGCAAACGCGCAAAACCCTCCTCCTCATCCCACTGGTAAAGCGTCCCATGCTGCCTGCAAACCGCCCGCTGCACCTCCTCCGGAAACACCGAAAGCCCCGCAAAATAGTGATGCCCATTCCTCTCCACATCCTCAATCTGCAAAGTCGCCATCACCGCCAAATCATTCAACAACGCCACCGGCCCCACATTCGCCAAATCCTCCCCGCTCATCAACCACGGCCCCGCCTCCGCATCCTCCCGCCTCTTCTTCTCAATCAGACACCGGTTCGCCATCCCCTTGAACACCCCCTTGCAATTCTTGTGACTCGTCCCCCGATACCCCAACTCCAACGCCCGCCGCGCCGTCGTTAAAGTCGCATCCGACTCGTCGATAATCATCGGTGGAGCCCCTTCCCAAGCCCCCAACTCCTCCCCCACCTCATCCTTCAACGCATGATCCCGATGAATCGGCTGCTCCACAAAAATCAAATGCTCATCCGATAAAAACTCCCTCAACTCATCATCGCACAAATACTCCTCCCACTGCGCCCGGAAATCGGCGACCGTCGCATACTGCTCATTGCCATCCAAAGTCATCTGAAAGTCCGGCACCAACTCTGAAAACATCCGCGCCAATGCCTTCATCCGCGGCACATCCTTCTCCAGCTGCCCACAAAGCTTCACCTTGAAATGCGTCACCCCATAAACCTCGATCACTTCATCCAAAGCCTGCGGCATCCCATCCCCGGCTCGATCCTCTTCCCCAATCTCTCCCGAAATCAACGGATCACTCAACCCCACCGTATGCCGCGCCACAATCCCACCCAACGCACCGCCCAACCAATCCGACGGCTCAGTTCCTACCAACTCCGGATGAACCCGACCCAACTCCACCCCCAGCGCATTCCTCTCCACCGCCTCAGCAAATGACGACCCCAACCCCCGGCAAACCGCATCCATCATCGCCCGCTCTAACAGACTCGTTCCCAGATGAATCAGCAGCGGCGGCAACCCCTCCTCTTCTCCCCACGCACTCTGCTCATGATAAAGCTGCCACCACCAATCAAACAACGTCTCACCCTCAATCCCTTTCCCCAACTCTGCCGCCTTCTCAATCACCCCCACCAACTCCGGCAAATCCTCCTCAAAACGCGTTTCCGCATTCTTCGTAAACCACTTCGGTGCCAACCCCTCGGAAGCCAACCCCTCAATCCGCTCCCCGTCCATCTCCCCCTCCACCCGCACAAACACATGCGGCAAATCCACCATCGCCGCAATCCCATAACGAAACGGAAACCGCGTCTTCATCCAACGCGTCCGAAACTCCACCTCCCTCAACTGCACACTCATCACCAACAACTCACCGAAAAGTCTCCCCCTTCACAATGCCTCTTTTTACCGCACCCCCACTTTTCCCAAATCGCCGCCACAAGCAGGCAAACTCACCCCCCGTAACTATCCAACTTCCCCACCAACTCCGCCCACCGCTCCGCCGGCAACGACGCCCCCAAAACCTGCACCACCTCAGCACCCAGGATCGAACCATAGCGTCCACAAATCTCCAAAGGCTTGCCCTGCAACCACCCATGCAAAAATCCCCCCGCCCAATAATCGCCCGCCCCCGTCGTATCCGTCGCCTGCTCAATCACAATCGGCTCCACAAACTCCACCTCCCCACCCTTCGAAATCAAAGAACCATCCTTCCCCAACTTCACCGCCGCTACCTCACAAATGTCCGCAAACGCCGCCGCCATCGCCTGATGATCATCACCATGATCCGGAAAATAAGCCGCCGCCTCATCCTCATTCGCAAACACAATATCCACATGCTCCTTCAACCAACCCGGCAACACCTCCTCCGAAGCCCTCACCACCTCAAACGACGCCATATCCAAACTCGTCGTACACCCCGCCTCCTTCGCCGAATCCAGCACCTTCTTCATCAACTCCCGATTGAACAACAAATACCCCTCCATATGCACATGCTTCGCCCCCTTGAAATCCTCCACCGAAATCTCCTCCGGAGCCAAAGTCATCGCCGCCCCCAAATCCGTCCGCATCGTCCGCTCCGAATCCGGCGTCACCAACGACAAACACTTCGCATTCGCCACCTCCCCCACTTTGAAGCGACTCAAATCCGCCCCAATCTCCGCAAACCGATCCTTGTAAAACTGCCCCGTCTCACAATTCCCCAACTTCCCCACAAAACCCACCTTCGTCCCCAACTTCCCCGCCGCAAAAGCCGTGTTCCCCGCACTCCCCCCCGCCGCCTGCGCTGGCTCACCCGTCAACTTCCCCACCAATCCCGACAAAGCCACCGCATCCACCAACTCCATCCCACCCTTGCCCCCATCAATCTCCGCCACAAAAGCCTCATCCACATGCGCCAACAAATCCACCACCGGAGAACCCACCCCAATCAACTCAATCTCTGCCATGGAATTTCCCTACGCCCGAAACAGCGGAATAAAAAGTAAAAAACCACATACTTTTCTGAATAATAAAGCAATATCTGAAATTACGTAAAACACTTATAATAAATAAATTAAAAAACACAAGCACCCGCCCTCACCCCGCCATCGAGTCTCCTCCCACAGCCCCCCGGCCACACCTCCTCCTCCTCCCCATTCATCCCCTTGGCAAACTTGCCCATAGACGCCAAACACAAACTCGATCAGCCTCAACCGATTATGAAAAAAATCCCGTACTTTCTGGCCCTCGCTTCTGCCCTTCCAGCTTCGGCAGCCTTGGTTCAGATCAGCACCCTAATTCCCGACGACACCCTCTCGGCGAACGCAGTTTACGACCCAGGTTTTGGAACCCTCCATTCCAATGACACCTACATCACCCGCACCATCGCCGGGGCGCCCGTCTCCTTGACGAGCGACATCTCCGGCACCAGCGGCGCCTCAGGAGGAGCATCGCCCGATTCCAGTAGGGACATCACCCTCAACACCTTCTCGACCACCTTACGCATCAACTACCTCGGCCGTTTCGGTGACACCACCCGAGCAGGTGGAGTCCGCTGGACCATCGACCTCTCCCCCATCGACTCCTATCTTTCCACCAACTCACTCGGCCTCACCGCCCTCCAAATCAACTTGGATATGGCCTTCTCAGACCAAAATTCTGAAAGCGACATCTACCTCTCCTACACCAACGCCGCCGAAGGAATCGCCATTGCCGATATCGACCTCAACTCCACCGACTTGGCAACCAACTGGACCACTCCTGGCAACTCAGTGAGCGTAGGTTCCATCGCCAATGGCACTCACAAAGTGCTCGCACTGAATGCCAACGACACCTCCAACCCTCACCCGGATTCCATTGACTTACTCCCCCTCTACGAAGCCGGAGTGCGAGACTTGAACCTCGTCTTCGCAACCCCGGGCTTCTGGGGCGGAGGCGACAACCTCGTCATCAACCTCGAATCCGGCGTCTACCTTGAGACCACCGTTATCCCCGAACCGAGCACCCTCGCATTAGTCGGCCTTTCAACCCTCGCCATTCTCCGGCGTCGCCGCCTCAAATAAAAAAACTTTCCGACAATCCACCAGGCCCGCTTTTCAACCCCTTGGAAAGCGGGCCTCTTTTTTGCCCGCAACAACAACCCGGGACCATCCACCCCTCAACCGCTTCCCGAAACCCATATCACGCCAAACCCCCATTTGCTTTTCCCCCGTTTGACCCCAACTTCCGCCATGCGGAACTCCTGCGAAGGCCCCGAATGCCTCACCCCCCGCTGGATGAGCATCACCCTCATCCTCGCCGGTATCTACAACATCCTCTTCGGCATCTGGGCCGTCTGCTGGCCCCACCTCTGGTTCGACTGGTCCGGCATGTCCCGCCCCGCTTACCCCGAAATCTGGCAATCCGTCGGCATGATCGTCGGCGTCTACGGCCTTGGCTACCTCTTCGCCTCCACCAACCCCATCCGCCACTGGCCCATCATCCTGGTCGGCTTCCTCGGCAAAATCTTCGGACCCATCGGCTTCGCCAAAGCCATCTACTTCGACATCTTTCCCCTCCAAGCCGCCTGGATCATCATCACCAACGACCTCATCTGGTGGATCCCCTTCAGCCTCATCCTCTGGCGTACCCTCCAAGCCAAAGCCGGCCGCCCACCCTCCCGCACCGAACCCTACACCCCTCCCGAAGCCGCCCAACTCTACAAACTCTCCACCGGCGAAACCCTCGCCGAAGCCTCCCAAAAACAAACCGTCGCCCTCGTCTTCCTCCGCCACTTCGGCTGCACCTTCACCCGCCAAATCCTCCGCTCCCTCACCGACCTCAAACGCGACGCCGAACAACAAAACGCCCGCCTCGTCCTCGTCCACATGCTCCAACACGGCGACGAAAACAACTACCTCTCTAGTAGCGACTCCTCCATCCCGCGCATCGCCGACCCCAACTGCGAACTCTACCGCGCTTTCGGCCTCGGCAAAGGCGGCTTCCTCGAACTCTTCGGCCCCCGCGTCTGGCTGCGCGGCGCCATCGCCCTCTTCAAAGGCTGTGGCGTCGGCCACCTTGCCGGCGACGGACTCCAAATGCCCGGAGCCTTCCTCTACAAAAACGGCCAAATCCTCTCCGCCCAACCCGCCGAATCCGCCTCCGACCTCCCCAACCTCACCGGTCTTTTCGCAACCAACGCATGACCAGACGACCCGCCGGATGAATCTCCTTCATCCTCACGGCCCTTTTGCCTTCCCAAATCAAAGAAGGATCTGTAGCAATCGACTCCTTTGATCAGGCAAAAGCGAAACCCATGAGCGAAACCGCCAGACCCACCGCCATCCGAAACGCCGTCATCCGCCTCGCCGGACACTCCCAAGACGGCATCCAATCCGTCGGAGCCTTCCTCGCCCAACTCGCCGGCACCACCGCCCAGGACGTGATGACCTACATGACCATCCCCTCCACCATCTCCGGCGGCCCCTCCATCTTCCAAGTCCACCTCGGCTCCGGCGAAGTCCTCCACCCCGGCGACGAATCCGACACCCTCGTCGCCTTCTACCAAGACTCCTACGACAACCACCTCAAAGCCCTCAAAGACGGCGGCATCTGCTTCTACGATACCGACAAAATCGAGGAAATCAGAGAAGAACGCGGCATCATCCACATCGGCGTCCCCTTCACCTCCGCCACCATCGAAGCCATCGGCGGCAACGCCAAATCCCGCGGAAAAAACATCTTCGTCCTCGGCATGCTCTGCGCCGTCTACCAACTCGACCGCCAAAAAATCTCCGACATCATCGCCGCCAAATTCGGCAAAAAATCCGAAGACGTCCTCCGCAACGCCATGCTCGCCTTCGACGCCGGCTACGCCTGGCCCGTCCACGACGTCAAACACATGCCCATGGCCCCCGGCGAAAACGACCTCGGCCAAGACCGCCTCTCCACCGACGGAAATACCATGCTCACCCTCGGGTTGATTGCCGGTGGCTGCCGCTTCGGCGCCGGCTACCCCATCACCCCCTGGTCCACCATCATGGAACAACTCCGCTCCGAACTCCCCAAATACGGCGGCATCTTCCTCCAGTCCGAAGACGAACTCGCCGCCATCTCCACCGCCATCGGCGCATCCTACTCCGGCCACCTCGCCATCACCGGCTCCTCCGGCCCCGGCCTCTCCCTCAAATCCGAGGCCCTCGGCTACGCCTGCATGGCCGAACTCCCCCTCATCGTCGTCAACATCCAGCGTGGTGGCCCCTCCACCGGCATGCCCACCTCCATCGAACAATCCGACCTCATGCAAGCCATCTACGGCTCCCACGGTGACGCCCCCCGCGTCGTCCTCGCACCCAAAGACGTCGAAGACTGCTTCTACACCGCCCTCGAAGCCTGCCGCCTCGCCAAAGAATACTCCACCCCCGTCGTCATCCTCTCTGACCAAGCCATCGCCACCCGCATCGAAGCCTTCCCCGAACCCAACCTCGAAAAACACTGGATCGACCCCCAACTCGACCTCTCCGACCGCACCGAAGACTTCAAACCCTACCCCCTCGACCAAATCACCAAACACTCCCCTCCCGGCTCCAAGGCCACTAGCGGCAAATACCCCGTCGTCACCGGCCTCGAACACGACGAATGGGGCCACCCCTCCGGCTCCCCCGTCATGCACGAGAAGATGACCGCCAAACGCCGCGACAAACTCAAACAACTCGCCACCCAACTCCCCCCCGCCGACATCTACGGCGAAAAGAGTGGCGACCTCCTCATCGTCGGCTGGGGCTCCACCTCCGGCCCCATCCAGGAAGCCGTCGACCGCCTGCAGTCCGAAGGCCACCAAGTCTCCTCCATGGCCCTCCGCCACATCCACCCCCTCCGCGCCGACCTCGCCGACATCTTCAACAACTTCACAAACATCCTCATCCCCGAAGTCAACGACGAAGGCCTCTACGGCTACGGCCAACTCGCCATGCTCCTCCGCGCCGCCACCTGCAACCCCGCCATCCAATCCCTCAACAAATGCCAGGGCCTCACCTTCCGCGTCAAAGAAATCGTCCTCAAAGCCGAACAAGTCCTCGCCGGCAGAAACTAAATCCAATCCATCCTCGTCCCAAAATAATCTGCGAAAAATCCGCGTCAATCTGCGTGGGAAAAGACCCAAAGCCATGTCCACACCAGCCGAACCCAAAAAACTCACCAAAAAAGAACTCAAGGCCGACCACCCCACCTGGTGCCCCGCCTGCGGAGACTTCGCCGTCCTCGCCTCCTTCTTCAACGTCGTCCAAAAACTCGGCTTCGATCACGAGAAAGTCGTCTGCGTCGCCGGCATCGGCTGCTCCTCCCGCTTCCCCTACTTCGTCAACGCCCACGGCATCCACTTCATCCACGGCCGCGCCCTCCCCCTCGCCACCGGCATCTCCATCAGCCGCCCCGACCTCCACGTCTTCGTCTTCGGCGGCGACGGCGACGGCTACTCCATCGGCGGCAACCACCTCAACCACGCCGCCCGCAAAAACATCAACCTGACCTACGTCGTCATGGACAACTTCGTCTACGGCCTCACCAAAAACCAAACCTCCCCCACCACCCCCATCGGGCGCAAATCCAAAACCGACCCCTTCGGCTCCAAGGACACCCCCATCAACCCCATGTCCCAACTCGTCTCCTCCGGCGCCACCTTCGTCGCCCGCACCCACGCCGCCCAAGTCAAACACATGAACGACATGTTCGAAAAAGCCATTCTCCACGCCGGCTTCTCCGTCGTCGAAACCCTATCCGAATGCACCATGTTCTACCCCGGTGCCTTCGACGATGGCAACCCCCGCAAAGGCGGAGCCTTCGACCTCGTCGAAGAGACCGACCACGACAAAACCTCCCTCGCCGCCGCCATGGACCTCTCCCAAGACCTAACTCCCGGCAAATTCGGCGTCTACTACGAAACCAGTCGTCCTACCAAAAACGAAAACGAATGGGACTGGGTCAAAGACGCCCAAACCAAGTCCGCAGACCTTTCCCCCAAAGACCTCCTCCGCAACCGCTTCGCCACTCTCCGCTAAGCCTGCTTTCTGAAAAAAAGGAGGACGGCCCTCGGAACTCCCAAGGGCCGTCGCACCAGTCACACGCACAATGCAGGGGGCATTCGAAATCTCTAGGCCGGAGCAACCTCTCCGGCGGATGAATCAGATTCATCCCTTTTGTCCATCGCTTCCCGAACCCGGTCCCGCGCATCAGAAGCCGCCTGCTTCCCTGCTGCCGAACCCTTCGAGAACGAATCCTTCACGGTTTCTGGAACCATCTCCTGCGTAAAAGTCGCAGCAAAAGAAGTGCCAAAAGCCAATCCATAGACGAGTTCCTGCAAGGAACGATTCAAGGATTCCTTCACTCGTGGAGCCGCTTCTCGCGCCTTCTTCGCCGCATCATCCATCGCTGTCCGCACGGTCTCTTCCAAGCTTCGTGCCGAATTTCCAGCTCCTTGTTCCGTTTCAGAAAATTGTTCCTCACTCATCATTCGATCTTGTTATCAACTGAGCGCATCACACTCGCGCTTTTGTCTGAATCAATAGACATCACTCCCCGTTTTTTTCGCGCTACAATCCCCCCCTCCGATTATAACCCGCACCCCCTTGAATTTTTCCTGAATACAATTCCCTCACCCCCGGTCTCATCACTGCAACTCAAACCAAGAAAGAAATCAGGAACATGAAACGAATTCTAGCAACCATCGCTGTCACTGCTGCAGCATTCCTCGCCCTGCCCAACACCGCCGAAGCCGGCGTCCGCGTCTCCATCGGCACAACCCACACCTACGTAAGTGGTCATGCCTCCTGCGGATGCCCCATTTACACCAAAAGAGTCTTCCGCGGCTACGACTGCTACCGCCGACCCATCTACAACTACTACCGCCAACCTTTCCAAAGGCGGGCCAACTGTCGCAGTCACGGGCACCGCTCCCACGGCCGTGTCTATTACAATGGCGTCCGAAACCATCACTACGGTCACAGCAACGCCTATCGCCACAGCAATTCTTACCGTCGCGCCTATCGCGGAAATGGCTACGGCTACCGTTCAGGCGGATACTCTTGCCGATAACTGGAAGCCAAACCGCAAACCCACCAAAAGGGACCTCCCGGTCCCTTTTTTTCGTACAACCCCCCCTCAGCCCGCCAGACCCATCTCAACTGCACAGTCAATCGCATCCCCAAAAGAACCAAACCCAAGCTTGAGGTCGCACCCATTCGAGAGAATGCTTTCCACCGCACACACACCCTGCCGAAAATGAAAATCCTCGCCACCATCCTCACGCTCCTTCCCGTCTGGACTCTCGCCCAAGACAAAGCGCCCGACGTCTTCGCTCCCTACCTCACTCCTGATTCCGCCGTCAAAGGAGAAATCGTCGTCGTCGTCCCTCCCGACGAAATCCAAACCTACATCGAAAAAGTCGAAGCCAGTGCCAAAAGCGACCCCGCCTGGTTCGAAGAATACTCCAAAGAAGCCAAGCCTGGCATCCCCCTCCCCTTTCACGAAAAACTCGGACTCTCCCAATCCGAATACGAAGACTACCTCAAACTCTGGGATGCCCGCAAAATGGAACCCGTCCCCCAAGGCCAAGTCGTCGTCCGCCTCGAAAAAGACGACAAAGGCAAATGGATGATCCGCGTCACCGGCCTCGGCTCCGATATCACCACCATGCGCTACGACGAAACAGAAGACACCTTCACCTCCCTCAACGGCACCCTCAAACGACTCGACGACATCAATGCCGACAAACGTTCCATCCTCGGCGCATGGACCGGCAAAGAATGGAAACTCGAAAACAAAGACGGCTTCGGCGTCACCAAGGAAAACCTCGCCGTCGGCAAACTCGCCGACGGCTCCTACGGCCTCCTCGTCTACCGCCTCCAAGAAGTCTCCACCACCGGTCGCCGCCTCTTCGATAAAAGCATGGTCATTCGCTTCGCCGTCAAACGATCCTGACCCCCGCCCGCCCCCCCAGTAGCGGCCGCCGCGCCAGTCTCGCACCCGAGGCATCGG
>JBCCZX010000093.1:0-12795 GCA_039186735.1 Verrucomicrobiota bacterium | reverse complement strand
CTCTTGCTTCGACTATGTTACTCTCTTCTGTTCGTTCTCCGATTCTCTTTGTTGACGAACTAGGCAGTAATTTAGATTTCGAGAAAAAAGAAGGGCTTGTCGCAAGGCTTCGAGCGAAGTGTGCCGATTCCAATTATTCCTGCATTTGTGTTTCTCATGATTTAGAGATGGTCGAGAAGTTAGAAAAAGAAAAAGTTCTTCTGCTGAAGAGAGAACTCCAGGGAAATTCTCATGGCTCTTATGTTGGAGTCGCAGAAGCGTGTAAGAGTGTTAGAGAAGAGCTAACATGATACCTATTTGGGCAATATGTGCATTCTTTGAGCTGAACCTGAGAGGCGTTTTGTGGTCGGTTCATTCGAGGGTTACCAGAAGATCGTTCGTGTCGGCTTGCTTCCCTTTGTGAAGTAGCACCTCTTTCACTGTTCCCGCTGATGGAGCGCTGACGGTGGTGAGCATTTTCATGGCCTCCAGAACGACGAGTTTGTCGCCTTCGTTTGTAAGATACCCCGTCAAGTGGACAGTTGAAAAGGAGAGGTTTGGCGTTTGGATTGTTTGTTGAGTTGTTGTCTGAAGACGGTGGGCGGGAGGTTTCCCAGCGATTGATGAGGGCGTTCCTCATTGTAGGATATCATCCACTGGTGAGTGAGTTCACGGACTTGGGAAAGGGACTCGAAGAGGTGGGCGTCGAGAACCTCTCGTCGATAGCTTCGATTGAAACGTTCAATGTAAGCGTTCTGGGTGGGTTTGCCGGGTTGGATGTGATGGAGGGTCACCTGATGACGTTCACACCAGGCCAGCAACCGGGCTGAGACCAGCTCCGGGCCATTATCCACCCGGATTTGCTTGGGTAGAGGTCGGCTCTCCTTGAGTTGTTCCAGGACCCGGATCACCCGGGCTGCCGGAAGGGAGGTGTCGACTTCAATGGCGAGGGCTTCGCGCACTCCTTCATCAATGATGTTGAGGGTTCGGAAGCGTTTGCCGTGGTAGAGGGTGTCGTGCATGAAGTCCATCGACCATTGTCGGCCAGCGACTGCCGGGGCTTCGAGGGGCTGTTTGACCCGGGCAGGCAAACGCCGTTTCGTTCGTCTGGGGAGGTTGAGCCCCATGCTTTTGTAGACCCTCCAGACCCGTTTGTGGTTCCAGGGATGACCTTGTTGCCGCAGCCAATGAAAACATTTCCAAAACCCCCAACGACCATGCCGGCAAACGAGTTGGTTGAGTGCTTCTACCACTTCCTTGTCGGCTTGGAGCCGGTTGCTGGGCGGACGATACCAGCTCGCCCGTGACAAGCTCACTGCCCGGCAAGCCCGTTTCACCGGAAGGTCTTTTTCATGGACCAGCCACGCGGCGCAGTCCCGCCGCTGCGCTGGTCTCAGAGCTTTTTTTCGATCAAGTTCCTCAAGGCATCGTTTTCCATCGCGAGGTCGGCATACATGCGCTTGAGCTTGGCATGTTCGCCTTCCAGCTCCTTGATGCGCTTGAGTTCGGCGACGCCGAGTCCTCCATACTTGCTCTTCCAGTTGTAGTAGGTCGGCTGGCTGATGCCATGTTTTCGGCACACTTCGGCCACTTTCATCCCGGCATCGGCTTCCTTGAGAATAGCCACAATTTGGCTCTCCGTGAATCGGCTCTTTTTCATCGTTCGGTTCCTTTCTTTCTGAACCAAACTCTCTCCTTTTGATATGCCTCAATTTAGGGGTTGCTTACAATGTCAGCTCGACCATACCCGCTGTCTTTCTTGTTGGTTTTGACCGATTCCCCCGTGATTCGAAAGCTCTTATTCCCTGTCCAACTCTTCAGGGGGACGCTTCAAGCACCGTAAATTACATTCAATCTGATTCAAAAAACGAATAAGTGCCTGCAACAAGCTCAAATTCGCGACGTGTATTCGTCATCGGCAGTTCTTTTACTTTAGGATTATCGACCGGAAGTGAGCCGTTAAAAAATACTTTTGAATCACTATTTCTAGTAGGAATCGCTACATATGCTTTTGTATTCGGTGGAACAGTAAGTCTGTAATGAAGTTTACTGTTTTCTCTTTTCCAATGACTTTCTATAGGCCCGTATGGTGAATCAATTTTGACAGTAACAAAATTAAGACTATCGACCAAAAACGGAGCAAAACGAATTGTTCTAAAGCCAGGAGCAGCAGGGCTCAGTCCTCCAAGGAAATTGAGTTGCCACTCAGATAAAGAACTTAATTTGATAAGAGTATCCTCAGAATCATCAAGCGGTGAATTAGCAAATTTCTCCGCAAACTTTAAAGCCATCTGTCCTTCTCCGCAGAGCGTGAGAAATCTTAAAGAAGAAGTAACAAGGTGCCGATTTTCAAGATCTGTTGTTTCAGAAAATCGTTTCTTTAATTCTGTAGTAATAGCGATCTGCAAACTGGAAGGAAATGTCTGACCTCGATAAGCCATCATTAACTCCTCAGACGAAAGTTTACTAAGTTCAAATGAGTCACCTTGGAAATATGAATTCAGTTTATCTGAAACAAATTTATCCCAATATGTTGCTTGCTCAAGCACTGGTAAGTTACCTACCTCCGCGGCTAATCGAGCTAACTGTCTACAAGCGATAGAAAGATAAATAGACGAGAAAAGATTGGGTGGAGAATGTTCACTAATACTGAGTTTGGGAGGATCTGCAAATTGATGAGGAAAAAACCCTGTCTGTTCATTTGTATAAGCTTGAAAGTTCTCAATATGCGCGATGAGTCCTTCGAGTTGTTTCCGATTCAAAGTAAGATCTCCTGAAATTTGGCCTACAGCAAAAGGAACTATAATTCCAGCTTCGGAACAACCTGATCGCGAAAACTGCTCGTCCACAGACAAACTTTGCGGGAGGCAGCCATTTTGTAACCTTCGCAAAAACAGGCGATTAAGCCATTCTTTGAAATAGCGAACTGAATCGAAATTCAGAGCAACAGATAAAGAGATTAACTGGGTTGTCCCGGCATCTTGTGCTCCCGCTTTGAGGTAGCTGAGCTGTGCATCTCTGGCTGCTAGAAATGCTTTATTGAAAATAGGATTTGAGCATATAAATTCTGACGTTGGAGTGAAATCAGAGCCAAAACTATCATATCTAAATTTTTTCCAATCGCTCCAAGTAGTAACTTGTTTTGTCCAGGCCCTTACCCTCCACTCATACTCTACCCCTGTATCAAGCACTGGTCCAGAATATGAAACGAGGTGATTATTATTACTGATGATCTTTTTTGAGTCCCAAATTATCGAGTAATGATTCGTCTCATCGCTGTCTCGTCGACGAAGCATAATTTGAAAAGCTGATTGGTCTAACACTTCATCCTTCGGATCAAATCTCCAAGAAAATCTAGGGGAAACGGTGTTTGAAGGGAATGAGGGTTCTGTATTGTGAGCTATTTGGAGGTCGATAATATCTACTTCAGAAAGTGTCTTTTCTTTGTCATGTTCGTGCGAGAGAAGAATACTTTGTCCCGCAATAATAAAAGTTAGCAGTAGGATCTTCATCAAATTGAATTTCTACATCTATTTCCACGTCGTCAAGCGACTCTAGTAGCAGCATACATTGTAGAATACTGATGCTGTTCCGCGGTTCTAAAGAGCGATGAAGTCTTTTTGAAAAGTTAAAACATGCAATGCTTGCCAAACCAAGAGGGATGCGGTTTTAAAAAAGAAGAGAGTCAAACAACAATATCTTGTAAATCCTTACTTAATGGTAGGTTTTTTTAATTTTCGGTTCGGTCTGAATTTGATTCGGGCAATACCGTTACACAGCAAGGCTTGTGTTTTTGAAAACGGCTTGTTTTAAGTCGCGCTCTTTGTGGCAGGGAATAAATCCAGTTTGGCTCGTTTCGAGAGAAGATCTCTAGACGAGCTTGCTGTTAGATTGGGAGGTCGAACTCGTCCGTATCGAAATCGGCGCAAGCTTTTCATTACATCAGTAGCGCTCTTTTTCGGCGTCGAATGTTTAGTCGGGGTTGTTTTCTGGAACAGTGAGTGGCTTTCTTCTGACGAGCTCCAATTTGTGGAAGCTCCTCGCCAGATTGAGTTAGCGATAGAATTTGGCGAAAACTCTGAATTTTTGAGGGTCAGCTCAGAAAATTTGGGCAGCCATCGCTTGAACAGCGAGCCGATCGAGAAGGTGTTTCGACTTATTCGAGCTGATTTTGAAAATCGCAAACCCAATGATGGTTCCCTTCAGCGGACTCCTGAATTCAAAGAAAAGCAAAATGAGGTTGCGGTGAACAAGAGCCAGTTCTTGGAGTGTCCAGTGAATTTCATTTCTGCGAATGAGCTCGAAGTTCATTCTGCGCAAGTAGGAACGGAAAGCTTGGTTCCTGATCAAGCGAAGAGTCAGGATGCAACTCTCAAAACCGATTCCAAGCTGGAAGAGTCATCTCGCAGCCCGGCTGATGTCTCTTCGGGAGAAGTGATTCAGGAGCAAGAGGCAAATGAGTGGGAAGTCGGTCGATTTCTAGAAAGTTCCGAAGTTCCGTTGCCTGAAGGTGACGAAGATATCGGAAGCGGTTCGGAAAGTGTGCTTCCGAACGTTTCCGATCTCGAGGAGAACTCCTCTCTCTCAGGGGTCGTTTTTGGTGATGATGGACAGGGGTTACCGGGCGTGATTGTGTCGATTCCTGCGATTGGACGGACCACTCGCTCACAGCAGGATGGAACATTTACTCTCGAGAGTTTGCCTTCGACAGAGTTGGTGGTGAAATTCAATAAATTTGGTTACTTTGAATCGGACCGGGTCGTGGTCTTGAAGGTAGACAAAGTGCTTGAGATTCGCCAATCACTTGAAGAGCGCCCGGTTGAGCTTGTGGATGAGGAGTATGAGTTGGATGAAGTGGAAGTGGTTGGAGAATTTGAGGAAGAGAGGTCGAATGAGATTGTCTTTGAAGAATTCGCCGATTTTGGAGTGAAGGGAATCGTTGGACAGGCAGATTTTGCCAAGAAGAATTTGGGTGACGTCGCCGAGGCAGTAGAAAAAATTGCCGGGGCGAACATTGTTGGAGATGGTCGCGCGGTTGTTCGTGGTCTAGCCGACCGTTACATCACGACGCAGTTCAACAATAGTCCCATCGCAACTACCAGTCCTTTCCGGAAGGCTGTTTCGCTCGACCTTTTTCCTACGGTTGGTGTCGATGCCATTGTGGTCGACAAAGTCTACAATGCCACTTTGCCAGGCGATTTTGGTGGGGCCTCGATTCGAATTTTATCGAGGAGCTTCCCTGAGGAGCAAAAGCTAGAACTCAAGACTGAATTTGGCTTTGATGAAATCAATGCTGGCGATGACTTTCTTGTCAACGACGGTGAGGGGTTGGACTTTTTTGGGAATGCTGACTTTGCTGATTTTAACGACAGTTTTTTGAATGATGAGGGTTCTCTTGTTGAGCGTTCGATAGGTGCAATTCGTTCCCGGAGCTTCTTGCCTCGATCCGTTTCCCAAGAGTTTGATCAGACCTACACTTTATCGATTGGAGACTCATTTGAATTTGGGTCTGACGGTCAGTTGGGATTTATCTATTCTCTGCGGAGAGGCCAAGAAGACTCGGTTGAGCTCGACAGTTTTTTGGATACGGTGACATCAGGCAACTTCACTGCCGATCGTTATGTTCGCCAAACGGACTGGACGCATTCATTGGGAATCGGTCTTCGACTCAATACGAGTCATGAACTCAATGCCTCCTTTTTCAAAAGATTTGAAGGCCGAGACCGGGTGGCCATCAACAGCTCTCTTTTTGGAGGATTTGGTCTGCCAGATGAGCCTGAAGTTTCCACAACGGGTTCGTTTTTCCAGAATGCCGACAACAATGCTGTCGAATTTGTAGGCTTAAACGTGGTGAGCACCCAATTGCGCGAGAATCGTTATGATATTTTTCAGATTAGTGGCCGGCATGCTCTTTTTGGTGATGATTTAGATGATGCCAACATTCCTCTCTTGGAATGGGAGCTTTCCAGAAGTGAAAATGAAATCGATATCGAAGGAAGTGCTTTTCGTCGACTTGAATTCGATTTTGGAAGTGACGCGGTGTTAGAGGCAGCTAGTGCGATCGCTTCTGGTTTTACTCGAGAGGCCTATTCCGTGACTCCGGAATTTTTTTCGACGGTAAGAACAGATGCGCAGTTTCGTTCTACGTTTGTTCTTACGGGAGGCTTTACTGATCAATTTGTCCCCACTCGAACACTGACTGCTGCAGAGTTTGATAGCTTGAATACGTGGTCGGAACTAGAGTCTGCATTGGAAAATGCAAATGCTTCAGACGCAGCAATCAATGCTTACAATGGATCATTTGAAACTCAATTTTTATCCGATGCGTCAGATCTTCCCACTGATCCAGAGAGAGGGCGAGAGTTTACGATCGAAGATGGTGCGAGCCCTTCGGATATTGATTCATTTCGGGAACGGTTTCTTCAATTTGAAAGAGTTGAGAATTTTCGGACTGATTTGACGTTCCCCTTACTGGGTCGTGGTGGATCAGGCTCTTCACTTGTCTTGAGAACAGGACTTGCGCGAGAGAATCGTTTGAGGTTGGAAAGTAACCGAGAGATCACATTACAAATTATTGGAACATCCGACATTGATGGATTTGGTGTTGGAACAAATCCAGATGAGGGCATCCCGGCAGAACTGGCTTTAGGAGAGGAATCGGGTCTGGAACTCATTGCTTCTGTTGGAAACGATGGGGCACGTATCGTGCGTGATGGTGAAGTGTCACAAACGACTACGAGCCTTTATGCGGACTTTGAATTCGATTGGGAGCCGTTCTTACTCCGTGTCGGAGCTCGAAGAGAATTTGTGTCGAGGCGAATCATTGTTCCCGGAGTTTCGGATAGCGGAGATTTCGGTGAGAGTGTTGATTTGTTCGGAGCATCTGCTCGCTACGAGGCCGGTAATGGGCTCATGCTCATTGCCGCGATCTCGAATACTGTCGCTCGGCCAATTACGAAAGAGTTGCTTCCTTTTCCTCAGATTAATCGGGAGACCGGAGAGGTGATTGTTGGAGATTCCGATCTCGAGGATTCTTCAATCCTGAACTTTGATTTCACAACCCGATTCCCTGATGTGATGGGGATCGAAACGACACTTAATCTGTTTCATAAAGTGATTTCTGATCCGATTGTGAGGCTTCGTGAAGGGAATCAGACGCAAGTGACGAACGGGAATGAAGCCACAGTAGCAGGATTTGAACTCGAGGGTATTGTGGAACTCCCCTATGGGCTTGGCCTTGATTTCAATTATGCGTTTATTGAAGGTAGTCTCACTGCGATTTCACTTTTTGATGTGACCCAAGGTCCTCTTGAAATTGAATCCTCATTGCCTGAGCAGCCAAAGCATATCTTCAATGTTGGACTTAGTTATTCGTCCGAAGAGATGGGAGTTGATGCGAATCTCGGGCTCAATTTTGTCGGCTCTTATTTAGAGGCGATTCCCGCAACACCGACGGATCGCTTTTTGGAGAGACAGCCGTCTCCTCAGCTGGACTTTGTCTTTAAAAAGACGTTTTCAACCGATTTTGCGGATTACCAGCTTGGTTTGGCCATCGACAATATTTTGGCTTCTGATGAAGAGGTTTTGTTTGTGCCTCAAGATGGCAGCGAGGCTACTCAGAGAGCCTTCATTGAGGGTGGAAGAAGGTTCAGTGTCTGGGTCAAGGGTGCTTTCTAGTACGAAGCGCGGCATTGTGGCGTTTTCGTTACACTGAGGTGGCTGACATTTTTTCAATGTCGTTCTTAGTTCACGCGGTCTTGTAAATCCAACGGCTCGATCCGTACAAAAAATCATTCAAAATCTATGATTAAAAAAACGATGATAGGCGTAATCAGCCTGTTTTCTGGTCTGTGTTTTACACATGGGCAGACTTTAACCAACTTAACGAGTGACGATGTAGACGTCATCGCCAGTCTGGCGACCTCTCAACAGGTTGGGAGTGACAACGGGGTAGCAATTTTTGCTTCGGTGATTGATGCGGACATGACTTTTACGTCTGACAAGAATTACATCATCAAAGACACTCTTTTTGTCACCAATGGAGCCAAGTTGACGATCGAGGCCGGCACGCGGATCTTCGGGGCGTCCTTTGAGAATAATGGTGCAATCACATCTGATAACAAACTGGGTTCGATTGTGGTGACGAGGGGAGCGCAGATTGACGTGCTGGGTGAAGCGAAGAACCCCGTGTTGATGACAACCGTCGATACTCTGGAAGCAGAGCGTGGACTTGACATCGATGGGGTTGATTCAAGTGGTTTCGCCCATCAAGGAGCTGCAGTTCCTGCGACAGCCCCGACTCGTGAGACCGCGGGTCGTTGGGGAGGCCTGGTGGTGTTGGGGAATGCGTTTGTATCGAACTTCACGGACACGGACACGACGCCGAACAACGGTGGAGAGGTGAACCTGCATGAGAAGTCCATCGAGGGCTTTGCGGCGGTTGGTTTCGACAACAACGATGGCGACAACTTCTCGGACATCATCGAGTATGGTAATAGTGCGAACAGTGATCCCGGGACGTTGGCTATCAACAATGCGGAGAGCAGCGGAACGATTCGTTATCTGTCCATCCGTCACGGTGGATTTGCCCTGAGTGATGGAAACGAGATCAACGGTTTGACCCTGGGCGGTGTTGGAAGCGGGACCACTATTGAGTTTGTGGAAGTGGTGTCCAACGAGGACGACGGGGTGGAGTTCTTCGGTGGAACGGTGAACACCAACAACCTGGTGGTGAGCTTCACGAAGGACGATGCCTTCGACATCGACAACGGCCACAGCGGAACGCACCAGTTCTGGTTCGTGATTTATGATGACACCGACGGTGACCATGCCGGGGAATGGGATGGAACCGAGGTGAATGGAGATCCCGGAACAACCCGTTACGACGGGATAGGGAACTCCAATCCGTTCATTGCGAATGCGACCTTCCTTGACGGGGGATCGAGCAGCACGGAGGCCTTCCGCTTCGACGACCGTTTCGACGGTTTGCTGGTGGACAGCGCGATTGGAGACTTCGGAGTTGACGAGACCTACGACAACCGCAGTGACGGTGTGGGTGCGAACCTGTTGGTGACCAACAACGTGTTTGCCGGCAACAACAACGAGAGTCCGTCCTTTGCGGCGAATGTCTACAGCACCGGCCTTGATTTGGCGGGAACGAGCGTGGCCGTGCCGAACGGAGGATTGGATCCCCGTCCGTTGCCGACTTCGCCCCTGTTGAGTGGGGACAGCGACTTTTCGCAGAATCCCTTTTTGCAAGACGTGGATTATCGGGGAGCGTTTGCCCCGGATGCCCCGCTCTGGCTGGAGTGCTGGACCTTCCTCGATGAAGCCGGTTACCTCCCAGCGGCGCCTGGCTCACTGGGGATTGTTGATTGCGGATTCGATCAATTTGGAGATTTCTTCATCGAGTTGGCGGTCGCCGCTGCTGGTTCGACTGTTTCCGCTTCGACTGATTTGAGTGCATTCACTCCGCTCACCGGAGGTGTTTCTGTGAATGCCAATACCATTACTATTGATCTCGACGGTCTGACTCCTGCTTCCTTTCTTGGTCAGGATAAAATTTTCTTCCAGGTCTCTCAGTAATTTGCTGAAATTCAGGTAGATTTATTCAGAGCCGTTCCATTGGGGGCGGCTCTTTTTTTGGGGACTTTTCTGGCGAAAGAGTTGGAAAACTAAGGTTGAAAATTGCGGGTTGGTCGTCATAAGGAGGCCTGAAAATGAAGGGGTTTTTGGTATTGGTGAGCGGGTTTGCTCTTTCTGGGATGGGAGCTCTTGCCCAGACTGTCGCTGAGCAGCACGTTGAGTTGAAGACGACCATCGAGCAATGGATGGAGGTGATGGAAAAGACCCAGCAGTTGGAGGGGCGATGGGCGAATGATCAGAAGGTGTTGCAGGATACGATCCTTGGTTTGGAGGGAATGATTCAGCAGACGGAGAAAGATATTGAGGAGGTGCAGTTGCGCTTGGATTCCGCGGATCTTGATTCGAAGGCCAAGTTGGAACAACAGGAGAGTTATCATCGGGCGCGGGAAGCGTTTCGGGACGGACTTGAGCCACTCGAAGCGGAGGTGGCGAAGGTGGTCCCGTTGCTTCCGCAGTTTTACATTGGGGGAGAGGATGGTTCGGCGAAATTGAAGAGTGCGATAGAGAAGTTGCGGGAGCATCGGACGGCGGAGCCGGATGAGAAAGCGAAGTTGGGTTTGAACGGGAGAATGCAACCGTTGGTGCAGATTCTTTTGGATGCAGAGCGCTTCAATAGTCGGCTTTGGGCGGTGTCGCATCCGCTGAGTGTGGATGGAACGGACAAGCAAATGAATGTGTTGTATTTCGGGTTGTCCTCTGCGTTTGCGGTTGATGAAGGGGGGACGGTTGCGTTGAAGGGGACGAGCTCGGCGACGGGTTGGAGTTTTGAGAAGTTGGAGGGTGATAGGATTGCTGCGTTGACGAGGGACTTGTTCAAGTCGGCGGATGGAAGCGGGGAATCACAGTTGGTGACTTTGCCTCTGGATGTTCAGTAGAAAGAAGCGGCGGATGAATTCGAGATTTCTAGTGGGTGTATTGGTCGGGAGCCTAACGGTTTTGGTGGGTGGTGGAGAGCTGTTTGGCCAAAAGAGTTCGAGGGAGGCCTTGAATCAGGCGCGGACGAATTTGCAGGAGGCGCAGAACCAGTATCTGGCGGCGCAGGAGCAGATTGCGGGGCAGGAGGGGCCTTTGGTGGTGGAGGTCCAGCAGTTGGAGGAGAAGTTGCGATTGCGCCAGCGTTCAGAGCGGGAGTTGCGAGCGAAGGAGGCTCAATTGGGCGGGAAAGAGAAGAGGCTGGATAATGAGTTGTCGAACCGGCGTGGTGAGTTTGAGTATACGCGGAATATTCTCGATGGTTATGCGAAGGGGATGTTGACGCGTTTGCAGTCGGCGGAGATGCAGCTTTATGGGGAGCGGATTGAGGATTTGCGTGCGGAAGCGGCGGAGGAGCAGGATTTGGCTGAGGAGATTGAAACGCGGTTGAAGGTTTTGACTTTGGGAGCGCAGCGATTGCAGGTTTTGGCGGGAGGAACGCGCTTCGAGGGGAAAGGTCTCGTGGAGTCGGATTATGTGAACGGGGATTTCGCGGTTTTGGGTCCGTTGGGTTATTTTGCGGCGAAAGGAAAGGATATTGCTGGTTTGACGGGCTTGGCGCAGGCGGGATTTCCGCAAATTTCGCAGTTCGAGGCTGAGCAGCAGACGGCAGTGCGGAAGTTGGTGGAGACGGGCGCTGCGGTGGTGGCGATTGATGCAACGGGGGGGAAGGCGCTGAAGGCGAAAGAGGAAACGCCCGGCCTTAGGGATCGGGTGAAGAATGGAGGGATTGTGGGTTATGCGATTTTGGCATTGGGTGCGCTGGCAATTCTCATTGCGCTCTTCAAGTTGGTTGAAATCAATCTCTTCAATATTCCGGATCGTGCGACCGTGAATGATGTTTTGGATTCTTTGTTGGATCGGGATTTGGAAGCGGCGAATGAGAAGGCGGATCGAATTCGAGGATTTTGCGGGAATATGGTGCGGGCAGGGGTGGATAATTTTTATGGGCGGCGTCGCATATTGGAGGATGCGTTGTTGGAGAAGTTGAGTGCGATTCAGCCGCGTTTGGAGCGTCTGTTACCGTTTTTGGCTTTGGTGGCGGCGGCCGCGCCAATGATGGGTCTGTTAGGGACAGTTTTGGGGATTATGAAGACCTTTGATGCGATGGCGATTTACGGGACGGGGAACGCGCAGAATTTCTCGAAGGGGATTGGGGCGGCTCTGGTGACGACGGCGCAAGGTTTGGTGGTTGCGATACCGATTATTATCATCCATGGGATGTTGAAGAGTTTGGCCCGTGCGCGCTACGACAAGGCGCAAGGGGTGGCGTTGGCGATGCTGAATGGCACAACGGAGTTGACTGAGGAAAGTTCGAAGAAAGAGAAGAAGTCCCCGGAGGATGACGGGGGAGAAGAGTTCGAGGAGCAGGAGTTTATGCCCGCGTAAATCTGGATTGAGCCACTGAGCGATGCAAGAAAACCTCCAGGAAGTCATGGCCATCTTCACCGAAGGGGGATGGGTGATGGGGGTGCTGGCGGCAGTGGCGGTGATGTTGTATGTGACATCGATTGCGGCGGTGATTTTTGTGATGAAGGGCAATCTCACGAATTCGCGACGGAAGGAATGGGAGCGCTGGATCCATCATCCCGAGGAGGCGCAAGGCCGGGTGGGAGAGATTATTCGTTATGCGGTGCATGGTCCGAAGCTTTCGGTGAAGCGGGTGCAGCGTCGTTTTGACGAGATGTTTGATGTGCTTGTGCGGTCGATTGATCAGAGGTTGATCATTATCGGGACGCTGGTGGCGGCAGCGCCGATGACGGGTTTGCTGGGGACGGTTTTGGGGATGTTGGCGATGTTTGATGGATTGAGTGCGGGAGGAGGCAAGCAGAGTATGGAGATGATTGCGGCGGGGATGAGGGAGGCGTTGTTCACGACATTGACGGGTTTGGTGGTGGCGCTTCCGGGGATGTTTTTTGCGTTGGTGGTGCGAGAGAAGCGGAATGATATTGCGACGGTATTGAGTCAGTTGCAGGCGGCGGTGGTCACGACCAAGTTCAAATCGATCTGATGTTGGATGGGCCGAACAGAATGGGGAGCGATGAGGAGGCGAAACCGGATTTGTCGCCGATGATCGATTGCGTGTTCATTCTTTTGATCTTCTTCATCGTGACGACGGTGTTTGTGAAGGAGCCGAAGGTGCCGGTGAGTGATCCGGCGGCGTTTACGGCCGAGGCTTTGGAGAAGAATAGTATTATT
>JBCCZX010000092.1:0-12818 GCA_039186735.1 Verrucomicrobiota bacterium | reverse complement strand
CTGGGGGAGCGGATTGAGAGGCGGGTGGAGGAGGGGATTGAGCGGCGGGCGGAGGTGCTTCGCTACGCTGGACGTCGTATTTTGACGGCGGGGGCTGAGGAGGTGTTGCGGGAGGTGATTTTTCGGGTGGATGATTTGGAGGCGCGATTGGAGCGGGGGGTGGAGGGGCAGTTGGGTGAGCAGGGGGCGGGGTTGCGGGAGTTGGCGGCGCGTTGGCAGGCGAATCGTCCGGCGGCGGTTTTGGAGAGGCAGGGGGAGCGGCTGGCGGGGTTGGGGAAGAGGTTGGAACAGGTTTTGGAGAGGGAGTTGGATTGGAAGGAAGAGGCGGTGAAGCGGGTGCAAGCCTTGGTGAAGGCCTTGGGGCCGGAGTCAGCCTTCGAGCGGGGGTTTTCGATTACGATGGATGAGGCGGGTCAGGTTGTGCGGGATGCGAAGGCGGTGAAGGAAGGGGATTTGTTGGAGACGGTGATGAAGGGCGGAGTGGTGACGAGCCGGGTGGAGTGACCGGTTGAGAGCTTCTAGGGTCTTTTTCTTCAGGCGAAATTACATGCAGGAAGGGAGGGTTTCTGTTTCAGTCTTCAAAGCATTATGCAAATTCAACTTATTCCGAGAGGTGTTTTTAGAAAAATCGCTGTAGGTCAGCTGGTTAGAGCTATTCTCGCAGTTGCTGTTTTATTGCTTTCATTCACCGAATTGTTTGCTGATTCGCCTGGAAAACCGGCGGATGTGCAGACTGAGTCGGCAAGTGAGGGCAAGGTCGTTGGTTTGAAATACAACTGTGTTCACGTCCTCAAGTTGGAAGAGACGCTGAAACTTTATCGGGAGATCCTGGGATTTAAGTTGGCTGGCGCCGACGTGTTGAAGGGAGTGGGTATTGAGGGAATGCTGGTTATCAAATTGAGTGCAAACGAGTGTCAAATCCACCTTTCGCTCCCTTCGCCTGAACATCGGGACACGGTGGGGCCGATTGGGAATACCAATCACAATCATTTTATGCTCCTCGTCGATAACATTGTCCCCATCTGCGACAAATTGAAGGAGGAAGGATACGAGCTGGAGAACGAAGCGTATGCTCGGGACAAATACACTTTCTTCACCGGACCGAATGGGGAAATCGTGGGTCTAACAGAGTGGCGCTAGATTCGTCGTTTCGAACACATGATCGTTACTCGTGTCAAAAGGCTTTTGGCGAAGTTTGTTGGCTGTTTGGCCTTCATGCAGTTGTCTTCCGCTGGAGAAGCGGATTGGGAGGACCTTTTGGACGAGGGGCTGACCAAATGGGAAGTGTTTACAGGAGTTCCCCACAAATCGGTTGAGGTTCCCGGTCGAGAACGAACAGAAAGTGTAGATGGCATTCAGGGAGGTGAGCCGATTGGCCTTTCCGATCCGCTTGGCATTTTTACGACTGAGCTGGTTGATGGGGAGGTGGTGTTGAAAGTGACGGGAGAAGTCTTCGGAGCTTTGACGTCTCTTGAGGACTACGAGTCTTACCATCTCTCTTTCCAGTTTCGATGGGGAGAGAAGAAGTGGGAGCCGCGGTTAGACAAGAAGCGGGACAGTGGTCTGCTCTTCCATTGTGTGGGAGAGCATGGTGTTGGTTGGAATGCTTGGATGCAGTCGTTGGAGTGCCAGATTCAGGAGGGTGATTGCGGCGATTTTATTCCGGTTGCAAATGCGAGAGCATTCGTGCCGTTCCGAAGTGGTGAGGATTTGGAGCTCGGTGAGTATGAGCTCGGGGTGTTTGATCCGAAGCAGTCACTCAGGGAAGTGAAGGGTGCGGTGGTTGTGCACTCGCCTTCGGAAGAGCGTCCGAACGGCGAGTGGAATACCATTGAAATTTACGCAGTGGACTCGCGGGCCGTTTTTGTCGTGAACGGAACACCGAATATGGCGATTTTTGATGCGCAGCAATTTTCTGATGGCGAGTTCGAGCCGCTTACGAAAGGAAAGCTGCAAATCCAAGCAGAGGCTGCCGAGTTGGAGTATCGCCGAATCAAGATTCGTTCGATTGGCGATTTTCCAGTTCAGCTTGGGAAGTTTGTTGGAAGGCCGGAAGCTGGGGAGTAGGGAGTTTTCAGGAATTAGAGCATTTTCAATTGAGCTGTAACCGATGAGAATTCTTGGGTTTTAGAGATTGCGGCTTCGCCGAGGGAACTTGCGGAAGCGGAAAATTTGGCCTCCAGCTGCGTTCTTGCTCAGTCACTGGTCCCGACCAATTTTGCTGCTCCCCTCCGGTCGCTCCCTACGGGCTGCCTTTGGCAGGCTGTCTCGCTCCGCTCGGCTTTTACAACGCCTTGTTGGAATCCAAATTTTCTCGCTTTATCGGATACATCTCCATTTAAGATCCTCTAGGCGATGGGGTCGGGACAGACATCGCGGCGTCCGCAGGTGAGGCAGGGTTCGCCGAGGTAGAGGTGGTCGATCCAGTCAAGGAGGGGGGCGAGGTGTTGTTGTTCGTTGGTGAGGATGCCAGCTTCGAAGTTGCGACGGTCGGGGGATTTGGCACCCATGCCAGCTCCGGTGAGGTTGGCGGAAGTGAGGAAGGCGGTTTTGCCATCGATGATGATGGCCTTGGTGTGGATGCGGGGGCAGAGGATACGTTCGAAGAGTTCAGATTCTAACAGGTTGGGGTAATTGTCGAAGTCCTTGCGAAAGCGAGGACCGGGTTCTTTGGCGTGGAAGAGGCGGATGGCGACATTTTGGTCGATGAGGTTGGAGAGGATTTCGAGGAAGGGGACGTATTTGCGGCCGCGTTTGACGTGGAGGTCCTTGAGGTCGGCGGTGACGATCCAGAGGTAGTTTTTGGTATCGGGGATGAGTTCCTCGATGACTCGGTGGTAGATTTGGTCGTTGAGGAGGAGTTCGGTCACGCCTTGGATTTTTTCCAGCGCTCGGTTTCGGGTCCGGCGAAGGGTTTGGCGAGGGCGAGGAGGCGGTCACGTTCTTCGTTGTCCATGCCTTTGTAGGCTTTGAGGTTTTGGATGTTTTCCTCGAGGTCAGCGATGGTCATGCATCCGGAGCAGAGGGAGCAGATGGGGAGAGAGTAGGCGTAGTGGTGCATGTGGCGGGCGGTGAGGCCGGCTTTCACGGGGGTGGTGCCAAGGGATTCAGTGAAGAGGTCGATGGGTTTGCCGTTATCGGTTCCGAGGAGGCGACCGTGGGCCATGGTTTTCATGGCGAAGACGCCGTAGCCGTCCTTGAGGAGTTCGGGGAGGACTTCGGTGATGAAGGAGTCGTAGTGGGGGTCGACGAGGCTCATGGGCATGAGGCAGGTGTCGAGTTTGATTCCTTCGTCGCGGAGGCGTTTGAGCATGTGAAGGTGGGCCTTGGTGGAGACGTGCCCGGTGAAGCCAATGTGGCGGACTTTGCCTTCATCCCTGGCTTTGAGGAATTCATCGATGACGCCGTTTTTCCAGCGGTTATCAACGTCTTGGGGGGACATGATGGAGTGGATCTGCCAGAGGTCGATGACGTCGGTTTTCATCCAGCGCAGGGAGTCTTCGAGGTGACTGCGCACTTTGGCACCGTCGCTTGCACCGGTTTTGGTGGTGAGGTAGATGTGGTCGCGATATCTGGGGGTGAGGAAGCGGCCGTAGAATTGTTCGGATTCGCCTTGGCCGTAGCCGCGGGCGGTATCGAAGGCGCGGACGCCGAGCTCGATGGACTTTTCGATGAGGGCTTCGGTGGTTTTGATTTCTCCGCCGAATTGAGCGATGCCGGCTTTCCTTACGTGAGAGCCGCCGAGGGTGTAAACGCAGATTTCTTCGTCGAGACGGCCGATTTTGCGAGTGGGGAGGAGGGGGCCGAGTTTGTCGGATTTGGGTTTTGCATGAACGAAAGAGGTTGCGGCGGCAGAGGCAGCGAGGGTTTTGAGGAAGGCACGGCGGTCGGTCATGTTTTTCATCTTTGTGAGGAGGATAGCGGTGGTATTTGGGAGCGCCACTTTTCAAGTGTGATTTTGGCGTCGTTTTTGTGGGGGGGGCCGGGGGTGGTGCGACCGTTGGTGACGGTAGTCTGCAGGAGAGTTTGGAGTTGTTGGGCGAGGTCCGGGTGTTTGGAGATGAGATTGTTTTGTTCGGAGGGATCGGTGGCGAGGTCGTAGAGTTGGTGGTAGGGGGGGCCTGATTCGAGGGCAGTTTCGGTTCTGGGTGTGGTCCATCCGCCGGAGCCGGGGCAGAGGATGAGTTTGTGATGGTTGTGCCGGATGGCGAACTGTCCGGTGGATGAGTGATGGATGAGGCTGTTGCGAGGGTTGGGGTGTTTTTCGTTTTTGAGGTGAGGGAGGAAGGAGATGGAGTCTTCGGCGGCGTGGGGTGGGAGTTCAACGTTGAGGAGGTCGGCGATGGTGGCAAGGAAGTCGATTTGGCCGACGAGTTGATTCGAGGTGGAGCCGGGCTTGATGACGCCGGGCCAGGAGAGGAAGAAGGGAACGCGGTGGCCGCCGTCCCAGATGTCGGCTTTGGAGCCGCGGAGGTGGGCGGAGGGGTAGTGGCCGAGTTTGTGGAGTTGGTCGATTTTGGAGGTGGGTGCGGAGGTGCCGTTGTCGGTGGTGACGAAGAGGAGGGTGTTGTTGAGTTGTCCGGTCTCGCGGAGGGCCGCGATGATTTGGCCATGGCAGTGATCGGTTTGCATGACGAAGTCGGCATGGGAGTTGAGACTGCTCTTACCTTGCCATTCGTCAGTGGGGACGACGGGGCTGTGTGGGGAGTTCCAAGGGAGGTAGAGAAAGAATGGTTGGGCCTGATCTTTTCTCCGATGGATGTAGTCGATGGCTGACTTGGTGATTTTGGGAAGGAATTCAATGGGTTTGAGGTGGTCGGTGACGGTGTCATTTTTGATCCAGAGATTCATTTGGCGGGCGTGGTGGAAGCCTTCGAATTCGTGGAAGCCGCCTTTGTCGAGAGGGCCTTCGGTGACTGTGGAGCCGAGGGGGGGCTGGGTGAGGTCTTTCTTGTGATTGAAAAGCATGCCGAGATGCCACTTGCCGAAAACGGCGGTGTGGTAGCCGTTTTGCGAGAGGAATTTGGCGAGGGTGAGGCGATCGGAGGAGAAGAGGGAGGGACCGCCTTTGACGACGCCTTTTTGGAGCCAGGTGCGCCAGGAGTAGCGCCCGGTGAGAAGGGAGTAGCGGGTGGGCGTGCAGACGGAGGACGTGCTGTGTCCGTCGGTAAAGGTCATGCCGGAGCGAGCAATGGCGTCGAGGTGGGGAGTTGGGATTTTACCGCGGTCGGGATTGAGGTGTTGGATTTCGCCGTAGCCGAGATCGTCGCTGAGGAGGATGACGATGTTGGGTTTTTCGCCGAAGAGAATGGAAGAGCTGAAGAGGAGAAGAAGGAAGGCGAGCCGCATGAGATGACTACGCTTCGTAGACTGTGGGATCTTCCAATTTTGCGAGTTGGAAGGCTTCTTTGCGTTCGACGCAGGTGCCGCATTTGCCGCAATGAGCGTCGCTGCCTTTGTAGCAGGACCAGGTGTGGGCGAAGTCGACACCGAGTTCGGCACCGCGGGTGGCGATGTCTTCCTTGCGGAGATCGACGAAGGGGCGGAGGAGTTGGAGATTGGCGTAGGTGCCTTGTTGGATGGCTTCGGCCATAGGGGCGAGGAAGGTTTCGCGGCAGTCTGGATAAATCGCGTGGTCGCCGGAGTGGGCGGCGATGGCGAGGGCATCGGCTTCGAGAGATTCGGCAAAGCCAGCGGCGAGGGAGAGGAGGATGCCGTTGCGAAAAGGAACAACAGTCTGCTTCATGTTACTACTTTCGTAGTGGCCCTCGGGGATGTCGCCGCCGGATTGCAGGAGATCAGAGGTGAAGAGTTCGTTCATCACGGAGAGGTCGGCGGTGTGAAAGGGAACGCCTGCTTTTTCGGCCTGCCACCGGGCCATGGGAAGTTCCTTGGCATTGTGTTTGGAGCCGTAGTGGACGCCGAGTGTAGCGAGGACTTCGTGGCCTTGGTCGCGAAGGTGCCAGAGGGCGACGGTGGAATCCATACCGCCGGAGAGAAGAACGACTACTTTCATGGCCGATTTAACCGTTCCAAGCGACGCCAGCTTCTCGGGCAGCAGCGGCAAGACGTTTGTCGAGAGTCCAGAGGGGAAGGTTGGAAAGAATTGCTGAGGCGAGAATGGCGGCATCGTTCCATTGGATGCCTCGGCCCCAAAGATTGCGGTCTTCGACCATGTGAAAGATCTCGTTCCAAGAAACGGTTTTGGGGCGCTCGAGCTTCATGAGATCGGAGAGGAACTTGCGCCTTTTGGGGAGGTTGCCCATGGCGAGCTCGCCAATCACGATGGGGTGACTGGCAACCTCGCCATCTTCGAGGAGTGATTCGAGCAACGGATTGCCGTAGCGGAAAAAACCGACCCAGACGTTGGTGTCCACGAGGACATTCATGAGCCGTAAGGTTTGTTGGGCTCGTTCAAAAACTGGGCTGGAGTATCGACCCTTTGCGACCGATCCGGGATGTCCAAATCCGTGGCTGTGCCGCCGAGTTTGCGCAGCCTCTTGGCGGACTCCCAAGCGACGAATTTCTCAAAGACCGTGTTCACCAAACGGGCTTTTTCAGTGATACCGGTGAAATCCGCAGCGGTATTGAATAAATCATCGTCAATATTGATGGTTGTTCTCATGGCTTCAATTGATGCTGAAAATGATGTTTAGACAAGAAATAAATTAACGAAACTGGTCGTATTCAGGGTTTACGGCGGCTTCGCTGAAGATGGGGAGATCTTTCCAGAGGTCGAAAGTGGCTTTCAGCTGACGGGGGTCTTCGGCTTGCATTCCTTGGTCGCCGGTTTCGATTTGCCATTGGTGGAGGATTTGGCGGTGCTGGGTGAGGAGGTCGTAGAAGGCGGGGTCGGTGGCGAGGTTGTTGATTTGGTAAGGGTCTTTTTCGAGGTGGTAGAATTCCTCCCGAGGACGGGGGCCGAACCAGTGAGTGGCTTGGTCTTCAGTGAGGCGGCCGGCTTCTTTTTCTTCTTTGAGGGTTAGAACAACAGGGCGGTCATCGCGGTATTGGGCTTGGAGCATGGCACGCTCGGGGAAGTCGTTGCGAATGTAGCGGAATTCGTCGGTGCGAACGGTGCGGATGCGGTCGATGGTGTAGTCGCAGCGGTCGCGGGCGGAGACGACGTAGTCGGCGGGTTGGTAGTCGGGGGCGAGGAGGTTTTGGCCGAAGTAGTAGTCGGGGATATCGAGTCCGGCGAGGGCAAGAGTAGTAGCGGGGATGTCGAGGGCGTTGGTGAGGTGTTTGCGGATTGTGTCGGCTTTGATGGCGGGGTGGTTGCCGCGGATGATGAGGGGGACGTGGACACCGCCTTCGTAGCAGAATTGTTTGTGGCGGAGGGACTGGTTGTTGCCGTGGTCCGAGAAGAAAAAGATGATGGTGTTGTCGAATTCGCCGTCTTGTTCGAGTTTATCGAGGATCTGTTGGATGCGGTGGGAGGCGCCACGGGCGGCATTGTAGTGTTGGGTCCAGGATTGGCGGTGAGCCGGGACGTCGGGGAAGTAGGGGGGGAGGGGGACGTCGTTGTCGGCGAGGCGTTCGTTTTTGGGGACCCATTTGCTGTTGGCCTTGCCTCCCCAGATGGTGATTTGGCCGAACCAGGGTTGGGATTTGTCGGGCCGGGAGTCCCAGGAGTGTGAGTTGAGGTTGCGGAAATCGATGGCTTTGTTGCCTTGCCATCCGTTCATGCCGGGTTGGTAGTTTTCTTCGGTGCCGGTGGAGTAGAGGTGGTGGCGGTTGTAGTGGAAGTTGTAGTCGTCCTTGCCGTTGTTGAAGGTGAAGTAGCCGGCGTCCTTGAGGAGTTGGGGGAGGGGGGTGATGTCCTCGGGGAGGTGGATGCGGAGGTCTTCGGGGACGACTTCGCCGTCGGTGAAGCGTGAGGAGCGGTGCTGGTGGGTGCCGGTGGAGGTTTGATAGAGGCCGGTGATGAGGGCGGAGCGGCAGGCGGAGCAGACGGGGGCGGGGACGTAGGTGCGGGTGAAGAGGACGCCATCCTTGGCGAGTTGGTCGATGGTTTCGGTGTGGCCGGTGTTGATGGGGCAGTCGTAGCAACCGAAGTAGGGGGAGAGGTCTTCGGAGAAGATCCAGAGGATGTTGGGTTTATTGGCGTGGGCGGTGGTTAGGAGGGTGAAGAAGAAGACGACGACTTTCACAAGCTTGATTTCATCGCAAAGAAGGCGAAGAGCGCGAAGGTTTTCTTCGAGAAATTTAATCGGGGCAGATGAGGGCGACGTCGGGGAAGTAGGTTTGGTAGCGAGCCGTATCTCTCGTGATCAGAGGAAGCGCTGAGGCTTGGGCGTGAGCCCCGATAAAAAAGTCAGGAAGGGGAGCTGTTTTAGTGCCGCCTTTTTTGCGATAGGTTTTGAAGGCTTGAGCGGCGAGGAAGAGGGCTTTGCGGGGTAGTTCGGTATAGGTGAGTTCGTAGCGGGTAAGGATCTCATCAACACTGGTAAATGACTCGGCTCGGTAGGCGAGTTCTGAGTAGATAATAGGATTGATGAGGCAGTGGTGGGTGCCCATTTTTTCAGAGGACCAATCGAACCAATTCGGGTCCTGGTAGTTCACGTCGGAAATGACGTTGGTATCGACGAGGCAGTTCACGGTCAATCGTCACCCCGGGTTTCGCGCATAAGTTCGTCTGTGCTTCCCGGAAGATGTTTCCAGATTCCAGAATTTGCGCGGATTCGCTCAAGCTTGGAGAGTTTTTTCTCTTGTTGCTCATCCTTGCTAATCCATTGGCTATAAAGGAAAATGGTGACTTCTCGGACGGTGCGGCCTTCGCGGGCACTGCGGGCTTTGACCTCGCGGTAGATGTGGTCGGGAACGTCGATGGTGGCTTTCATGGAATACAGGTAGCTGTATTTACGGGTCTTGGCAAGTTGTGAGTGCTTAAAGAATGACGGCGGCAGTCAAGGCCGCCGCTGCATCAGGTGAGTTGGGCTTCCAGCTTCTCGATTTCGGAAGTCAGTTCGTCCCAGCGGGAGTAGGAGGTGTTGAGTTTGGTGGTGAGGTTTTGGAGGGCGGAGGTGGTTTCCTCGAGTTTGTCAGGGTTGCCGGCGACTTCGGGGTTGGAGAGATGGGTGGTGAGGGTTTCCTGGGCGGATTCGATTTCGGCGATTTGGTCTTCAAGGGATTCGAGTTCCTTTTTGAGGGGGGAGAGTTTTTGGCGGATAGCGGCTTGGGCTTTGCGTTGGTCTTTGCGATTGGCGGTGTTTGTGGAGGAGGGTTGTTGTGCCGGTCCAAGACCGGCGGTCCCAGTGGAGTCTTTTAGAGAGAAGACTTGTTCGGTGGAGGAGGGTTGGTGTTTTGGTTTTTGGGTTGTCGAGGGTTGCGGTCGTTTCGTCGAAACGACCCTACCGTTCTTTTTTTCGTCGGCTTCGATCTTGTTGAGGTAGTAGGTGAGGTTGCCGTGGAAGAGGTGGGGGTCGTGGTTGGGACGGAATTCGATGGTTTTAGAGACGATGGGGTCGAGGAAGTCGCGGTTGTGGGAGACGATGAGGAGGGTGCCTTCGTAGTCGATGAGGGCGCGCTGGAGGATGTCCTGGGAGCGCATGTCGAGGTGGTTGGTCGGCTCGTCGAGGATGAGGAAGTTGGCGGGGCGGACGAGCATGCGGACGAGAGCGACGCGAGAACGTTCGCCACCGGAGAGAACGCCGATTTTTTTGAAGACATCGTCACCGCGGAAGAGGAAGCAGCCGAGGATGTCGCGGGCAGAGATGTTTCTGTTGGATGCGGGCGAGACGCCCGCGCTCCTCTGGACTTTTTCGACGGTTTCGAGGACGGTGAGGTTGGGGTCGAGTTCGTCGGCGTGGTTCTGGTTGAAGAAGGAGGGGAGGGTCTTGGGGCCGAGTTGGTGGTCGCCGTTGGAGGGTTCCTCTTCTCCGGTGATGAGGCGGCAGAAGGTGGATTTGCCGGCACCGTTGGGGCCGACGATGGCAATTTTTTCTTGGCGGGTGATTTCGAAATCGAAGTCGCGGAAGACGGTGAGGTCGCTGCCGTCACTCTTTTCGTAGGTGCGGCCGGCGTTTTCGAGTTTTGCTACGAGATGAGTAGTAGGTGGTGGCTTGGGAAAGGAGAAGGAGACTTGGGATTCGGCCTCGTCGAGTTCGATGCGTTCGATTTTGGCGAGCTGCTTGATGCGGGATTGGACTTGGGAGGCTTTGTTGGCTTGGGCGCGGAAGCGGTTGATGAAGCGTTCGAGTTGTTCGATTTCGCGGTCCTGGTTTTTCTTTTGTTTGCGGAGGTTGTCCTGGCGCTCCTCGAGTTGGGTTTCGTAGGAGGAGTAGTTGCCGGTGAATTCTTCGACGCGGCCGTGGTGGAAGGCGAGGGTGCGGGTGGTGAGTCCATCCATGAGGGAGCGGTCGTGGGAGATGAGGACGATGGCACCGCGGTAAGCGTAAAGGTAAGTCTCCATGAAGCGCTGGGCGTGGATGTCGAGGTGGTTGGTGGGTTCGTCGAGGAGGAGGACTTCGGGTTCGGCGAGGAAGAGTTTGGCCATGGCGATGCGCATTTGCCAGCCGCCGGAGAATTCGGAGCAGTCGCGGTCGAGGTCTTCTTCTTTGAAGCCGAGGCCTTTGAGGACGGATTGGATTTTGGGGCGGATGCGGGAGGGGTCGAAGTGTTCGAGGGCGTGGTCGATTTCGCCGATTTCGGAGAGGAGTTTGGAGTAGGGGTCGGAGCGGGGATCGAGGTTCTCGAGCTCGGCTTCGAGTTGTTTGAGGCGGTTTTGGAGTTCTTTGGCTTCGCCGAATGCGCCCTCGGTTTCTTCGTAGACGGAACGGCCTTTGACGTGGATCCCTTCCTGGGGGAGGTAGCCGATGCGGTGGTGCTTGGGCTTGGAGATTTCGCCGCCGTTTGGTTCGAGGATGCCAGCGATGCATTTCATAAGGGTGGATTTTCCGGCACCGTTGTGGCCAGCGAAGGCGATGCGTTCGCCGTCGTTGATGGAGAAAGTGAGGTCCGAGAAGAGGATGCGGGCTCCGAATTCGATGCGGAGGTTTTTGACGGCGAGCACGGGGAGGGGTTAGCTGGGTTTCGGTTGTTTTTGAACTGCTAAGACGCGAAGTTGGGAAGGTTTTTTGGGGTGGGTTGGGGGGTGGAGGTTCTTTTTTGCCTCGCGCAAAGACGCTAAGACGCGAAGTTTTTTCTTCTTTTGCCTCGCGCAGAGACGCGGAGACGCAGAGTTTTTTTGGCTTTGGCTTTGGCTTTGGCTTTGGCTGTGGCTGTGGCTGTGGCTGTGGCTGTGGCTGTGGCTGGGTGTTTGTTTTGAATGGGCATGAGGAGGGATGGGAGCTTGGGCTGTGGCGAGGGGCTTTGTTTTGAAACGACGAGACGCAGATGTCGGGGAGGAAGCGCAGATTTTTTTGGATTGGTTTTGGATTGGGTTGGTGACGGTGGGCAGGAAAAGTGGTGGCTTCGCGGTTGTCCGGTTGAGTCCAGAGCGGCGATTCTCGCCGCACTTCAAAAGAAAAGCCCGCCGGGGGGCGGGCTTGGTGGGTGAAAGGTGGTGTGTTGTGTTGGTCCGGTCGGCTTGGTTTAGCCTCCGACGGCGAAGCGGACGAAGCGGCGGATGGTGAGGGTATCACCGAGTTCCTTGCCTTTTGCTTCGAGGAGGCCGGAGATGGAGGTGTCGGGATCTTTGACGAATCCTTGGTCGACGAGGCACTGTTCGGAGTAGAATTTGCCGAGTTTGCCATCGATGATTTTTTCGAGGATTTCCGGTGGCTTGCCGCTGTTTTCCATTTGTTTGCGGAAGAGGTCTTTTTCGGCTTCGACGAGTTCGGCGGGGATGTCATCGCGGTTGAGGCCTGCGGGCGAGGCGGCGGCGATGTGGAGGGTGAGGTCCTTGACGAGGTCCTGGAATCCATCAGCGGACGTGGTGTCGTCTTTTTCGGTTCCCACTTCGAGGAGAACACCGACTTTACCACCGAGGTGGATGTAGGAAGCGATGGCTCCGGAGCCTTCCACGGTGAAGCGCTGGAAGCGGGAGAACTGGAGGTTTTCGCCGAGTTCGATGACTTTGGCTTTCACGAATTCGTCGATGGTGGAGTCGCCGTGGGAGACGGCGAGTGCGGCATCGAGGTCGGCGGCGTCGGAGGAGGCGACGGTGGCGGTGAGTTCGGTCACAAAGGCGCCGAAGTTGTCGTTTTTGGCGACGAAGTCGGTTTCGCAGTTGATTTCAACGAGGACGCCAGACTTGCCATCGGAGGAGAGTTGGGCGGCGATGAGGCCTTCCTTGGCTTCGCGGTCGGCTTTTTTGGCGGCCTTGATGGCGCCCCGTTCACGGAGGAATTTGATGGCGGCATCGATGTCACCATCGGTTTCCTTGAGTGCATTTTTGCACTCCATCATTCCGGCGTTGGTTTTGTCTCGAAGTTCTTTAACGAGAGAAGCAGTGATTGCCATGTGTTGAGATGAGTTTGGTGTGTTGATTAGTTCTTGCCGGCAGCCAGGAAGGAGTCGACGAGGTTTTGGAGAACGAGACGGATGGAGCGCATGGAGTCGTCGTTAGCGGGGATGGGGAAGTCGACGACGGTGGGGTCGCCATTGGTATCGACGATTCCGATGATGGGGACGTTGAGGCGTTTGGCTTCGGCGACGGCGATGGATTCGCGAGCAGTATCGACGACGACGATGGCGTCGGGCTTTTTCTCCATTTGGCGGATGCCGTGGAGGTTGCGCTGGAGTTTTTCTTTTTCCCGGTTGAGGGCCGCGAGTTCCTTTTTGGACATGTTTTTGTACTCAGGCTGGCGCTCGATGTTTTCGAGGTAGCGGAGGCGCTCAACGGATTGGCGGATGGTGGAGAGGTTGGTCATCAT
>JBCCZX010000091.1:0-12908 GCA_039186735.1 Verrucomicrobiota bacterium | reverse complement strand
GTATGTGCGTGCATATATGTATACATATGCGCGAGATGCACAGCCGTCGCCTGTTGCCTTGACAACCCCCCCTCCCCCCGCGTCTCGGCCGGCAAAATCGCTCTCTCTGGTTCCGGCAACCCATCCACCGCACCCAAAATCAACTGCGTCCGCTCCATCGCTGCCTTACTCTGCTCCAATACCCCGTAAAGCGTCCCCAGCCGCTTCACCGGCTCATACGCCATAAACAACGCCATCGCCAAACCCACAAACTCCTCCATCGTCAGCCCCTTCTGAACTCCCAGATACAACGAAAACGCAAACCCCACCGCCGCAACAACCTCCACTGTTGGCGATAACAACGCCCGATACCTCACCATCTTCAACTCCAATCGCCGCCAATTCCCCACCAATCCCCCAAACAAGCCACCCATGCGACTCTGCTGAGAATACGCTCGAATCTCCAACGGATTCGCAATCACCTCACTCGCCAACCCCGACAACTCCCCCGCCGTCTCCTGCACCAAAGCCGAGCGCTTCTTCAATCGCTTACCCAAAGCCCGAATCGGCAACACCAGCAACGGAATCGTCAGCCCCCCAATCAGCGCAAAAAACGCCCCCTCCGAACTCATCGCCTGCCAAATCAAAAACGATACCGCCGACACCATCAACACCGGTTGCATCACCAAATCTCCCGCCGCACGCGTGACTCCCGATTGCACCACGCTCGTATCCACAATCATTCGCGACAACAAATCACCCGACGACTGCTTCCCATAAAAACCCATCGGCAACCGCAAGAGCCTGTCAAAAATCTCCTTCCGAAATTCCTCAATCGTTCGCAACCCAATCTCACTAATGAAGTAGCGACTAAAATACCCCCCAATCGAACGAACCAAAAAGATGATCGGAATCACAAAACAACACACCACCAACAACCGCCCCGCATCATCTCCAAACATCCCCTCGATCCCATCTCGAAACCACCCCGGCACCTCCTTCATCCCCTCCTCGTCCTGAAAGATGATCGGCAAAACCGTCTTCGTCATCCCCGGCAAACCCGCTCCACTTGCCACCCCGTAAATCACCCCCGCCAACAACCCCAGGACAAACTTCCCCCACAACGGTCTCATGTAGGGAAACAATGGTCGGAACTCGGCAAACACTCCCCGAATTCTGCCCCTTATCCTCTCTCACTCAAGACTCAAGAACGACTGATCAACCCCGTCTAGGTGCAGCTAGAAAAGCAATTCAGTTTGAATGTCACACACTCAAACACAAGTAGGCATTGAAAATGCTGTAGCGCGGAGGTAGACGGAGCTAACAACCGCTTGCAGACTCCATGACCAACAAGACCTTCCTTCCGGTAATAACACTTCTTTCGGCGACATCTCTGTCTGCTCTCGAAGTTGAGCTGCGCTACGATCTCGATAACGGGTTCTTCGACAACCCGGAAGCCCGCACCGCCCTTCAAAAGGTAGCGAACTTCATCAGCGAACTCATAACCGACGAACTCGGATCCATCGACCCCGCCGACTTTCCACCCTCACCCGGCGAACCTCCCACATTTTGGCAGCCCACCTACCTTGAACCCCTTAATGGCGGAGCCGTAACCGCAATCCCAAATACCGCAAATCTCGTCGTCCCAGAAAACAAACTCATCGTTTTCGTCGGCGGTCGCCCCCTGACCACTTCCGCCCAAGGAGGACCCGGTGGCGTCGACTCCGTTAGCGCCGAATTCTCTCCTTTCGAGTGGTTCAACCAAGTTTTCAACCGCGGCGAACCAGGCGCGCTCCAAAGGCTTCCCGACAACACCTTTACGACCCCCACCGACCTTGCCCCTTGGGGAGGAACTATCTTCTTCGATTCCCAAGCGAACTGGAACTTCACCCAAAACGAAGGCTCGTCAGTCGAAGAAAATAACTTCATCCCCGTCGCCCTCCACGAATTCTTCCATGTCCTCGGCATCGGCTACGTCGTCGGCTTCACTACGAGCTGGGGGCCTCTCATTCAAACCGGAGTCTTCGACGGCGAACTCGCAAAAGCATCCAATGGTAACAACACCCTCTTTCTCGGCGAAGGAGGCATTCATTGGTGGAGCGGCACCGCCCCAAGCTACAGTATCGGCCTCTTCTCCCAAAAACACGGGACTCTTCAACAAGCTCTAATGGAAGCGAGCTCCATCAACACCGGCTTTCAATTCGTAGTTCCCACCGATCTCGACCTCGCCGCCCTCGCCGACATCGGCTGGGAGCTCGCACCCAACCGTGGGGGCAACTTTCAACCCGAAGTAGCCTTCTCAGATACCCAAGCTTCCCTTCTCATACCCACCAATTCCGGAAATGATTACATCATCAACCGCAGCTCCAACCTCGATGACTTCGCACCATCCGGCCAAACCATCGTCGGTGATGGTTCCATAAAAACTTGGAACGACCCCGACCCCGATGCCGAATCCGGCTTCTTCAACGTCGAGACCATCCCGAACTTCGTCTGCAGAGGCCTGACAACCACATCCCACACCGAAAAAACCAAGGTCAAGTCCATTCCCGGAGTCCACGCAGCTCCAACTTTACCTCCCGCTCAAGAACCTCACCACCATCCCCACACCCACAAACATTCCCATTCCCATTCCCACTAAATTCACCCTTTCAATCTGCCAAACTAACTCAAAGGCAGCGTATCACTTAAAAACAAACCGCCTCTTCCCGCATCGCAACCCCTTCAAAACGAGCCGAAGCTAATCACCTGACTGCGACCGTTCTGCGTTCCTCTCCTATCAATTCCACTGTATCGTTCCTCAAGCTTAAGAACGCAGCTCCACTCCCACAGACGCGCGAGATAACGAGAGCACATCACCACGCGAACTCCGGTCGACGGAAAAATCCGCAACAGCCTCAGCTACCAAAAGCTCGGGAATCTATGAACTAGCCAACCTGTGAATGAGGATATTGACAACTACCCTTTCCACGTCGCTTGCATAGCGTGCCCGAAGTAAAAAACGAGCCAAGAAGCAGCCCCGAACAACCCAAAGTACACAGCTCACTCACCCCTCGAGACATCAAACGCAAGAAATGCACTTCCGCTACACCAACCTGGCACACCCTCCATTTAAAGTTTTCACGTCCATCTTCTAACAAAATTCCCGACCCCACTCGGGCCACGGACCGCTTCGTTCCGAAAAATCCAAACACTTCTCCACAACTTCCTCCTGTCCTCTTCCTTCCTAGGGCCCATCACTCGAAAGGGTAAATTTGTAAATTTTTAAAGTCATTTACCTTTTTTTTGCAAGTGTATTAAAATTTTATAGTAAATTGATAGTTAATACTTGTAGATATTTTGAAATATTTGCACAGTGCTCAGGAGTCACCCGTCATTCCATGAACATCACGCAATTCCTCCCCGCGGCGGTGGTCCTCTCGACCACCTCTCTCTCTGCTCTCGAAATCGAGCTACGCTATGATCTCGATAATTACGGCTTCTTTGACGACCCCGAAGCTCGAGCCGCGATCGAAAAAGTCGCGGACTACATCAGCGCTCTCGTCACCGACGAACTCGGATCCATCGATCCGGCAGACTTCCCCCCCTCTCCCGGCGAACCTCCCACCTACTGGCAACCGACCTACCTCGAGCCACTTGCCGGTGGAGGAGAGTTTGCCATCCCAAATACGGCCAATCTCGTAGTCCCGGAAAACACCCTCATCATCTACGTCGGTAGCCGCCCCCTCACCTCCACCGCCCAAGGTGGACCGGGCGGTATCTCTGCAATCAGCGCAGAATACGCACCCTTCGAATGGTCAAACCAACTCTTCAACCGGAGCGAGCCGGGAGCTCTCGAGCGCCTCCCGAACAACACCTTTAGCACCCCCACTGACTTCGCACCCTGGGGCGGAACCATCTTCTTCAGCTCGAACATCACGAACTGGAACTTCAGCGAAGCCGGCAGCGAATCAGTCGAAGACTTCAACTTCATCCCCGTCGCAATGCACGAATTCTTCCACGTCCTTGGAATCGGTAACATTGGCAGCTTCAGCTCTAGCTGGCTCCCCCTCATTCAAACCGGTGCCTTTGATGGCGAACTCGCCAAGCGATCCAACGGCAATAGCGTCGTCTATCTCGGCGATAGCGGCGTCCATTGGTGGAGCGGCACTGCCGCAAGCAACAGCGTCGGCCTCTTCTCCCAAGAACACGGAACTCCTCAACAAGCCCTCATGGAGGGAAGCTCCATCACCACCGGCTATCAATTCTTCGTCCCAACCGACCTCGACCTCGCCGCTCTCGCCGACATCGGCTGGGAACTTGACCCCAATCGGGGATGCGAATTTGAACCCAACCTCAACATCACCGGTGCGCAAGCTTCACTTTTCATTCCCACCAGCTCCGGAAATAACTACATCATCAATCGCAGCAACAACCTGAGTGGCTTTTCCCCAAGCGGAGAAATCATCACCGGAAATGGTTCCGTTCGAGCTTGGAGCGACCCCAACATCGGCGCAAACAGCGCGTTCTACACCATCGAAACCATCCCGAATCACACCGCCGGCGGCGTGAAGTCAGTCGCTCCCACCAAGAGTTCCCAAATCAAGTCCATCGACGGCATCCACACTCCTCCCACGCTTCCTCCTGCCCAAGAACCTCACGATCACGACCATGCTCACCCTCATTCCCATCCCCACCCCCACTCTCATTAACGCACTCAATCACCCCGATAGACTGAATCGGAGACAGCTCATCAAATAAAGACAGGCCGTCTCCACTCGCAGCACAATCCCACCCAAGTCGGCCGGAGCGAACCCCTTCGCTTCGGCCGCTTGACGTTCCCCCTCCGACAAATCTCCCTCTGGCCCTACCAAAGCACTCACTCGCTCCACCTCCTTCCAACTCGCCAAAACATCCTTCAACGGGAAAGCACCCTTTCCAAGCGATCCCATCACCGCCTCCCCACCTTCAAACTCTCCCAACCACTCCTCAAACCCCCTCACCTCCTCAACGACCGGCAGCCAGTTCTGCCCGCACTGCTTGCACGCCTCCAAAGCCACCCGCTGCCACTTCCTCGCCTTCTCCACCCGCTCCTCTCCTGCCAAACGCACAACCGTATTCGCAGTCACCAACGGCTGAATCCGCGTCACCCCCAACTCCACCGCCTTCTGCACGATCAACTCCATCGTCTTCCCCTTCGGAATCGCCACCACCAAACAAACCTCCGGCCCTTCCTTCTCAACGAACAGGATTTCCCCCAAACGAACCCTCAGCTCACTCTTCGACACCTCCTCCACCTCCCCACGCGCAACTCGTCCAGACCCATCAAACACTTCCACCACATCCCCCGCCTTCTTGCGCATCACCCGCACCGCATGATGCCACTCTTCTCCATCTAACAGAGCCTCACCCTCTCCCCACCGCTCCCGCGAGCAGAAAAACCGATCCATGCCTCACCCCCCAAAAAACCGCTTCGCCCGCTCCAAAAATCCTTCCTGCATCGGCGAATTCTTCTCCCCAATCGATTCCGAAAACTCCCGCAACTTCTCCTTCTGCTTCGAATCCAAATTAGTCGGCACCTCCACACTCACCTGCACATGCAAATCCCCCTTCCGACCTCCCCGCACATCCGGCATCCCCTTGCCGCGCAAACGAAAGACCGTTCCCCCCTGCGTCCCCGCAGGAATCTTAATCGACGCCTTCCCCTGCAAAGTCGGCACATCCAACTCCCCTCCCAACGCCGCCGCTGCGAACGGCACCGGAACCTCACAAAACAAGTCGTCCTCCTCCCGTTGAAACACATCGTGCGAGCGCACACTCAAAAACACATACAAGTCCCCCGTCGCACCCCCACGCAACCCCGCATCCCCGTTCCCCGTCGAGCGCAACCGCACCCCGTCATCCACTCCCGCCGGAATCTTAATCTTGATCCGGTCCGCCTTCTGCACCCGTCCCTCACCGCCACACTCCTCGCAAGGATCCGCAATCACTTGCCCCGTTCCGCGACACTCCGGACAAGTCGACTGCTGCACAAAAATCCCCGCCTGCCGCGTCACCACCCCACGTCCCCCACAACTCGGACAGGTCCGCGAACCTCCTCCCTTCGAGCCTGTCGCTCCACACGACTCGCAACCCATGCTCCGCTCAATCTCCAACTCCTTCTCCGTCCCCGACTCCGCCTCCTCGAGGGTAATCGCCAAATCATACCGCAAATCACTCCCCCGCTGCCTCCCCGAAGGATCGCGCCGCCTTCCCCCTCCTCCAAAAATATCCTCAAAACCCCCACCCCCGCCAAACGCACCCCCGAACACCTGCGAAAAAATATCCATCGGATCATGGAAACCCCCACCGCCGCCAAATCCGCCGCCTCCCATTCCTCCCTGCTTGAAGGCCGCATGACCATACCGATCATACGCCGCCCGCTTATCCTCATCACTCAACACCTCATACGCCTCCCCCAATTCCTTGAACTTCTCCTCCGCCTGCGGATCATCCGGATTCTGGTCCGGGTGAAACTTCATCGCCTTCTTGCGATAACTCTTCTTGATCTCCGCTCCCGTCGCCCCCTTCGCCACCCCCAACACCTCATAATAATCCCGCTCCGCCATCTAAGCCTCCTCGCCTCCCTCCTGTTCCGGCGCCTTCGCCACCACCACATTCGCCGGGCGCAACAAACGCTCCCCGATCACATACCCCTTCCGAATCACCCGCAAAACCTTCCCCTCTTCCACCTCCGTCGACTCCTCCTGACTCACCGCCTCATGCACATTCGGATCGAAGTCCGCCCCCGCTTCCAATTCCACCACCTTCGCTCCCTGACTCGTCAAAAACTCATCCAACTGCCCCTGAACCATCGCCATCCCCTGATAGAGCATCGAACCCTGCTCCTGCTCCGCCATCTGCATCCCCATCCCGAAATTATCGAGCACCGGCAACAACTCCCGCAACAAACCCTGATTCGCAAACTTCCGCGCCTCTTCCATCTCCCGCGCCATCCGCTTCCGGTAATTCTCCATCTCCGCCATCCGTCGCAACGCCTCATCCTTCCACTTCGCCAATTCCGACTCCAAAGCCGTCACCGGATCCACCTCCACCACCTCCTCCTCAACCACCTCTGCCTCCTCGGCGGCATCGTCCTCAACAACCGCCTCCGGCGCCACATCCTCTTTTTCGTCCAACTCGTCGAGCTCGTCGTTCATTTCCGTCTCAATAAACCATCACAACTTCGCGTCAACCCCTGCAGGCTTCATCACCCCTTCCAAAATCGACCCAATTTTCTCCCCCATCTCCCTCAAATCCCCCTCTGAAGCCCCCGGCGGCGGCATCCAGACCACCGTATCCAAGATCGGTCGCGTCAACACCCCCACCTCCCGCAACTGCCCACAAACGTCCCTCCCCACCCGCCCCGAACCATCTCCCGCCAACTCAATCCCCGCAATCATCCCCACCCGCCGCACCGCCCTCACCCCCCGCAATCCCTCAAATCGTCCCAAAAACTCCCCCATCACCTCTCCCTTCGCCCTCACCCCCGACAAAAACCCCTCTTCTAAACACAACTCCAGACTCGCCAACGCCACTGCACAACCCAACGCATTCCCCGTATAACTATGTCCGTAGTAAAACGTCCTCCCCGGCCCCTTGAAAGCCTCATAAATCTCACCCGTCGTCAACGTCGCCGCCAACGGCAAACACCCCCCCGTCAACCCCTTTGCCAAACACAAAAAATCCGGCACCACCCCCTCCACCTGACAGGCAAACAATTCCCCCGTCCGCCCGAACCCCGTCATCACCTCGTCCAAAATCAAATGCACCCCCGCCCCGTCACACCACTCGCGCAAATCCCGCAACATCCCCTCCGGCCACACCCTCATCTCATTCACCCCCTGCACCAACGGCTCGATCACCACCGCTGCCACCTCCCCACCATCCACCCCTGCCAACTCCTCAAGCCCCGACAAAGTCCTCACCTCCGGACCCATCCCCGCCACCGCCTCAAAAAACCGCCCCACCCCACTCAAACTCGCCGCCCCCAATGTATCCCCGTGATACCCGTTCTCGAACGCCAGAAAAACCCTCCGCCTTGCCTCCCCACGCATCGCCCGCCACTGCAACTCCATCCGCAACGCCGCCTCGATCGCCGTCGACCCATTATCCGAAAAAAAACACCGCTCCAAACCCGACACCTCACACAAACGCGCCCCCAATTCATTCGCCCGCGCATTCCCCAACCCCAAATACGAACTGTGGCACAACTCCCCCGCCTGCTCCCGAATCGCCTCCACCAACTTCGGATGCCCATGCCCGTGAATGTTCGTCCAGATACTCGAATTCGCATCCAAGTAACGCCGCCCCTCCGAATCCTCCAAATACGCCCCCTCACCCCGCACAATCACCGGCCACTCCTCCCCCTCCCACAACGCCTGATCCGTAAACGGATGCCAACCCGACCCCCAATCCTGCTCCAACCACCTCTGCGTCGCCACCCGCATCCCCCCTCACTCTCCCGACCCAACTTCTTGTCGATCGCCTCAATCAACTTCCACGGACAACGCCGCCGCTGATACTTCCGAAACAACACCTCCCGCAACATCTCCCACTCCTCATCCGCTATCGGCTCATGCCGCGTCCACTCCTCTTCCCCCTTCAGCTGACTCTCCAAAGTCCACCGCCCTCCATGCACCGTCGCCTTCCAAAAACGCAACCCCTCCTCCCCATTCTCCCGCCAAGTATGCCGCTGCATGCCCCCACCTTGCAACCTCGCGTCAAAACCCAAAAGTCAAAACGCATCCTCCACCAAGGTCACCTGCGGCGGAATCCCCTCCTCCAAAATCACCTCCACCACATCAAAACGCCACGGAATATCCCGCGTCCCCAGCAGCTTCAACCACTCATTCGCCCCCCGCTCAATCAAAGCCTGCTTCTCCTTATCCACCGCCTCCAACGGCCGCCCAAACCCCGCTCGCCTCCGCGTCTTCACCTCCACAAAACACAACACCTTCCCCTCCCGCACCACCACATCCACCTCGCCCCCGCCACTCGCCCGAAAATTCCGATACAACACTTTCCGCCCACTCGCCCACAACCACTCCACCGCCACCCGCTCCCCAAACTCCCCCACCCCCACGTGATCACAACCCTCCAAACGCACGGGCTGCTTCAGCAACCGGCGCAAACGAGCGACGATGGATCGGACAAGGACCATACTTCCTCAAAGCTTCAAGGTGCACCTTCGTGCCATATCCCTTGTGCTTCGCAAAACCATATTCTGGATACGTCTCATCCCACTCCAACATCTTCCGATCCCGCGACACCTTCGCAATCACACTCGCCGCCGCAATCGACCAACTCTTCCCATCCCCCTTCACCAAACCCTCCGAAGCCACCGGAAACCCCTTCACCGGACGCCCGTCGATCAAACAATAATCCACCTCCCCCAGCTCCCCCACCGCCCGCGCCATCGCCGCCTCCGTCGCCCGTAAAATATTCACCGCATCAATCTCCTCTGCCTCCGCAAACGACAACCCCCACCTCACCCCCGCCGCCCCCATCAATTCCTCAAATAACCTCTCCCGCTTCCCCTCCGTCAACTTCTTCGAATCATCCAACAACGGCCACTCCGACCCCTCCGGCAACACCACCGCCGCCGCCGCCACCGGACCCGATAAGGGCCCCCGCCCCGCCTCATCCACCCCCGCCACCACCACAAAACCCTCCCCCCTCACCCGCTCCTCATGACTAAAATCCGGCATCAAATGAGCTCTAACGAAAAATCACACGACCCGACATGGTAATTTCTGCCCACAGAGCTTAGTATACCCCAGAGACAATGCGCCTCACCCTCAGAATCGCCCTACCCATACTCGTCCTCGCCCTCGGCTGGTTCGGCATGCACCACTTCTTCTCACCCGTCGAAGATGACCCCTCCGCTCGCCCCCGCCGCACCGAACGCCCCGTCCAAAAAGCCGAAGTCGCCCCCCTCCAACGCCAAAACTACCAAATCACCATCCAAACCCAGGGCCTCACCACCGCCCACAACGAAACCCGCCTCACCCCCCGCATCGCCGGCCGCATCCAATCCGTCCACCCCGACTTCGAACCCGGCGCCTTCTTCAAACGCGGCGACATCCTCATCGAACTCGACCCCACCGATACCGAATCCGACATCATCTCCGCCGAAGCCCAAGTCGCCCGCTCTGAGGCCGCCCTCGCCCAAGAAGAAGCCCGCGCCACCCAAGCCGAACTCAACTGGAAAGACCTCGGCTACACCGACGAACCCAACGACCTCGTCCTCCGCATCCCCCAACTCCGCGAAGCCGAAGCCAACCTCAAAACCGCCCAAGCCCGCCTCGCCGAAGCCCGCCGAAACAAACTCTACACCAAAGTCGTCGCCCCCTTCGACGGCTGCGTCCGCGAACGCCTAGTCGGCCCCGGCCAATCCGTCAGCCCCAACTCCCCCCTCGGCACCATCTTCGCCACCGACTACGTCGAAGTCCGCCTCCCCATCTCCCCCCGCGACCTCCCCTTCACCCCCTTCAAAAACGACGCCACCCTCAACAACCTCCCCGCCCTCATCCGCGACGGCCTCACCGACAACCCCGAGGGCGCCGACACCTGGAACGCCTACCTCGTCCGTACCGAGGGCGTCATCGACCAATCCTCCCTCGAACTCTTCCTCATCGCCCGCATCCCCGACCCCTACGGCCTCAAAACCGGCAAAACCCCTCTCCGTGTCGGCCAACCCGTCACCGCCGAAGTCCCCGGCAACCTCCTCCACAACGTCTACGTCATCCCTCGTAGCACCCTCCGCGAACCCTTCGAAACCGTCCTCGTCGACAACGAAACCCTCCGTATCGAACGCCACACCCTCAACCCCTACTGGAGCGACGCCACAAACCTCGTCGTCAACCACTCCCTCCCCGACAACCACTCCATCGTCACCTCCCGCCTCGCCTACGCCGCCAACGGCAGCCTCATCGAAATCACCCCCACCCCCGAAGTCGAAGCCGCCCAAACCATCCCCAACGACTCCCCCGACGCCTAACCAACCCCCTCCTCAGGTCGGTAGATCGGCTTCGACGAAGCCGCCTCATCGAACCACCTGCAATTTCCCCACCACCCTCACCCCTCCGGCCTCCAAACAAACGCCCAATCCTCGCGCCTCCCAACCAATCCCGCCCGCACCGGATTATCCAAAATATAACTCACCTTCTCCACCGCCGACTCATTAGTCCTCAACCGATGCTCAAAAAAATCCCGCTGCCACTTCACCCCGGCTCTCGTCGCCACCCACCTTTTCCACTGCCCAACCACCCTCTCCATCCGTCTCTCCCCCTCAAACATCGCCAACAAATGGACATGATCAGGCATCGCCAAAAACAACCGACAATCCCAATTCCCTCGCTTCTGCCGCACCTCGAGCGAATCTGCCAAAACCTCCCAAACCTCGTCATTCGCTAATTGATTCTTCCCGCGTGGCTCACAACAAACCGTCAAAAAGAACACCTCCCCAGTCGGATTTCCTGGCATCCACCAAGGCACCTCATGATCCAACTTCTTCCATCTCTTCTTCACCTCAGATCCTCCTTCTCAGAACGGTAGATCGGCTTCGACGAAGCCGCCCCCCGAACCACCAACAGACTCCCCACCTCTCGCACAATTCCGCGACCAAAAAACCGCCCCATCAAATTCACCATCCCAAACTCACCCTTCCCCCTCCCCTATCGCCGCCCGCGGATACCGCACCCGCTCCACCAACTCCCCAATCTCCTCCGGCGGCTCCGGCGTCAACTTGCTCACCACAATCGTCACCACAAAATTCAGGATCATCCCCAAAGTCCCGATTCCCTCCGGCGAAATCCCAAACAACCAATTCTCCGCCACATTCGCCTCCGGATTCACAAACTTAAAATAGATGATGTAACTCGCCGTAAACACAATCCCCGCCACCATCCCCGCAATCGCCCCCTGCATCGTCGTCCGCTTCGAGAAAATCCCCAAAATGATCGCCGGGAAAAACGAACTCGCCGCCAACCCAAACGCAAACGCCACCACCTGCGCCACAAACCCCGGCGGATTCACCCCGAAATACCCCGCAATCACCACCGCCACCGCCGCGCCCCCGCGCGCCCACAACAACTCCGCCTTCTCACTCATCTCCGGCAAAATCGTCTTCTTCACCAAATCGTGCGCCACCGACGTCGAAATCACCAACAACAACCCCGCCGCCGTCGACAACGCCGCCGCCAGCCCTCCTGCCGCCACCAACGCCACCACCCAATTCGGCAACTGCGAAATCTCCGGATTCGCCAACACCATGATATCCCGATCAATCGTCAACTCATTCTCCGCCAACCCCAACTCCGCCGCCTTCGCTCCCGTATACTGAATCAAGCCATCCCCATTCTTATCTTCAAAGGAAATCAAGCCCGTGTTCTCCCACTTCGAAAACCACTCCGGCACTTCCGCATACGGCGCATCCTTCACCGTATTCAACAAATTCGTCCGCGCAAACACCGCCACCGCCGGAGCCGTCGTGTAAAGAATCGCGATGAACAACAACGCCCAAAACGCCGACGTCCGCGCCGCACTCGCCTTCTTCACCGTATAAAACCGCACAATCACATGCGGCAACCCCGCCGTCCCGCACATCAACGCCGCCGTGATGAAAAACACATCCACCGTCGGCTTCACCCCCTCCGTATACCTCGCAAAACCCAACTCCTCACTCAGCCCATCCAACTTGTCTAACAACGACATCTCCCCCCCCGTCGCCATACCCCCAAACCCAAACTGCGTATTTGTATTCCCCGCCATCTGAATCGCAAAAAAAATCGCCGGCACCATGAACGCAAAGATCAACACCCAATACTGCGCCACCTGCGTATACGTAATCCCCGTCAGGCCCCCCCACACCGCGTAAACCAACACAATCACCATCCCGATCCCTACCC
>JBCCZX010000090.1:0-12934 GCA_039186735.1 Verrucomicrobiota bacterium | reverse complement strand
CGATTGTGGTGGTGGTGTTTGCGATGGTGGTGCGCGCGGTGCCGGCGATGTGGGGGGTGTCGATTGTGGCGCTGGGGCTGGGGGTGGGGACGGTAGCTTCGATTGCGAGTGCCTGGGTGGAGTGGCAAGCGGCGGGTTTAGTGGATAAGTTGACGGAGGCGCGGGTCGTGTTCAATCGGGAGGAGGAGCGGGTGAAGGTGGTGAGGGCGATGCGGGGATTGGCGATGCAGCGGGTGGTGCCGGGAGTGCTGGGGTTTTTGTTTTCGGGGCGAAAGGGTGGGCGGCTGAAGGACGGAAAAGCGCTTCCGGATTGACATTCCGAGGTTGGGGTGAGCAGCATGCCGGACGCGACGGGTCCATAGTTTAATGGATAGAACGACGGTTTCCGGTACCGTAGGTTGGGGTTCGATTCCCTGTGGGCCTACCACCCTTCGCTCGTGAGGTGTCAGGGAAGTCCTGAACAGAATTCAATTTTTTTCAACTGGTTGAATTGTCTCCCTTTGGTCGCTGAGTTTCGTAATCTCGGGCCTTTTTCCCAAAGTCATCGTTGCTCTTTCGTCGTGAATCCTGATTCACTCCTCTTTCGCGCCTTGCCTTTGAAAAAAATTCCCTTCGGAATTCCGTCCATGACTTCACTGACACCAAACTAGTTTGAGGGAGGTTTTTGGTGAAGGACGAGGACTTCGAACCAGGACATGGTGCCGGGGGACCAGCCACTGACGGTGGGGGCATTTTTGACGGTTTCGGCGCCAAAGAGTTCGGTGAGGAGTTCGGTATTGTCTTTAAGAGGTCGGACTTCGCGGAGGGTGAGGAGGGGGAGGATGGAGTGTTCGTCGATGCGCCAGCGGCGTTTGGTGACGATGGAGAGGGCGGCGGATTCGGGGTCGAGGTCTTGGATTTCGGGGTGTTTGGTGAGGAAGCCGGTAATTTCTTTTTTACTAAAGTCGTCGTAGTACCAAACGAGGGATTCTTCGGCGAAGTGGGAGGCTTCGAGGCGGCCGGGTTGAATGGGGCCGGTGAGTTCTTTGAGTCGGATGGTGAGGTGGGCCTTGCGGGCGAGTGCGCCACCGAAGTGGAGGCTGGCAAAGATGATGATGACGAAGGGGGCGAGGGCGAGGGGATTGATGGTGCGGCGGATGACGATGCCGAAGAGGCCGAGCGCGAAGAGGAGTCCGCCGAGGAGAGTGAGGAGGGTAGCGAAGTCGGGGTCGTAGGCGGGGCGGGTTTTGAGGAGGAGGGCGAAGGCGGAGATGAGGATGCCGGCCAGGATGGGGAGCCAGCAGGCGAGGCGGGTGAGGGTTTTGCCGAAGAGCTTGAGATCGACGTCTTTCTTCCAGGTGAGGGCGAGGAGGAGGGCGAAGAAGGGGTAGCCGGGGAGGATGTAGTGGGGGAGTTGGGATTTGTAGAAGGAGAAGATGAGGAAGGGGGCGATGAAGGTGGCGAGGAGGAAGCGGGCGTCGAGGGTGGGGGTTTGGTTGGTGCGTTTGATGGTAATGGGGAGGAGGGCGCTCCAAGGGAGGAGGAAGGGGAAGACCCAGAGGAGGTAGATGCCGGGGATGAAGTCGCGTTTGTTCATGGCAGCGGTGCCGCGTTCGACGACGTGGGTGCCGATGCCGACGTTGAAGAAGGCGCCACCGGTTTCGATGAGGGCGGGGATGGCCCAGAGGCCGACGAGGATGAGGGAGGGGAGGAGGGCGATGAGGAAGGTCCATTGTGCGGACCAGAAGGAGGCGAGTTGGGATTTCGTTTGGCCTTCCTTTTTTCCGAGGATGATGAAGAGGACGGTGAGGAGGAGGGCGAGTTGGGGGATGGCGTAGGCGAGGGGGCCTTTGGCGAGGAAGGCGAGGGCGAGCCAGAGGGAGAGGAGGGCGACTTGGGTGAAGGTGGTTTTGTTCTCGGACATCGCTTTGTGGAGGGTGGAGCAAGCGAGGGTGACGAAGAGGATGAGGGGCATGTCGGCGACGGCCATGCGGGAGTGGATGAGGGTTTGGAGGCAGGTGAGCCAGATGGCGGCAGCGTAGAAGGCGGTGGAGCGTTTGAGGCCGAGGCGGAGGGCGAAGAAGAAGATGACGAGGGCGGTGAGCCAGGTGGCTTGGGTGGAGTGGAGGCGGGCGGAGAATTCGTTGACGCCGAAGGCGGCGAAGTTGAGGGACATCCACCAGTAGGTGAGGGGTGGTTTGTCGAAGCGGTATTCATCGTTGAAGTAGGGAATGAGGAAGTCTTCGCGTTCGAGCATTTCGACGGTGGCGTGGGCGAAGCGGGGTTCGTCACGGTCGATGAGGGGGAGGGTGTCGATGCCGGGCAGGAGGGTGAGGGCAGCGAGGACGGTGAGGAGAAAGAGGTGGAGAGAGTTTTTCAGGTTGGTGGTTTGTTAGGGTGCAGTTTGAAGTTGGGGCTTGTTGCAGTGGGGCGGACTGAAGTCCGCGCTCCCCTAGGATTTTGCGGGTCCGTTTTTGAGGTCGAGGATGAGGTTGTAGAGGCCGACGAAGGAGGGAAAGAGGTTGGCAAGGACTCCGACGGAGTCGGTTTTTCCGAGGGTGAAGTAGCTGAGGAGGCAGAGGGAGCCGAGGACGGACATAATCCAGAAGATGCGGGGCATTTTGACCTGCTTGGCTTTCTTGGAAGCGAGGAGTTGGGGGAGCCAGCGGCCAGCGAACATGGCGACGCCGAAGTAGCCGATGAGTTTCCAGGGGTAGAGGATGAGTGGTTTTCCGAAAACCGTCCCGTTGAAGAAAGGCGAATGCATAAAACCTTCTCTGTTACTTGGTGAGTGGCTAAAGTCGAGGTTTGAAAGGTAATCAAGACGTGCGCTTAAAGGGTGTTTTGGTCCAAGGCCCGCATTGGCTAATTCAGATGTTTTGGAGTGAATCGCTTTTAGTAAGTTCGAGCGTGTGCTTTTAGATAGCCGAGAGATAATTCGCTGTTCTGATGGTTCAATCGACTTAAGCCTGCTCTGCCCACTCCAAGCATCCAGTCTGTTTTGAGTCGATACAAGCTGTTCGAATTCTGTCAGAATGACTTCTGGATATTTGGACCATTTTTCTTCGAGCTTGCCGTAAGACTCATCCAAAGCGATCTTGCGGGCTTCATAATTGACTACCTGTATAGTAGTGTTCCGATACACCACTGTTGCTAGCGAAAGGGCAGGTTGATTCTTGATGTCGAACTTTTTCGAGAAACCATTTCGATAAGCTGTGATCTCGAATGGATAAGGCTCAGCTTGAACAAGCAGAAGTTTTGGATCGAAGCCTGCGCTTGTGAGAACTTGGCTAAGAGACATCAATTCACCGATTTCGAGTTGCCCCTGTTTTTGAACGTCACCAGTCACTGTGATAACTGCCGGGTTCGCTCCTGTTAAGCTCTGAAGAAAGAACAGGGCTAAACACGATATTAAAGAGAGATTCTTTATGTGGTGCATCAAGTGATGAGCGTTCAATGAGGGGTTATTATTCTGAATATTCCTGAATAGAAAACGGGACTTTGCGTTTGATGAGCCAGGAGACGCCGATGAGGTCGTGGATGCCGCGGAGGGCGCGGTCCCAGTTGGTGTATTTGGATTCGCCGGCGAGGCGGGAGCGGTGGTTGACCGGGATTTCGGTGAAGTCGTGTTCGGCTTGGAGGAGGAGGGCGGGGATGTAGCGGTGCATGCCGTTGAAGGGGACGAGGGCGTCGATGCACTCGCGTTTCATGGCTTTGAGGGAGCAGCCGGTGTCGCGGACGCCGTCGTTGAGGAAGGCGCGGCGGATTTTGTTGGCAAATTTGGAGGCGTAACGTCGGGAGGCGGTGTCCTGGCGGTTGGCGCGGTAGCCGCAGACGAAGTCTTTGCCGGATTTTTCGAGTTCAGCGATGAGGTTGGGGATTTCGGCGGGGTCGTTTTGGCCGTCGCCGTCCATGAGGGCGACGAGGGGTTGGGTGGAGTTGCGGAGCCCGGCGTACATGGCGGCGGATTGGCCTTTGTTGACGGGGAGTTGGAGGGCGCGGATTTTGGGGACGAAGGATTGAAGGATGTCCCAGGTTTTGTCGGAGGAGCCGTCGTTGACGGCGATGATTTCGGCGTCGGGGTTGGTTTGGATGACTTCTTCGAGGACGTCTTTGGCGGTGTCTTCCTCGTTGTAGAAGGGAATGATGATGGAGTAGGGCATGCGCAGCTTTCGGGGGAGGGTAGAAAGTGCGGCCAGCAGGGGCTAGGGATTTCCCCGTCTTGAGGAGGCTACCGGGGAGGGCCAGGAGATGAGAGAGTCGGTGCGGTAGACGCGGAATTTGGGGAAGTCGCGGGAGGGGTGGAGGTCGTATTCGGCGAGGAAAGTGAGGGGGCCGAGGTAGGAGGGCATGGCTTCGGTGGGGAGGCCGTCGTTTTCGGCGCGGCGGCGTTCGATGACGATGAGGGCGGGTTGGCCGGGGTCGGGGCCGGGCCAGAAGTCGTATTGGTGTTGGATGCGGTCGTTTTCGTTCCAGACGTGGACTTCGGGTTGTCCGGGCATGGAGAAGGCGAGCTCGGAGGCTCCGTCGCGGTGGCCGTGGAGGATGATGGCGTGGGTGCGATGGGGGTCGTGGGAGGCGATGTTTTGGGAGAGTTGGGGGTAGCCCCAGTAGGTGCGGCGTTGGGCTTTGGCGGGAGGGATGACTTTGAAGAGGAATTCGGCGGCGGGGAAGGCGAGGAAGACGAGGGAGGTGATGGCGGCGGTGAAGCGGAGGGAGAAGGTGAACATCGAACATCGGACATCGAAGATTGAGTTTTGAAGTTCTGGTTTGGGGCTTTTGAGGAAGAAGAGGTAGGCGGTAGCAGCGAGGGTGGCGGCGTGGTAGGCCCCGGGCCAGTTGGGGTTGACTTCTTGGCGGAAGGTCATGAGGAACATGACGGCGAAGGGGAGGGGGCCGTAGAGGATGAGGAAGAGGAGTTTGGGGGCTTTCTTCGATGGCAATGCGGAGATGGTGCTCCGCGCTCCCTGGATGAGGGCTTTGGGGATGGCGGCTAGGGCGAGGGGGGTGAGGAGGAGGGCGGTGAGGAGGGCGAGGACGCCGAAGCGTTCGAGGATGCCGAGGAGGTCGAATTCTTCGGAGTCGAAGTGGTGGGCGGTGTGTTCGACGGTGATCCAGTTGTTTTGGGAGTTCCAGTAGAGGGGGGGGATGAGTGAGATGAGAGAGAGGAGGGGGATGAGGTAGGTGAGGGTATTTTTGAAGAGTTGCGGGCGGATGAGGATGGTGGCGAGGAGGAAGAGGATGATGTTGATGAGCATCATTTGTTTGGCGAGGTGGCCGAGGGCGAGGGCAAGGAAGAGGATGAGCCAGGGGAGCTTGGAAGTCTCTTGAGAGGATTTGGGGAAGAGGATTTGGACGGTGGCGAAGAGGCTGAGGTTCCAGTAGCAGAAGAGTTGGGCGTCGGCGGTTAGAATGGAGGAGACGAGGAGTTGGCCGGGGGTGAGGAGGTAGAGGAGGGCGGTCCAGAAGGCGAAGCGCTGGTCAAAGAGGTGGCGGAGGGTGAGGAAGAAGAAGAGGGTGCTGGCGCCGGCGAGGAGGGTGGAGGTGGCTTTGATGGCGAAGAGAGAGCCGCCGGAGAGGGCGTTGATAAGACCGTGGAGCCAGGCGGAGCCGGGGGGCTTGGAGTAGTAGCCCCAGGCGAGGTGGCGGCCCCAGTCCCAGTTGTAGGCTTCGTCGCCCATGATGCCGACAGGGTTGAGGAGGAGGTGCCAGAGGAGGCGGAGGAGGGTGATTCCGCTGAGCCAGTAGAGGAAGAGGCGGGTGTGGTTGGTTTCGGTCACTTGTCGTCGTAGTGAAAGCGGCATTGAAGAATGAGCAACTGGGTGTCGGTCGCTTGGTAGACGAGACGGTTCTTCTCGTCGATCCTCTTTGACCAACATCCGCCAAGAAGGCCTTTGAGAGGTTCGGGTTTGCCCAAACCATCAAATGGGTTTCGGAGGGTGTCCTTGATTAAGACGTTAATCCGTTTGAGGGTTCTCTTATCTTGGTTTTGCCAATAGAGATATTGTTCCCAGGCAAGCTCGGTCCAAGACAAATTCATTCTTCGATGAGTGCATGCGGGACGGTCATTCCAGCTTTTGCCTGCGCGAGAGAATTGAAAATCGCTTTCTGATTGGCCTCGGTAGAAAGAAGGTAAGCAGTTTCGTCGAATTCCTGGCGGAGCTCTGCAAAGATGAGAATGCGTTCCTCGCGAGGGAGGGAACGGATCGTCTTGAGAGCTTCTGCTGCGGCTTCTGACATCGCTTGACCTTAATGTTTCAAGGAGGTGTTTGCAAGCCGAGGAAGTGATTGCCGATTGTTGGAGCTAGCAATCCTGGTGGCGATACCATTCGACGTAGTGGGAGAGTCCTTCTCGAAGGGAGGTTTGGGGTTGCCAGTTGAAGAGTTCTTTGGCGCGGGAGACGTCGGCGGAGGTTTGGGGGACGTCGCCGGGTTGGTCGGGAAGTTGTTCGATGATGGCTTTTTGGCCGATGACGTCTTCGAGGGTTTCGATGAGTTCGGTGAGGGTGGTGGTGTGGGAGCCGCCGAGGTTGACGATTTCGAAGTCGCTGCCGGTGTAGTCGATGGCTCCGCGGATGCCGGCGACGATGTCGGCAATGTAGGTGTAGTCGCGGCGGCTACTGCCATCGCCGTAGCGCTGGATGGGTTCGCCGGCGAGGATGCGTTTGGTGAATTTGTTGATGGCGAGGTCGGGGCGTTGGCGGGGGCCGTAGACGGTGAAGAAGCGAAGGCAGACGGTGCGGATGTTGAAGAGGTGGGCGTAGTTCGAGCAGATTTGCTCGCAGGCCATTTTGGTGGCGGCGTAGGGGGAGATGGTGCGGGTGATGGGGTCGGTTTCGGCGAAGGGGACTTTTTTGTTTACGCCGTAGACGGAGGAGGAGGAGGCGAAGATGAAGTGTTTGACGTTGTGGTAGCGGCAGGCGTCGAGGAGGTTGAAGGTGCCGTCGATGTTGGTGGTGACGTAGAGTTTGGGGTCGCAAATGGAGGGGCGGACGCCGGCGCGGGCGGCGAGGTGGATGATGGTGTCAAAGTTCCCGGCGGCGAAGGCGCGTTCGACGGCGACGGCGTCGCGGATGTCGGCTTGGATGAGGGTGACTTGGTCGCGGATGGGGATGATGTTGGATTCCTTGATGGCGGGGTCGTAGTAGTCGTTGAAGTCGTCGAAGATGGTGACTTGGTGGCCGTCGGCGAGGAGGGATTCGGCGAGGTGGGAGCCGATGAAGCCGGCGCCGCCGGTGATGAGGATGTTTTTCGCGCTCAAGGGTGGGGAGAATGGGGAATCTGGGAGGAATGTTACAAGGCTGGGGTGTGTGATGGCTACTTTCGGGGTTGCGGGAGCGAGGGTGGTTTTGGAAGCTGGCGCGGATGAGTGACACGGCAAAACCGTTGGCAGGGAAGGTGGGATTGGTCTTTGGGGTAGCGAACAAGCGGAGCATCGCCTGGTCGATTGCGAAGGCTTGGCACGAGGCGGGGGCGACGTTGATTTTCAATTATCAGGGGGATCGGTTGAAGGGGAATGTGGAGCAGCTGTTGGAGACGTTTGGGAAGGAGACGGGGTTGTTTCCGTGTGATGTGACGAGTGATGAGGAGATTGCGGCGTTTTTTGAGGAGGTGAAGAAGAAGACGGATCGGGTGGATATGGTGCTGCATTCGGTGGCGTTTGCGCCGAAGGAGGCGTTGGAAGGGGAGTTTTTGAACACGACGCGGGAGGCGTTTTCGTTGGCGCATGATATCAGCGCGTATTCGCTGGTGGCATTGAGTCGAGCGGCAGCGCCGTTGATGACTGAGGGGGGGAGTATCGTGGCGATGAGTTATTATGGAGCGGTGAAGGTGATTCCTCATTACAATGTGATGGGAGTGGCGAAGGCGTCCTTGGAGGCGAGCACGCGATATTTGGCGGCGGATTTGGGGGCTCAGAAGATTCGAGTGAACTGCATCAGTGCGGGACCGGTGCAGACTTTGGCGGCGCGGGGAATTGCGGGGTTCAACAACATGTATAAGGAGTATGGGGAGAAGGCTCCACTGGGGCGGAGTTGTTCGGGGGAGGAGTTGGGGGCGACGGGGGTATTTTTGGTGAGTGAGGGTTCGGCATCGATTTCGGGGCAGGTGATTTATGTGGATGGCGGGTATGAGATAATGGGGATGTAACTCAGAACAGATTGAGAGCTTATGTGGTTTTATTCAAAGGATCAGCAGCAGCAGGGGCCGGTTGAGGCCGATGAGATTCGGCAGCGTTTGAAGGCGGGAGAGCTTTCGAATGCGACGCTGGTTTGGAAAGAGGGGATGGCGAATTGGACGCCGCTGGGAGATGTGTTGGAGTTGCGGGAGCCTGTTCCGGTGACGCCGAGTCCGGAAGGTGAGGTTACTCCGAGTGCGGCGTCACCGTTGGAAGCGGCAAGTCGTCCGTATACGGCGCCTGCGGCACCCGTGCAGCCAGTTCAGCTCACGGCTCCGGTGGAGCAGAATACGATGGCGTTGGTGAGCATGATTCTGGGGATTCTGGCGTTGCTTTGTTTTGGGATTTTGACGGGGCTGCCGGCGGTGATTTGTGGGCATCTTGCCCGGGGCCAGATTCGGCGGGCGAGCGTTCCTCAAACTGGGGGGGGAATGGCGCTGACGGGGCTGATTTTGGGATACATATCGATTGTGTTCAGTGTGATTGCGATCGTTTTCGTTGTGATTGGAGCGATGTCGGAAGCTTCCAGCATGCCGACTCCGATGCCCTGATGGCTCTGGAGACTCATTTCGGTGGGTTGATGGAGCTAAGAATCAGTGGTCAGGAGGCGTAGAGGGGGTTAGAATTATCCATCCGATGCGGCGTGATTTCGAGATACCCCTGACCTTCCGGCATCGGATTGTGTTCGAGCGGAATGTGTTTGGAGCTGAGAGTGAGGTCTTGGAAGAGTTGTTTGAAGAGCGGGGTCCAGCTGCGCGGGTGGTGGTTTTGATGGAAGAGGGGCTGAGAGGCTTTTTTCCGGATTTGGCGGAGAGGGTCGAGGCGAAGGTTCGAGAGGTGGAGGGGCTGAAGTGGGTTGGGATTCATTTTTTGGCTGGGGGGGAGCAGTGCAAGGTCGACGAGAGGGTTTACGAGCAGGCTTGTGATGAGATTGCGGGGGCAGGAATTGATCGGCACTCCTATGTTTTTGCGATTGGAGGAGGGGCGTTTCTGGATGTGGTGGGGTTTGCGGCGGCGACGGTGCATCGGGGGGTGCGTTTGGTGCGCTTTCCGACGACGACCTTGTCGCAGGATGATAGTGGGGTGGGGGTGAAGTGCGGGATTAACAAATATGGGAAGAAGAACTTTCTGGGGGCATTTGCGGTGCCATTTGCGGTGGTGAACGATTTTGATTTTTTGCATTCGCAGCCGGAAGGGCAACGGCGAGAAGGATTGGTGGAAGCGGTGAAGGTGGCGCTGGTGAAGGATGGGAGCTTCTTTGACTGGATTGAGGATCATGTCGCGGGATTGTCGGCGCTGAAACCGGCGCTGTTGGAAGAAGCGGTGGAGCGATCAGCGATTCTTCATGCGGAACACATTGCGTTGGGGGGGGATCCCTTCGAGAGTGGGAGCAGTCGGCCTTTGGATTTCGGGCACTGGGCGGCACACAAGTTGGAGCAGCTGACGAATTTTCGGGTGAGTCACGCGCAGGCGGTGGCGATTGGATTGAGTTTGGATGTGCTTTATTCGGTAAAGACAGGGCGATTGGGGAAGGAGGAGGCGGAGAGGATATTGGGGGTGTTGGCGGGTCTGAAATTGACGCTGTGGGACGAGGCCTTGGATTGGAGGAGTGAAACGGGGCGACTGGAGGTTTTTGCGGGCCTAGAAGAGTTTCGAGAACACTTGGGCGGTCGGTTGACGATCTTGTTGTTAGAGGGGATTGGTCGTGGAGTGGAAGTGAACGAGATGGACGACGAGGTTTTGGAGAGGTGCTTGAGTGAATTGAAAGCGAGGGAAGCGGGTTTGTTGGCGAGCGCATGAAGAGATTGGCTGTGCTCAATGTGGTGGCGTTGACGAAGCGGGAATTGGCCGGAATGCCGCGATTGAAGGCTTGGGCAGAAATGCGGGAGGTGAGTTCTTTTCGACCGGAGTTTCCGGCGGTGACGTGTTCGGCACAGACGACGTATTTGACGGGACGGTCGGTGGATGAGCACGGGATTGTGGGGAATGGCTGGTATGATCGGGAGGAGGCGGAGGTGAAGTTCTGGAAGCAGAGCAACCACTTGGTGCGGGGGGAGAAGTTGTGGGAAGCGTTGCGAGGGGAGCGGGAGGGCTTTCGGTGTGCGAAGTGGTTTTGGTGGTATAACATGTATTCGAGTGCGGATTTTTCGATGACGCCGCGGCCGATGTATCCGGCGGACGGGCGGAAGGTTTTTGATGTTTATGCGCAGCCACTGAGTTTGCGCGATGAGGTGAAGCAGGCTTATGGGGATTTTCCATTTCCTGCGTTTTGGGGGCCGCGTGCGGGGATTGAGTCCACGAAGTGGATTGCGGAGACAGCCCGTTGGATTGAGGAGCGAGAGAAGCCGGAGTTGAACTTAGTCTACTTGCCCCATCTTGATTATGGTTTGCAGAAGTGGGGACCGGGGGCGCCGGAGATGGACGAGGAATTGAGGAAACTTGATGAGGTGGTGATGGAGGCGGTGGAGTTTTTTGAGGGGAGAGGAGTGGAGGTTGTAGTGCTGTCTGAGTATGGGATTTCGCCAGTTTCGCGCCCGGTTCATCTCAATCGTCTTTTTCGCGAGCAGGGATGGATTCAGATTAAGGATGAGTTGGGATTGGAGAGGCTGGATTGCGGGGCGAGCGAGGTGTTTGCGGTGGCTGATCACCAAGTGGCGCATATCTATTTGAGAGACGAGAACAAGAAGACGGAGGTGAGGGAACTGTTAGAGCGGGTGGAAGGAGTGGAGGCAGTGCGCGACGGGTGGGAAGGGGTGGGCGGTCAGCGCGGAGGGGATTTGATAGCCGTTGCGGAGGAGGATAGTTGGTTTACTTATTATTATTGGGAGGATGATGCGAAGGCTCCCGATTTTGCGCGGACGATCGATATTCACCGGAAACCGGGCTATGACCCGGTGGAATTGTTTGTGAATCCGGAATTGAGATTTCCGCAAGTGAAGGTGGCGGCCTTTTTAGCGAAGAAGAAGTTGGGGTTTCGTGGTTTTATGGATGTGATTCCGTTGGATGCTGGTTTGGTGAAGGGGTCTCATGGGCGGGACGGGGTGGGTGAGGAAGAGCGGCCGATTTTGATTGGTGAGGGGGCGCAAGCGGTGAAAGAGGCGGGAGAGGTCTTTCACTATTTGAGGCGAGCGTTTTGAGAAGAGTTCTTGTGAGGCTGTCTGAGAGATTCCCAGCAGTGCGCTTCTCGCTACTTATCAGATAGCGCTGCTGAACCTACTTTCGGCGACGTCTGAGAAAGATGGCTAGTCCCAAGACGGCGAGATTTGCGGGCTCGGGGATAGCGGAGCCTTGAGTGGCGATGATGTTGTTGATTTCGGGGGTGTAGAAATCGAGATCGGAGAAGAAGGTGCCGTTTTGTCCGCCCATGGTGAGGGAACCGATGCCGATAAAAATGCCACCGAGGGTCCAAGTGCCGTTGTCTTGGTAGAAGGCTCCACCACCGGAGTCACCAGAGATGCCCTGACCTTCGCCAATGGTTGCGGAGTCGTAGTCGGTCCAAGCGGAAGCGCTGTTCCGGCCACTGCCGAAGACATTGATGGGTTCCACTTCGATAGTGTTGAAGCCCCATGATTTACCGGAGCCCCAGCCAATCATGGTAATCTCATCGTCAGTTTGCAGGCCTCCGAGAGGGATAGTGGGGAGGGGAATGGTAGAGGTCAGACGGATGAGACGCATGTCGGGATTAGCGGTGCCGGTGGCAGGAATGGGAGCCGGATTGGCGAGTTCGTAGACATGGGCAGGGTCTTCGGCTTAGGTGATGCCGTCGTGGGCTACAGTGAAGGGAGACTTGTCGATATAAACATGGTTAGCAGTTAGCACCCAGCCGCTGCCTAGGTAAACGGCCGAGCCATTCACGCCGACGACATTGAGAACGTTGTCCCAAGGGGCGCCGTTGGCGGGAGGGGAAGTATGCACGCCAGAGCCGATGGGAGTCGCAACGGTGACTGCGAAGAGGGAAGAAGAGAGAAGGATTGATGCCAAGCTCAGGGCTTTGGCGGCGTTGTTTGATTTCACCTTTTTCATATTTATCAAACTGGAGAAACGCCGGAAAGTGGGGAATGCGCTATTATGAGGTTTCAGAAAGGAGGGTTTCGAGGTGGGCGAGGGCTTGTTCGCGATTGGTCAGGACTTTTTCCAGCTGACGAGTTTGGATTTCTTCGAGGATAATCCGGAAGCGGGGACTGGGTTCGATTCCACGGGCGATGAGGTCTTTTCCGGTGACGAGGGGGGGAGGGATGAGGGGTTCATTGGCGAATTCTTGTTCTTTGGCTTGGAGGAATTTGTAGTTGTCGGTGAAGCCGTTGGAGGAGGCGCAGTCGACGCGGTGGAGTTCCATTTCGAGAGGAAAGGTGGGGCGAGACATGAAGCGTTTGAGTTTGGCGGTGCGCATTTGTTGGACGTTCATGAATTGCATGTGGCGGGCGACCATTTCGCGGACGGCTTCGATAGTGGCGTTGGAGAATTTAAGGCGGCGGAGGATTTCTTCGGACATTTCGGCGCCGAGGGAGTCGTGGCCGTTGAAGCGGATGCGGTTGTCGGCCTCGTCGAAGGTTTGGGTGGGAGGTTTGGCGATGTCGTGGAGGAGGACGGCGAGGGTGAGTTCGAGGGGGGCGTCGTCGGGGAGGAGGTCGAGGGCGATTTTGGTGTGGGTGAAGACGTCGCCTTCGGGGTGCCATTGGGGAGGTTGCTCGCAGCCTTGGAGCGGGCGGAGTTCGGGGAGAAAGTGGTCGGCGAGAGTGGAGTCGAGGAGGAGTTGGAGGCCGAGGGCGCGGTTGGGGT
>JBCCZX010000089.1:0-13120 GCA_039186735.1 Verrucomicrobiota bacterium | reverse complement strand
CGGAAGGTGGGGGAGGGGACTTTTGTGGGGGGGCAGGAGGCGTGGATGCCGTTTATGTTCACGCAGATTCGACGGGAGGCGATCGACAAGGGTCGCAAAGACGACAGACGGCGGAAGAGGGAGGAGACGGTGATGGAGGATGCGAAGGGTTTGCGCAGCTCGGATGAGGGGAGTTGGTTTGCGGAACTGGATGGAGGCGGCGAGCAGGCGGCGATGATCGAAGTGGCTTTGAAGGAGCTGCCTCCGAAGTTTTCGGAGGTGGTGGTGATGAAAGTGTGGGGGGACCGGACGTTTGATGAAATTGGTCAGGCGCTGGATATCTCCTTGAATACAGCGGCGTCTCGCTATCGTTACGGTCTCGAAGCGCTGAGAAAGAAACTTGCGGCGGCGAGGATTCGCGGCGATATTTAAGAGTCGATAAAGTTATGGACGTAGAACTTCAGAAGTTGGAGGACGAGTTGAGACGGATTTCACCCAGTCCGTTGTCGAGTGAGGTGGTGGCGCGTATGGCAGAGGCGATGGATCGGTGGGAGGATGATGTTCCGGCAGAAGCGAAGGTGGTTCCATTTCCGACGGCGAAGACGGAGAGGAATTCTGCGGGGAGTTGGCGACCGATGTGGGCCGCGGCGGCAGCGGTGGCTTTGATGGGTGCTTTGAGTGGATTGATTTTTCCGGGAGGGGGAGATGGGATTGTTTCGTTGAACGAGTTGGGACCTGTTCCGGTGGTGCGGCAGGCTTCTTTGGTGCCGGTGGCAGCGGAGCGGAATGTGAATTCGATTGATGCGGGGGTGATTCGGAATCGGCAGGGGGATCCGATGCAGGTGATTCGGATTGTGCGGGAGGATCAGGCAGATTTCAAAACGCGGAGCAATATAGGGATTAAGGTGACCCGTCCGCAGGTTGATTTTTACGTCGTTCCAGTGTCTTACTGAGCTTAGCGATTTTGAGACAAACTGGGGCGAAGGAGTCGCTGCATGGGAAAATGAGAAACGTGAAGAATGGATTGATTTACGCGTTGGTGGTCGGCTCGGGAGCTGGCCAGTGGATTTTCGGAGTGGAGCGTCCGGCTTCTTTGGATGATGAGATGCCTGAGTTGAAGGAGATTCCGCGGCAAGCGGAGGGGGCTCCATTTGAAGTTGAGGAAAAGAGGGTGGAGTTGAAGCAGGCGGCCGTGGAAGTCGAGGGGAGGCCGTTTTTGGGAGTGGGGAGTTTGACGATTGATGAGACGTTGGCGCTGCATTTGGGTTTGGAGCATGGAGTGGTGGTGAAAACGGTGCATCCGCAGAGTGGAGCGGCGATTGCGGGACTCCAGGAGCATGACATTTTGTTAGAATTCGAGGGGGAGGCGATTGATTCACCGACGAACTTGCGGGACCGGATTCAGGACTGCGTTGTGGGCGAAGAGGTGACGGTGGGGTTGGTGAGGAAGGGACAAAAGGAAGAACGGGTGGTGACACTGGGAGCGCGGCCAAAGGGGGTGCCGGGGATTGATGCGATTCAGGAGAGGAATCGGGGTTTGGGAGGTTTGCAGCAGATTTGGCCGCAGCCGGGAGGAGATTTTGGGGAGAATGCGCGGGAAGAAGTGAAGCGCCTGCGGGACATGATTCACGAGCAGCTTAATGCGGCGGACATCGGCCTGAAGTTGCATGAGTTTTTTGATGGTGATTTGCCGGATGCGGAAGGCAAATTCGATATTGATTTGAATGCGCAGAGTTCGGTGACGTGGGCGGACGAGCATGGGGATATTGCGATGCGGATGCGGAATGGGCAGACGGAGGTGGCGGTGCGGGACCGGGAGGGGAATTTGGTTTACGAGGGGCCGTGGGATACTCCGCAGGATAAGGCTGCGGTGGATCCGGAAGTGCGCCAGCGTATTGAGGACATGGGGGTGCAGAATGAGGGGAATCGTTTCCGGTTTTTCATGGATGGCCCGGAAGTGGGGCCAAACGGGGAGTAGTGACTCTATTCCCAGAGGAGGTGTTCGAGCTGCAGTTGTTCGGCGTGAGCTTTTGCTTGTTCGGCACCGGGGCCATTTGAGGCGGCGAGTTTGAGGGCGAGTTGGTAGGCGGGTCGGAAGCGTTTGGCGTCTTCGAGGATACGGAGGGCTTCAAAGCCGCATTCGTAGTAGTAGGACCAGTCGGTGAGTTTTTCGCCGACGGGAAGGTTTTCGAAATTGACGACGCGGAGGCAGGCGTCGAGGGCGCGAGCGGGTTGGCCGCTTTCGCGAAAGGTGCGGGCGAGGAGGAAGTGGATTTGGTTCGAGCGGGGGTAGTTGGTGCGGTCGTCTTTGAGGAGGGCTTCGTAGATGGTGACGGCTTTGGAAAATTCGCTGCCGTCGGTGGGTCCGAGTTCGCGGTGGGCTTCGGCAGAGAGGAGGGCGGCGTTGGGGTGGTCGATGAGCTTGCCGGGGAGGGAGGCAAGGGTGGTGAGAGCTTCGCGAGCTTTGCCGAGGTTCTGGAAGAGGGTGCGTGCTTTGAGGAGGCGGGCTTCTTGAGCGAGGGGGCCGGCTTCGTCGATGAGGGTATCGAGGAGGGCGAGGGCGGAGTTGGTAGCTTCGGCAGTTGGAATGCCGAGGTTGGAGCGGGCGGCGAAGAGGAGGGCGAGGTCGCGGAGGTTGCCGGTGGGTTCGAGTTCGACGACACGGTTGAAGAGGAAGTGTGAGCGGCTGAAGTCCTCGTTGTGGAAGCAGGCTTCGGCAAGGCGCAGGAGTACGAGGGAGCGGTTTTCTTCGGTGGGGAATTGCTTGAGGTGCTGGTTTCCGGCGGCGACGGCGAGGGACCAGTCTCCGCGGACGGAGGCGAGTTGGTGTTCGATGAAGAAGAGGCGGCGAGAGCTCTCGGGGGTGAGGTTTTCGCGGTTGATGGTGTCGAATTGGGCTTGGATGAGGGCGAGGTCGGGGTTGGGGGATTCGGCGATGATTTTGGCGAGGGCGAGGCGGATTTCGTCGGCGCGGGAGTGGTTGGGGTGGGAATCGAGGATGGCATTGACGGCGGCGAGGGCGTGGGGGTGTTGGTGGCGGGTGAGGGCGAGGGCACGTTCGATGTCGAGGAGGGTGCGGTTTTCGGGTTGTTGGAGCTTGTTTTGGATTCTTGAGAGGGAGGGTGTGGGGTCTTGTTTGAGTTGGGAGAGGGCTTGGTTGAGGAGGGCGGTTTCGGTGAAGGAGGGAAGCGGGTGGAGGGTGGCTTCTTGGAAGAGCTTGGTGGCGTCGCCGGGGTTGGCGAGGCGGGCGAGGAGATCGGCTGCTTGGGCGGAGAGGGCGGGGAAGGGTGATTGTTGGACGGCGGAGAGGAGTTTTCTAGCTTCTTCGGATTGTTCGGATGGGATTAGGCTTTGAGCGAGTTGGAGGCGGGCTTCGTGGGCGTGCCGGCTTGCGGGGGCGAGGGTGATGAGTTTTTGGAGTTGTTCGTTTTGGGTATTCGGTTGGAGTTGAGCGAGGAGGAGGGCGGTTTCGAGTTTTGCGGTCGTGATGGGGTTGGAGTCTTCGCCGAGGGATTCGGGTTGGAGGAAGCGGGTGAGTTCTTCTTGGATGGTGAGTGCGGTGGGGCCTTTTGCGGATGCTTTGAGGGAGGCGAAGATGCTCCGAGGGATGTCGTCGCCGGCGTGGGAGTTGAGGTAGGCAAGAAGGATGGTGGCTGCTTGGGCAGGTTGGGCGAGGAGGCGATGGCTTTCGGCGAGGGCGAGGGTGGAGAGGGTTTTGCTGGCGGGAGGGAGTGTGGAGGGGGCGAGGGTTTTGAGGAGGGAGAGGGCTTTTTGGGGTTGTTGGATGGCGAGGTGAAGTTGGGCTTGCAGGAGGGTGGAGGCAGGGGTGGTGGATTCGAGCTTGGTGAGGAGTTCGAGGGCTTGGGGGTAGGATTGTTGTTCGAAGAGGATTTGGGCGCGGAGGAGGGGGCGGAGAGGAGGGAAGGTTTTGTCGAGTTGGTCGAGGGTTTTGAGGGCGGTGGTGGGGTCGTTTTGTTGGCGGGAGATTTCGATGGAGTTGAGGAGGGCTTGTTTGCGGAGGGTTTCGGGAGCGGAGTTTGCGAGTTCGGCGAGGATTTGTTGGGCAGCTTCGTTTTGGTTGTTGCCGGCAAGGGCGAGGGCTTGCCAGTAGCGGACTTCCGGGGAGGTTGTGTTTTTGGGGAGACGGTCGAGGGCGTTTTGGAAGCGGCCTTGGCGGACCAGAGATTCGAGGAGGAGGAGTTGGGCTTGGGAGCGGAGTTCGGGATCGAGGCGGGAGGTGGTGAGGAGTTGTTCGAGGCGAGAGGTGGCAACGTCGGGGAGTCCGTCGGCGAGGGCGTCGCGAGCGGTGAGGAGTTCGCGGGATTCTTTTGCAGTCGCAGAGGCTACGGAGCAAAAAAGAGCGAGGAGGAGGAGGCGCATGGGTTCAGGTTAGGCCGTGGGGCAGGGGGGGGCGTTGACCATGAGGTAGCTGAGGAGTTCGCCGAGTTTCGAGCGGAGGTTTTTGCGTTCGACGATGGAGTCGATGAGGCCGTGTGCGAGCATGAATTCGGCGGTTTGGAAGCCTTTGGGGAGGGTTTGGTGGGTGGTTTCCTTGATAACGCGTGGTCCGGCGAAGCCGATCATGCATCCGGGTTCGGCGAGATTGATGTCGCCGATGGTGGCGAAGGAGGCGGTGACGCCACCGGTGGTGGGGTGGGTGAGAACGGAGATGAAGGGGAGTTTGGCTTCTTGATGGCGGGAGAGGGCGCCGCAGGTTTTGGCCATTTGCATGAGGGAGAGCATGCCTTCTTGCATCCGTGCGCCTGAGGAGGCGGAGATGATGATGATGGCGCGGTTTTCTTTGGTGGCGGTTTCGATGGCGCGGGTGATTTTTTCGCCGACGACGGAGCCCATGGAGCCGGCAAAGAATTTGAAGTCCATGACGGCGAGGACGGCGGGCAGGGATTCGATGTTGGCGCGTCCGGTGACGACGGCGTCGTTGAGTCCGGTGGCTTCGCGGAGTTTGGCGACTTTGTCTTCGTATTTGTCGAAGCCGAGGGGGTTGGAGGAGAAGAGGGATTGGTTGATTTCCTGGAAGCTGCCGGGGTCGGCGAGCATGTCGATGCGGTCGCGGGAGGGGAGGAGGAAGTGGTGTCCGCAGTGGGGGCAGACGTGGTTGTTTTGTTTGAGGTCGAGGGTGTGGATGAGTTCGCCGCAACTGGGACATTTGGTCCAGAGGTCGTCGGGGACGCCGCCGTTTTTTTTGCCGCTGCGGAGGGGTGGTTTTTTGAAGATGCCCATAGCTTCGTGAGGGGAGATTGTAGCTTGGGACGGGGGCTTCACAATGGCGGAATGTGCCTTCGTGAGGTGTTGGGAACGAGTTGGTTATGATGGATATCAGGCGCGCACGACGGTGAGGACGGCGATGGTGCGGGGTTTGCCGGAGCGGAGTGCGCGGGCGCATTCGTGGAGGGTGGATCCGGTGGTGAGGACGTCGTCGATGAGGATGAGGTCGCGGTTTTTGAGGTTGGTTTTTGGGGATTTGGGGGTGAAGGCGTTGTGGAGGTTTTGGAGGCGTTGTTTGCGGGTGAGGGTGGCTTGGCGGGGTTTGAAGGCGGTGCGGCGGAGGAGGTTTTGGGAGTTGATGTCCAGGAGTTTGGCGGTGAAGCGGGTGAGTTCGTGGGCTTGGTTGTATTTGCGTTCGCGTTGACGGCGGGGGTGGAGAGGGACGGGAATGAGGAGGGGGTTGGCGAGTTGGGTGAAGCGCGAATCGGAACGGAAGGTGTCTACTAGAAAGGGGGCGAGGTCGCGGGCGAGTTCGACCTGGCCCTGGAGCTTGAAGCGGTGAATGAGGTCGATGACGTGAGCGGTTCCCAGGAGGGAGGCGTTGGCGAAGTCGAAGGCGGGTTTGAGGGTTTGGCAGTTGGGGCACTGGGGTTGGAGGCCGACGGGGCCTTCGAGTTGGTGGGCGCAAGTGAGGCAGCGGTTGTTATTGAGGCGGGGGAGTTGGTGGGAGCAGGTTTGGCAGAGGTGGCGACCGTTGTTGAGGGGTGTTTCGCAGAGGGTGCAGCGAGGAGGGTAGATCCAGTCGAGGAGGCGAGGGAGAATCACAGGGGGGATGATTTGGTGGCGGAGGAGATTTGAGAAGGATTTTCGGAGCGGAGGAAGAGGTAGAGGACGAGTCCGGTGAAAGAGAGGGCGGCGAGGGGGACGAGGCCTTCGGTGAGTTGTTGGCCGACCATGAGTTCGGTCCAGTGGGGGAGTTTGGTGGTGCGGTCGGTGAGTCCATTGAAGGTGAGGAGGGCGAAGACCCAGCCGGCATGGAGGCCGATGGGAAGCCAGAGGGAGGCGGTGGCAAAGCGGGTGGCAGCGAGGATGAGACCAACGATGAAGAGGGTGGTGAATTCGAAGAGGATGCTGATGGGGGAGAGGAAGCGGCTGGCAATGAGGCCGAGGAATTCGAAGCCAGCGGTCCAGGCTTCGGGGTCGGAGACGGAGAGGCCGTCGGGAGGTTGCATGAAGTGGAGGCAAGCGAAGAGGAGGGAGAGGAGGACGATGGCGAGGACGGGGCGGAGGGCCCGGAAGAAGATGCCGAGGAGGATGCCGCGAAAGAGGAATTCCTCGATGAGAGCTACGATGGCACCCGTAGTGAGTGAGTTGGTGAGGATTTTGGCGGTTTTGGGTTCGGAGACCCATTGGAAGAATTCGAGGCGGACGAGGAGGAAGCCGGTGAGGAGGAGGAGACCGGCGGCGAGGAAGAAGCCGCCAAGGAGGTGGAGTGTGCGGTGTTTCGGTTGGCGGAGGGGTTGGCCGAGTTGGGAGGCGACGGAGCGGGCAGGAAGGGCGAAGGACCAGGGTCCGTTGCGGAAGAAGCCGTTTTTGCGGGCGTCGAGGGAGAGGAGAAGGAGGGGGAGGAGGATGAGGGTGGCGAGGTAGAGGGAGCGGTTGAAGTAGCGGGCGAAGTCGGCTTTGCGGGCGTGTTTGCCGAGGTAGTCGATGAGGGGGTTGATAGATTTGTTGGCGGTGATTTCGGCGAGGAATTGGCCGATGTTGTAGATCACGGGGGTGAGGAGGGCGGCGAGGAGGAACGCGAAGGCTGCGAAGAGGCAGAGTTTGAAGGCGTCGTTGGTGAACAGGCGACTCACTAGGGGAAGGGTCTCAGATGGGTGGGTTGGGTGCAAGGAGTGAGGACGACCGCTTCAGTTGGCGGCGGCAGGGTCTGGGGCGGAGATGCGGAAGAAGCGGGTGGGGCCGGCGAGGTTGGAGACGGTGACAGGTGAGAATTGGCCGGGGGCGAGGGGGTTTGAGGAGGTGCTGATGTTGGCGGAGGGGGCGCTAGAGAAGGAGTTGGCGGCGAGGGTGGTGCTGGTTTCGATGGTGAGGGTGGTTTGGAGGCCGTCGGGGCCGGGGGTGAGAATGAAGTCGGTGTTTTGGATGGCGAGGGGGCAGATGGGGGTGGGGTGGGAGTAGCCGAGGGCCCAGGTGAGGCCGTTGGAGAAGCCGTCGTTGTTGGCATCAGCGGTGAAGGGGGCGTTGGGGATGCCGTTGGCGGAGGCCCAAGCGAGGTAGGGGTTGAGGGGGACGGCGACTTGGCCTTCGGCTTTGAGAACGCCGAGGGCAAGTGAGGAGACATTGACGGTGCCGAAGGAACCGCCGTCGACGGGGAAGGTATTGGTGGCGAAGGCGGGGAATTCGAGGGTGAGGTCGTAGACTTTGAGAGAGGAGGTGGAGGCTGCTGCATTGAGGGTGGAGAGGATGCAGACGAAGTCGCCGACTTTGCCATTTCCGGCGACGGGGTTGGTGGCGAAGTTTTCGTTTACAGTGGTGCCGAGGGCGGTGCCGGTGATGGTGCCTTCGTTGAAGATGAATTCGTGGTCTTCTGCGGGAGATTCGCCAGTGAGAGGGTTGACGATTGAGGGGGGTGTGGTGGTGTCTACGGTGCCCCCGAGGTTGGAGGAGGTGGCGTTGTAGGTTCCGATGGGGAAGTTGTTGAAGAGCAGGTTGCCGGAGAATGAGAGGGGAGTGGCATCGAGATCGCCGGAGATGAGTTCGAGGGTGGTGATGTCACCGGAGTTCGGGTCGATGGTGATGCGGATGTCGAGGGTGCCGGAGAGGGAGGTTTGGTCGTAGGCGACTCCAAAGCCGCCGAAGTCGAGTTCGACGTCGAGGATGTTGAAGCCGACTTCATTGACGACGGTGAGGGTGCTCGTGACGAGGTTGGCCTGAAGGCTGGATACGAGGGCAAGAAGGGAGACGGCGCTTCGCATGGGCGCGGAATCTAGAGGAGAGGGGCGGAAAGTCGAGATTACTCGCGGACTCGTTCGACATTGGCGCCGAGTTGGAGGAGTTTTTCGTCGATGTGTTCGTAGCCACGGTCGATGTGGTAGAGACGGTTGATTTCGGTGGTTCCGCTGGCGGCGAGTCCGCCGAGGACGAGGGCGGCGGAGGCGCGGAGGTCGGAGGCCATGACGGGTGCGCCGGAGAGTTGGGAGACGCCGGTGACGACGGCGGTGCCATGGTCGACTTTGATGTCGGCTCCCATGCGGGAGAGTTCGGCACAGTGCATGAAGCGTTGGGGGAAGATGGTGTCTTCGACGATGGAGAGGCCGGGGGTGGTGACGAAGAGGGCGGTGAACTGGGCCTGCATGTCGGTGGGGAATTTGGGGTAGGGGGCGGTGGTGATGTTGGCTCCGGTGGGGTTTTTGCCGGGGGAGACGTGGACGGATTTGCCCCCGTTGGAGAATTCGACGTGGTGGCCGCAGCCTTTGAGGACATCGGTGGCGGCGACGAGGTGTTCTTCGACGACGCGGTGGAGGGTGACGCCTTCGGAGTAGGCGGCGGCGGCGGCCATGAAGGTGCCGGCTTCGATGCGGTCGGCGATGACGGTGTGTTCGGTGCCGGAGAGTTTTTCTACGCCTTCAATCGTAATTCGGCGGGTGCCGGCGCCTTCGATTTTAGCGCCCATGGAGTTGAGGAAGTTGGCGAGGTCGACGACTTCGGGTTCGCTGGCGGCGGATTCGATGATGGTGGTGCCTTTGGCGAGGCAGGCGGCCATCATGACGTTGTCGGTGCCGAGGACAGTGGGGCCGTGTTTGCCGCGGAGGTCGATTTCGGTGCCGAGGAGTCCGCCAGGGGCTTTGAGGTCCATGTTGCCGCCTTCGACATCGCAGTCGGCGCCGAGGGCAGCGAGGCCTTTGATGTGGAGGTCGACGGGGCGGTCGCCGATGACGCAGCCGCCGGGTAGGGAGACGGTGGCGCGGTTGAGGCGGGCGAGGAGGGGGCCCATGACGCAGATGGAGGCGCGCATGCGGCGGACGATTTCGTAGGGGGCGTCGGGTTTGATGTTGGCGCAGGTGATGCGGACGGTGCCGGAGGAGCGTTCGACGTCAGCTCCGAGGGCGGTGAGGATTTGGAGCATGTAGTTGGTGTCGGAGACGTCGGGGACGCGGCGGATGATGACGGGTTCGTCGGTGAGGAGGGTGGCGGCGAGGATGGGGAGGGAGGCGTTTTTAGAGCCGGAGATATTGATGGCGCCTTTGAGGCGGGTGCCGCCGTGTACGAGAAGTTTGTCCATGGTTGTTGTTTGGGTGGGTGGTTAGAGATTTGTTTTTCGCCGCAAAAGGCACAAAAAATCGTGAAAGTGGATTTTGGGGCGTGAGTTTCGTCTTAAGCGGAGCTTTGGGTTGTTTTTGGTTCTGGTTTTCGTGCGAAGGGGAAGCGGGAGATTCCCGAAAGATCGGAACGGATGTCAATTTCCTGAAATTCAGATGACTTGAGTAGTTCGGCGATTTTTTCGTGTTGGTTGTGGCCGATTTCGAGGGCGAGGAGGCCGTTGGGGTTGAGGTGTTGGAGGGCGAGGGGGATGAATTGGCGAAGGAGGTCGAGGCCGTCGGGGCCGGAGAAGAGGGCGAGGTCGGGGTCGTGAGCGAGTTCGGGGGCGAGGGTGGGGCGGTCGATTTCGGGGACGTAGGGGAGGTTGGCGACGATGAGGTCGAAGGTGCCGGTGAGGTTTTGGAAGAGGTTGGATTCGATGAGGGTGAACTCGGCCTGATGGGTGGCGGCGTTTTCTTGAGCGAGGGCGAGGGCATCGGGGGAGATATCGGAGAGGACGGCTTCGGAGACTTGGGGGAGTTCGAGGGCGAGGGTGATGCCGAGGATGCCGGAGCCGGTGCCGAGATCGAGGAGGCGGGTGGGTTTGTTGAGGGTGTGGGCTTGGTGGAGGATGAGGGAGACGAGTTCTTCGGTTTCGGGCCGGGGGATGAGGGCGCGGGAGTCGGTTTTGAATTCGCGGCGGCAGAATTCGACGGAGCCGAGCAGGTGTTGGAGGGGAATGCGTTCGCCGCGCTGTTTGAGGTGGGAGCGGATGGGTTGAAGCTGTTCGTCGGTGAGAGGTTCGTCGAAGCGAAGGTAGAGGTCCATGCGGGAGCAGCCGAGGTGGTGGGCGACGAGGAGTTGCATGTTGAGACGAGCGTTTTCGATGTTTCGTTTTTCGAGGTAGGCGGTGCCTTTGTCGATGACTTCGAGAACGGTGGTCACTTTGGGGGAGAATCGAGAAAGCGGAGAGAGGAGGCCAGAGTTATCTGTGTAGGCTTTTGAGGTGGTTCGGGGAGGGGTTTCGGGCTAGATTTCGAGAGAAATGCGGGAGTTGTTGTTGGTTTCGGCGATTTTTTTCGTGGGATGTGCGTCCGAGGAGACGATTCTGGTGGAATCGCGGGCGAGTGAGGAGGTGCCTGAGGCGCGGGTGATTCCGGGGCCGGGGCCGGACAGGCGGCAGGTGGATGAGAATACGTGGCGTTTCGACGGGAATGAGGATTTGGGTTTGGTGGAGGCGGCCAAGGCGCGGGAGCAGTGGCGGCGGGATAATGGTTTTTTGAGGGAGGATGGGAGTTTGAATCGCGATGCGTTTGGGGGGGCGAGCGTGTCGGTGTCGCGGTATCCGGGGTATGGATACTGCCCGAGGTATTATTGAGGAGCTGGTGAAGTTGCTGGAGCCAAAAATTGTCGCGGAGTTCTGGATTCGCCAGTGGGATGAATCGATTTCGGAAAAGGAAAAGCAATTGATCTCGTGGGTTGATGATTTGTTTTTCTCCGCAATGCAAACTGATGTTGATTAGGCCTTCGCTCTGGTTGAGGCGATTCATGAGCTCGACGAGGAGCAACAGGGTATCGAAGTTTTTGCCGCTGGCCCGGTTGAGGATCTCCTCGTTCATCATGGTTCCTGCGTGATGGAAAGAGTGGTGGAGAAAGCGGGGAGAGATCCCAAGTTTGCGATTGTGCTTGGTGGAGTTTGGCAGAATTCGATGCCTGATGAGGTTTGGGAGTCTGTGAAACGGTTTCGGCGAACCGAGAATTGGGTCGATGCTCGCGAGTAGATTTCGATGGGGCGCTCGACTGTTGTTATTGGACGGCTTCGTCGAAGCCGGTCTACCGGCCGAGGAGTTGCTTGGAGGGCGGCTTGGGTGGTCGTTTTGTCAAAACGACCCTACCGTTGAGAAATTGGGCGTTCGTTCGGTTAAACGACGCTGCCCTTATTCGAGGTTGGCATCGGCTAGGCGTTGTTCCATTTCGGCTTTTTGGAGGGCTTCGGTGAATTCGTTGATTTGGCCCTGGAGGATGCCTTCGATGTTGTGGGAGGTGTGGTTGACGCGGTGGTCGGTGACGCGGGATTGGGGGAAGTTGTAGGTGCGGATTTTTTCGGAGCGGTCGCCGGAGCCGATGAGGGCACGGCGTTGGGCGGAGTATTTTTCCTGCTCTTCTTGAACCTTTTGTTCGTAGAGTTTGGTGCGGAGAATTTGGAGGCCGATTTCTTTGTTTTGGGTTTGGGAGCGGCCGTCCTGGCATTTGACTTGCAGGCCGGTGGGGAGGTGGGTGATTTGGACGGCGGAGTCGGTGGTGTTGACGTGTTGTCCGCCGGGGCCGCCAGAGCGGGTGGCTTGGATGTGGAGTTCGTCGGGTTTGAGGACGATGTCGACTTCCTGCGCTTCGGGCATGACGGCGACGGTGACGGTGGAGGTGTGGATGCGGCCTTGGGTTTCGGTGGCGGGGACGCGTTGGACGCGATGGACGCCGGATTCGTATTTGAGGAAGCGGAAGACTTCTTCGCCGGTGACTTTCATGACGACTTCCTTGAAGCCGCCGACTTCGGAGGGTGAGGAGTCGAGGTGTTGGGTTTTCCAGCCACGGTCTTCGGCGTAGCGTTCGTAGAGTTTGAAGAGTTCGCCAGCGAAGAGGGAGGCTTCGTCGCCGCCGGCGCCGGCGCGGATTTCGATGAGGGCGTTGCGGTCTTCGGATTCGTCACGGGGGAGGAGGGCGTATTGGACTTCGGAGGCGAGGCGTTGGTGGTCGGCTTCGAGTTGGGGGATTTCTTCGGCGGCCATTTCGGCGAGTTCGTCGTCACCTTTGGCGAGTTCGCGGTTGTCTTCGAGTTGGGAGGAGGTGGATTGGAACTGGTCCCAGAGGGTGAGGAGTTTTTTGAGGGAGCGGTGTTCGCGCATGGTGGCGGCGGACTTGTCTTGGTCGGAGAAGAAGGCGGGGTCTTCCATGGCTTTCTCGATTTCGGAGAAGCGTTGGCGACGTTTTTCAACGAGAGAGCCGTAGTCCATGAGCGGGCGGGAGGGTGGTTTTTTGGGAGAGGGAGGTCAAGCCGCCTTCGTTGGGGCTTCGGCGGGTGGTGGGACAGTCTTGGTCTGGCATGAGGTTGCGGGAAGAAGCATTTCGTGGTTGAATGCGGGGCGATTTGCGGTAAATCACACGGCCCGCGCGGCGGGAAATTGTCGAGAGACAGCCCCATAGTGTAATTGGTAACACACCTGATTTTGGTTCAGTATTTCGAGGTTCGAGTCCTCGTGGGGCTACTTTTTCTTCCGATTTTTGGGATTGGGAGGGACGAAAAAGGGACTCCTTGCGGAGTCCCTTTTCGGTTTGGTTATGGATGGGACCGGGGTTAGTTGGCACTGCGGGGGCCGCGACCTTGTCCGCCTTTGCGAGGACCGCGAGCGCCACGGGGACCGCGGTTGCCGAGTTCTCCAGCGGCGGCCTGGCGTTCTTCGCGATTGAGTTTGCCGTCTCCGTCGAGGTCATATTTTGCGATGATTTCGGCGCGCTTGGCTTGGGCTGCGGCTTTGGCGGCTTCTTTTTCTTCTTCGCTAAGTTGTCCGTCGCCGTCGGTGTCGAATCTTGCGATCATTTCGGCGCGACGATT
>JBCCZX010000088.1:0-13124 GCA_039186735.1 Verrucomicrobiota bacterium | reverse complement strand
GGTTTGTTTTTCGGGGATTGAGAGGACGACGGAGTTGTAGGGGTCGTTGCCGAGGAGGGCGTTGTTGGTGACCCAGAGCGGGGAGACGGAGAGGCGGCGTTGGCGGGCGCCGTCGGTATCGGGGGCGAAGGCCATGGAGGGGGTGACGCCGCCGCTGCCGTGGACGGGGCAGAGGCCGATTTCGGGGTCGGTGACGCGAACGTATTCGGGGTAGGCGGTGGAGACGAGGCTGAGGCCGAGTTCGGGGTCGAAGACGCTTTCGTAGCAGTAGCGGGTGACTTTGCGGCCGGAGGTGGAGCAGAGGTTGATGGTTTTGAGGGTGGGGGGGCGGGTGAGGTTTTGGCCGGGGAAGTCGGTGGAGGCGGCGTTCATGATTTGGGACCAGACGGGGATGGCGAGGTCTTTGCCGAAGGCGAATTCGTAGATGGGTTTGCGGCCTTCGAAGAAGCCGACCCAGACGCCGCAGGTGAGGGTGCCGTTGTAGCCGAGAGCCCAGCCGTCGGAGAAGTTGTAGTTGGTGCCGCTTTTGACGACGGCGAGTTCGGGTTCGAGGAGGGTGTCGGCGATTTCAGTGAGGTTACCCTTGGAGAGGTTGTCGGCGAGGATGGAGTGGATTTGGTAGGCGGTGGCGGAGTCGCAGACTTCGCGGGTGGCGGCTTTGGATTGGGGGGCGGTGTAGATGAGTTGTCCGTCGACGTTTTCGATACGGTCGATGTAGTAGAGGTCGTCGGGGGCGCGTCCGTTGCGAGCGAATGCGGAGTAGGCGCGGACGGCTTGCCAGAGGGAGTTTTGTTCCCAGCCGAGGAGGAGGCGGGAGAGGAGTTCGCCGGATTCGAGGGGGAGGCCGAATTTTTTTGATTGGGAGGCGACGGCGGCGAGGCCGACGTCGACGCCGACGCGAACGGTGGAGGCGATTTTGGAATTGCGGAGGGCTTGGCGGAGGGTGATTTCGCCTTGGTAGATGGGGTCCATGATTTCGGGGCCCCATTCGCCGAGGATGCCTTCGGTGCCCCCGAGCATGACTTCGCGCGCGTCGAGGGGGAGGTCATCGACGCGGGTGGCGGGGTTGGAGCCGTTTTCGAAGGCGGCGGCGTAGACGAAGGGGAGGAAGGCGGTGCCGAGGGGCCGGCGACCGGATTCGATGAAGTCGTATTGGGAGTGGCGGAATTCGCGACCGCCGACGTGGGCGATGACGGCTCCGGTGGAGCTGTCGATGGCGAGGACGGCGCCCTGAAGATAGACGGGTGGTTTGCCGGAGGTGCGGTCGTGTTCGGAGAAGAGGGGGTGGGTGTAGTCCGGGTGTTTTTCGATTTGGAGGAGGTGTTGGCGGAGGGTGTCGTTGGCGGCGGTTTGGACGTCGCGGTCGACGGTGGTGAAGATGTTGAAGCCGCCGCGAGACATGGCGTCGTCGCCGACGATTTCGCGGGTGAGTTCGACGACTTTGTCGTAGAGGTGGGAGGTGCCGCGGCGGAGGGGTTTGGGGTTAGTGACGACGTCTTGGGCGGAGAGGGTTTCCCATTCGTTTTGGGTGATGGAGCCTTCGGCGAGCATGCGGTCAAAGACGTGGTTGCGGTCGCGTTTGTTGCGTTCGGGGTTTCTGATGGGGTTGATGTAGAGGGGGTTTTTGATGCAGGCGACGAGGGAGGCGCTTTCGGAGACGGTGAGGTCGGCGGGTTCTTTTCCGAAGAAGCCGAGGGAGGCGGCGCGAATGCCGTAGTAGCCTTTGCCGAAGTGGACGCGGTTGACGTAGAATTCGAGGAGTTTCTTTTTGTGAGTGACGCGTTATTCTTGGGAGACTTCGCCGACGTAGGTGTCTTCGATGCGGAGGGCGACGAAGGCTTCGACGATTTTGCGTTCGATGCCGGACTCGCCCCGTTCGTCGGCTTCTTTCTGGAGGTTGAAGGCGTTGCGGGCGAGTTGCATGGTGATGGTGGAAGCGCCCTGGGTGGTGCGGCCGGCCTGGAGGTTGAGTTTGACGGCGCGGAGGACGCCGATCCAGTCGACGCCCTTGTGTTCGAAGAAGCGTTGGTCTTCTTGGGCGAGGAGGGCGTTGATGAAGATGGTGGGGACTTTTTCGATGTCGACGAGGGATCGGTTTTGTTCGTAGGAGCGACCGATGAGGCGGCTGCGGCGGTCGAAGATTTGGGAGGGGATTTCGACGTCGTCGACTTTTTCCATGTCGTAGGAGAGGGCGCGTTCGCGGAATTGTTTGAGGTAGTATTGGTCGAAGAGGAAGAGGGAGAGGGTGCCGAGGAGGAGGAGGACGAGATTGAAGAGCCAGAAACCTTTGCGAAGGTAGAAACGGTTCTTGCGGGGCTTTCGTTTCTTGTTCATTTGAAGTCAGTGGACGGAGACGGGAAATCTGCCGGAGGCCAGTCTTACCTATCGGGTGGTGAGGGGGCAACAGCAGGATTGGCGGGTGTCGTCATGGAGAGAATCGATGCGGAGGGGGGGATTTCGTTTCGGGAATTCATGGGGACGGTGCTGTATCATGAGGAATGGGGGTATTATGCGCGGGATTTGCGGCGGACGGGGCGGGAGGGGGATTTTTTTACGTCGGTGAGTGTGGGGCCGTTGTTTGGGCGGTTGTTGGGGGAGCATGTGCGAGGGGTTTGGGGGGAGCTGGGGAAGCCGGCGGGGTTTCGGGTGGTGGAGTGGGGGGCGGAGGACGGGCAGTTGGCGGCGGATATTTTGGCGGCGGCGGAGGAGGCCGGGTGGGAATTGGGATATGCGATTGTGGAGCCGTTGGCGGGGAAGAGGGAGCGGCTGCGGGAGAGGTTTGGGGAGCGGGTGGAGGTGGTGGCGGAGGCGGGGGAGCTGGAGGCGCGGCCGGGGGTGGTGTTGGCGAATGAGTTGCTTGATGCGCTGCCGGTGTGGTTGGTGCGGTTTGAGGATGGGGAGTGGAAGGAGAAGGTGGTGGTGCGGGAGGGGGAAGGCTTGGGATGGGGTTTGCGGGCGGTGAGTGGGGAGTTGGGGGAGCGTTTGGGGAGGATTGGGAGGAATTTTCCGGAGGGGTATGAGACTGAGATTCGGCCGAGCTGCGCGGGGTTATTGAGCGAGATGGCGGGGGTGTTAGATGGTGGCGAAGTGGTGTTGGTGGATTATGGATTTGAGCGGGGGGATTATTACGTGCCGGAGCGTCGGGAGGGGACTTTGGAGACTTACGGGAAGCATCGTAGGGGCAGGAGTGTTTTTGAGGGGATGGGAGAGTTGGATATCACGGCGCATGTGGATTGGACGGCGGTGGAGGAGGATGCAGCGGAAGTGGGGTTGGGGGTGGTGGGGTTTGAGCGGCAGGGGAGTTTTTTGACGCGGGTGGGAGCGGATTGGTTGAGAGCGCTGGAGGGGAAGGTGGATGGGAAGATGGTGGGGCAGTTTCAGATGCTGACGCATCCGGGGCAGTTGGGGACGAAGTTCTGGGTGATGCGGGTTGCTCGATTTTGAACAGGAGTCTAGGATAGGAGGAGGTGAGTCTTCGGGAAATGGTTCTTGTGAGTTGTCTGTGAATTTCTAGTTTTGAGTGATGAGTGTTGAACAAAATGCGGTGGGCTGGTTTGAGATTTATGTGGCGGATCTCGAGCGGGCGAAGGGGTTTTATGAGGCGACTTTTGAGATTCAGTTGGTTGAGCTTCCGGCGCCGGAAGCGGAGGGTGTTCCGCCGGTAAAGATGCTGGCTTTTCCGAGTGATCAGGAGAAGTTTTTGCCGGGGGCGGCGGGGGCGATTTGTCAGATGGAGGGGGTTGAGCCGGGAGTGGGAGGGACGTTGGTTTATTTTCAGTGTCAGGATTGTGCGCACAATGCGGCGTTGGCGGAGAAGGCGGGTGGGAAGATTCAGGCGCCGAAGTTTTCCATCGGGCAGTATGGGTTTATTTCGATGGTGGAAGATACGGAGGGGAATACGATCGGGCTGCATTCGAGGGAGTGAGGTTTTGTGAGAACATGGGGAAGGATTTTGTTGCGAACTGGGAGTTGGTGAAATTCTGGAGGTCTGATAGACTTTGGTATGGCTGAGGTAGCTGAGCTTCGAAAATTGACTGATGAGTTGTCAGCTCCCGAGAAGGCGGAGTTGGCTGCTTATTTGTTGGGGACTCTGGAGTTGGCAGACCATTGGGTTGAAGATGAGGAGGCGGTTCGGCGGTCGAAGGAGATGGATTCTGGAGAGATGAAGGGGTTGAGCCGGGAGGAGTTCAACCGGGCTTGTGGGCATTGATTTTTGCGGATGGATTATCTTTTTCATCCGCTTGCGGCGCAGGAAGCGCGAATCATTGAGTCGGACTATGCTGAGATTTCGGGGGCTTTAGCGGACCGCTTTTGGCTTGAGTTGAATGAGGCGATTGATGAGGTTTTTGAGTTTCCTGAGCGGCAGCATTTCGATCCTTCGGGATATCGGCGGCGGAATTTGAAGAAGTTTCCTTATCACATTTTGTTCGAGGTGCGCTTGGAGTGTGTGCGGATCATGGTGATTCGCCATCATGCTCGGAATCCGAGTTTTGGGATGCGGAGGCGGTGATGAATCTCAGCCAACTCAGGACTCGATTAGCTGCTTTTGAAAAAGAAGTTAACGACAAGAAACCATGAATTGCAGAGAAATTATCGATGTTCAGCTGGATTCGATGTTCGGTGCAACGTTCCCAAAGAAAATTCAGCAGTTGGTCGATGATGAACTTAATCAGGGGCGCTGGGTCGATGGCTACGATATTGCAGTTAGCAACGAACCCTTAGGAGAAAATGAAGCACAGTCTCTACTGAGCCTTGTTCTCAAACACTATCCCGATTTCAAAATCGATAAGGAAATTTTACTAGAGATCGTTGAGCAGCAGCTGCCTCAAAGTTGCTTAGCAAGCGTCTCATGGATAGTCCATGAGAGCGGGGCATACGCTTTGTCCGACACTTTGAGAGTCGCTCGGTTCGAAAAGAGTCAGGTGGTTTGGCGAAGCCCAAGGATTTCACTCGATGGAATTTGGTTTAGCTCTCTGAATTGCGGAAAACTTGAGGGCCTTGCTTGGGTAGGTAGTTCAAGTGTGAGACCTGATTCACCCTTCGTATTAGATTTTGAGACTGGGGAATTGCTACAAGGACAAATATTTCCTGAGTAGGTCATCTTAAAGACAATATCGCCAGCTCTAGGCGGCTGCTTTCGCGATTTGGAGGAGGAGGTCGTCTTTGAGGTGGGGGGTCATGAGCTGGAGGCCGACGGGGAGGGGGGTGCCGTCTTCTTCGATGGTGCCGCAGGGGAGGGAGAGGGCGGGGAGGCCGGCGAGGTTGGCGGAGATGGTGTAGATGTCGGCGAGGTAGTCTTCGAGGGGGTCGGAGGCAGCGCCGATTTTGCGGGGGAGGACGGGGGAGGTGGGGGTGAGGATGGCGTCGACTGATTCGAAGGCTTGGGCGAATTCGCGTTGGATGAGGGTGCGGACTTTTTGGGCGCGGGTGTAGTAGGCGTCGTAGTAGCCGCTGGAGAGGACGTAGGTGCCGAGCAGAATGCGGCGCTTCACCTCGGGGCCGAAGCCGGCTTCACGGGATTTGCGGTAGGTGTCGATGATGTCGGCGGCGTCTTTACTGCGATTGCCGTAGCGAATGCCGTCGAAACGGGAGAGGTTGGAGGAGGCTTCGGCGGGGGCGAGGATGTAGTAGGTGGCGACGGCGGCGTCAGTGAGGGGGAGGTCGATGTCGACTAGGGTTGCGCCTTGGGATTCGAGATGAGCAGCGCGGTCGCGGACCAGCTGTTCGATGCGGGGGTCGAGTCCGTCGGCGAAGTATTGTTTTGGGAGGCCGATTTTGAGCCCTTTGACTCCGGCATCGAGGTTGGCGGAGTAGTCGGGGACGGATTCGTTGAGGGAAGTGGAGTCGAGGGGGTCGTGGCCGGAGATGGTTTGGAGGAGGAGGGCGATGTCTTCGACGGAGTGGGCGAGGGGGCCGATTTGGTCGAGGGAGGAGGCGAAGGCGACGAGTCCGTAGCGGGAGACGCGACCGTAGGACGGTTTCATGCCGATGATGCCGCAGTGGGCGGCGGGTTGGCGGATGGAGCCACCCGTGTCGGAGCCGAGGGCGGCGAGAGCCATGTTGGAGGCGACAGAAGCAGCGGAGCCGCCGGAGGAGCCGCCGGGGATGCGGGAGTGGTCGTGGGGGTTCACGCAAGGGCCGAGGGCGGAATTTTCGTTGGCAGAGCCCATGGCGAATTCGTCCATGTTGGCACGGCCAAGAAGAATGGCGCCGGCGTCTTTGAGTTTTTTGGTGACGGTGGCGTCGTAGGGAGAGGTGTAGGCGCCGTTGAGGAACTGGGAGGCGCAGGTACAAGGTTTGCCTTCGGCGTTGATGTTGTCTTTGAGGACGATGGGGAGTCCACCGAGGGGTTTGGAGAGGTCGGCGTTTTCGGCTTGGGCGAGGGCGTCGTCGGCGTCGAAGGAGAGGAGGGCGCCGAGGGTGGGGTTGTCTTTTTCGGTGCGGGTGAGGAGGTCGGTGACCAGTTCTGCGCTGGATAATTGGCCGGATCTGAGGGCGGACTTGGCTTCGGTGAGAGAATTCATGAAGGATGAATTAGGAGAGATGAAGGATGAAGATTTGGGTTAGCCGGCGTCGACAACTTTGGGGACGCGGAGTTGGCCTTGGGCTTGGTCGGGGGTGTTTTGGAGGAAGGCTTCGGGGGGGAGGCCGGGAAGGGCTTCGTCGGGGCGGAGGACGTCGTAGACGGGGGTGGGGTGGGCGATGGGCTCGACGTCGTCGACGTTGATGGCCTTGAGGGTGTCGATGTGTTCGAGGATGGAGCCGATTTGGGACTCGTAGGTTTTGAGTTCGTCTTCGGTGAGGTCGAGACGGGCGAGTTCGGCGATGCGGGTCAGGGAGACGGGATGTGACACGCGGGGGAGGAAAAACGAAAATCCAATGTTTGGAAAACGAAAAGGAGGGGGAAGGGGGTGATTAGCCCAGCATTTGGAGGAAGGAGATGATCCAGGAGAGAAGGGAGCAGATGGCGACGACGAGGAGGACGAAGAGGACGGTGGAGTTGGCCTGGTGGCGGTGGGCGTTTTTGATTTGGCCGCGCGTGAGCTGGGCGTTGAAGCGTTTGGTGCGCTGGCGGTCTTCCCAGTCGTCGGGTGGAGGCATGAGGCTGCGCTGCTCCTCGTATTCCTTGCGGATGCGGTCAGGAGCGGTGGAGATCATTTCCTCCATTTTTTTGATTTGCTCGGCGACGGCGCGTTCTTGTTCGACGAGGGCGGAGAGTTCGCGGACCTCGACGGACGCTGATTTGTTTTTCTTTTTGCGGGCGAGGAGCATGGCGTTGTGGGTTGGTGATCGCTAATTCGTCAAGATGACGATGAGAGCGATGAGGGCAAAAATGAGGACGGGGAGATTGAAGGCGAGGCCTTGGCGGAAGGTTTGGGCGAAGGAGTCGGGGGTGGACTTGGAGCTGGCGCCGATGATGCCGCGTTTGCGCCCAGATTCGATGGAATCGGCGATTTCCTCGTAGTCTTCCTCGCAGCGTTCGAGGATGTGAATGGCGTTTTCGACGTCTTCGGAGAGCTTGGTTTTGCGCCACTTTTTCGGGTCGATGGCCTGGAGGGTTTGGAGGTTTGAGGCGAATGTTTTGCGGGCTTCTTCGAGGTCCTGGAGCTCTTGACGCATTTCGAAGATTTCGCGGTCGATGGCGTGGACGGAGTTGTCGAATTTGCTCAGGAGGTCGAGTTGGCCGTCGAGGAAGAGTTGGCGGCGCTGGTTGAGTTCCTCGGCTTCGAGGCGTTTTTGTTCGATTTCCTCGCGTTGTTGTTGGAGTTTTTCGAGTTGGGTTTGGGCCACTTGGAGTTGGCGATCGTATTCGGAACCGGCGGCGGGGCGAGATTCGGCTGCCGATTGGCCAATGCTGAGGTGCTGTTTGCGGGTCGAGGTCGGCATGACAGAGGTAAGAGCCCGAGTAGTCTAGCCAAGTCCTAAACTTTTGGCCACTAGAATATTAATCTATCTTAAATTTTTTTAAAGTGGGCTTTTTTGGCGCTCGATCAAGGAGTTGTGAAGAATTTGGCATGCGATTTGAGTGGGGCTGAGACTGGTTGGACCTGGGATGAGGAGGAGAGGTGACTATTTGAAAAAGCCTGTGCTGAAGTTAAAATACGAACTCTCGGTGGCTGGGATTTTCGCGAGGAGACTGATTGGGAGAGAGGCTTTGAGGAGGGATGGGGAGAGGTTTTTGAGTCTGGTGGAGAGAGGAGAATTTGGAGAGTGGAAGTCGGTGTGGAACAGGGCCGGAGTGATCCCGATCGAGGGGTTGGGAGATGGGTTCGGGGAGATGGAATTGGGGTGTGAGAGGGACTGCATCATCGCGGGACTGCCTGATTGACAGGGAAAAAGCGGTTGCTATGGTCTGCGCGCGCCGCCAGCGGGGAAGCTGATATTTCCCGCAGGAGGTTGCGCACAAAACCACTCGAATTACGATGGCAACCGTACGTAAGAAGACTGCAAAAAAGGCAGCCAAGAAGTCGGCTAGAAAAGCAACGAAGAAATCCGCAGCACGCACTCCCAAAGGCAAATATGTCTACGTTTGGGGTGACGGTAAAGCCGACGGGAATGGCACCATGAAAGCGCTCCTTGGAGGCAAGGGGGCCAACCTCGCCGAGATGAGCACGATCGGAGTTCCGGTTCCGGCCGGGTTCACCATTACTACTGAAGTCTGCACCTATTACTATGATAATGGTAAGACGTATCCCAAGACGCTCGAGGGTCAGATCGAGGCCAACATTGCGAAGGTCGAGAAGATTATGGGCAAGAAGTTCGGTGACGTGAAGAACCCGCTTCTTCTTTCGGTTCGTTCAGGTGCGCGTGAGTCGATGCCTGGGATGATGGATACGATTCTGAATCTTGGGATTAATGACGAGGTGGTGGAAGGTCTTGCGGCGAAGACTGGGAATCCGAAGTTTGCGTGGGATTCCTACCGTCGATTCTTGCAGATGTATGGGAGTGTGGTGATGGAAGTGGAAGCGGAAGCGGGTGAGCACCACGATCCTTACGAGGTGATTCTCGACAAGGCGAAGGCGAAGGCCAAGGTGGATGATGATTCGGGGCTTTCAGAGGATGATCTCCGCTGGGTAGTGGCTGAATTTAAGAAGCTTATCAAGAAGCGGGCAGGCAAGAGCTTTCCGGAAGATCCTCGTGAGCAGCTCAAGGGGGCAGTGAACGCAGTTTTCAACTCCTGGAATAATGACCGGGCGATTGTTTACCGTCAGAAGTATGGAATTCCGGCGGAATGGGGAACGGCGGTGAACGTGCAAGCGATGGTGTTTGGTAATACCGGGAAGAACTCTGGGACGGGAGTGGCGTTTACGCGTGACCCTGCTACGGGAGAAAACGTATTTTATGGGGAGTATCTCATCGATGCGCAGGGTGAGGACGTTGTGGCCGGGGTGCGGACTCCGAAATCGATCGCGAAGATGGCGAAGGATTTGCCGAAGTCTTACAAAGAGCTCCTCGTGATTCGAAAGAAGTTGGAGAAGCATTTCCGTGATGTGCAGGATGTGGAGTTCACGATCGAGGAAGGGAAGCTTTGGATGTTGCAGACTCGTAACGGCAAGCGGACCGGTTTTGCGGCGGTGAATATCGCGCTCGACATGGTGAAGGAGAAGCTCATCAAGAAGGAGGAGGCGATTTTGCGGATTCCGGCGGATGATCTCAGTCACTTGTTGGCGCCGATTTTCGATGCGAAGGCGGAGAAGGCGGCGAAGAAGGTCGGCGCGGGTCTTCCTGCGGGCCCGGGTGCGGATTCTGGAAAGATTTACTTCACTGCGGAGGAGTCGGTGGCGGCGGCGGCGAAAGGGCAGGCGGTGATTTTGGTCCGTCAGGCGACTTCGCCGGAAGATCTTCGTGGCATGATTGCGGCGGAGGGGATTTTGACGACCGAGGGGGGAGCTTCTTCCCACGCGGCGTTGGTTGCCCGCCAGATGGGTAAGGTTTGCGTGTGTGGAGCGCACGGAATGACCATTGATTACAGCAAGAAGACGCTCACGGGAAATGGTGTGACTTTGAAGGAAGGCGACGAGATTTCGCTGAACGGATTCGTTGGAAACGTTTATGCAGGTGAGATCAAGTCGTCTCCCTCGCAGGTGATTCAGGGTTTGATTGAGGGTAAGGCTGCGGCCAAGCGTTCAGATACTTACAAGAAGTTCATGGAGTTGATGAAGTGGACGGACAGTTTGCGGAAGCTGGGGGTGCGCACGAACTCGGATACTCCGGAGCAGGTGGAGCAGGCGATTCAGTTTGGAGCGGAAGGGATTGGATTGACCCGTTCGGAGCACATGTTCTTCGAGGGTAATCGGATCGATGCGGTTCGTGAGATGATTCTTGCGGATGATGATAAGGGTCGCGCGAAGGCGTTGAAGAAGATCAAGAAGTTCCAGAAGAAGGATTTCATTGGCATCTTCACTGCGCTGAAGGGGCGTCCGGCGACGATTCGTCTGCTGGACCCACCGTTGCACGAATTCATTGGTACGATGACCGAGCCGCAGAAGAAGGATCTCGGGAAGAAGATTGGGATGAGTGCTTCGGCGATCACGAAGCGGATTCATGCGCTTCACGAAGAGAACCCGATGTTGGGTCACCGGGGGTGTCGTTTGGGAATCAGCTATCCGGCGATTACGGCGGCTCAAGTTGAGGCGATTCTGGAGGCGGCAGCGGAGGTTCAGGCGAAGGGTACGAAGGTGCTTCCTGAGATTATGGTTCCGTTGGTGTCGTTTGCTCGCGAGCTTGAGTTGCAGAAGCAGGTGATCGATGAGGCGGCCGAGGGTGTGCGGAAGAAGTTGGGTCTGACGAAGGCGCAGCTCAAGTATACGGTCGGAACGATGGTGGAGATTCCGCGGGCCGCGATTACGGCTGATGAGGTGGCTGAGCATGCGGAGTTCTTCTCGTTTGGAACGAATGATTTGACCCAGACGGGTCTGGGTCTTTCCCGGGATGATTCTTCGAGTTTCTTGCCGACATATCAGGATGCGGAGGTTTTGAGCAACAATCCGTTTGCGAGCCTCGATCAGGGAGGGGTTGGCAAGTTGGTTGAGATGGGGGTGAAGGGTGGACGTGCCACCAAGCCTGCGCTCAAGATTGGAATTTGTGGTGAGCACGGCGGTGATCCGGATTCGGTGAAGTTCTTCCACCGGACGGGATTGAACTATGTGTCTTGTTCTCCGTTCCGGATTCCGGTTGCTCGTTTGGCTGCTGCGCAGGCTGCTCTTGAAGAGAAGGGCATGGCGCGCGGTGAGGTGAGCTAAGGCTGCGAGGAGGGAATAGAATTTTTAACCCCGTTGGTGAGAGCCGACGGGGTTTTTTGTGTTATTTGAGGCGGTGGGGGGCGAGGAGTTTTTCGAGCTTGGTGGGGGTGAGGTTGGGGAAGGGGGTGAGGTGCCAGGTGAGGTCGCCTTCTTGACGGTTGTTGGCGGGGCTGGGGAGGCCGTTTTCGTCGACTTGGTTTTCGCCGACGGACCAGACGAGGGGGGAGCCATCGGGTTTGAGGCGGTATTGGTAGGGTTGTCCGGACCAGAGGTCGTCGGGGTAGGTGTGGGGGAGTTCGGCGAGGAGGTGAGGATAGCGCTGGTGCCGGAGGCGAAAGGATTCGAGGTCGAGGCCGATGCGGGTGAGTTGGATGCGGGTTTCGATTTCGATGAGGTGGGAGAGGAATTTGTCGACGAAGGGGTTGTTCCAGCTGCGGGCGAGGTTGCCGGGGAGGTAGCGCCAGGAGTCGAAGCCGGAGCGGGCGGTTTTTTGGAGTTCGGAGAGGGAGTGTGAGGTCATTTGGGTGAGTTGGAGGTGGCTTTCGACGGTTTCGGCGCGGGCGAGGTCGAGCCAGCCGCCGGGGGAGAGTTTGTGGAAGAGGAGTTCGAGGTCTTTGAGGGCGGTGTCGAGCCAGGGGGTGCCGGTGGCGAGGTGGGTGGCGGGGCTGTTGCCGGAGAAGGCGAGGAGGTCGTGGATGAGGTTGGGTTTGGCGTCGGCGGCGTCGAGGACTTGGAGGGCGTAGCACATTTCGCCGCTGACGGATTGGGTGACGTGGAGGGCGTGGTGGGGTTGGGCGTGGCGGGTGTGGCGGTGGGTGAGTTGTGCGGGGGTGGGGTTGGCGAGGAGGGTGAATTCCCAGATGGCGTCGGTGGCGATGTGGAGGATGGTGGTGGAGACGAGTTGGGTCATGAAGCAGTGGTAGGCTTGGGTGTCGGCGAGACGGAAGAGGGTGTCGATGTTGGTGAGGGCGCGTTGGTGGTCTTGGAGGGCGAGGGCGATGGAGGTGTCGTCGCGGAGGGCGTCGGCGATTTGGAGGGTTTTGGTGATGTTTGAGCCGGGGTAGGAGTTGGGGTGGAATTCGAGGGAGTCGGGAGGGAGGACGAGGGGTTGGTGTTGGATTTTGGTTTTGAGTTCGTGGAGCCATTGGGTTTGGGCGAAGGTGAGTTCGTCGAGGCGGAGGGCGGCGAGTTTGTGGGAGGAGGCGGAGGGGTCGGCGGGGTCGAGCCAGGCGCGGATGTCGCGTGGTTTGGCCTGCCAGCGGGCGCCGGATTGGTAGGCTTTGATGCCGATGGGGTTGAGGTGGGGTTGGAAGTTGGCGAGGCGTTTTTTGAAGCCTTTGAAGTTGCGGCCGTCGAAGCCGGGGAGGGAGGAGAGGTTGGGGGAGTGTTTGTTGGGGGAGGGGGTGAAGTTGCGGTAGTTGAGGTAGAGGCCGAGGGAGTTGGCGTGGGTTTGGGCTTGTTTCCAGGCTTGGTTGCCGCGCCAGTTTTCGAAGAGGAAGAAGGCGGTGGTGATGGTGGCGATGAAGGTGGGGCCCCAGATGAGGAGGGGTTTCCAGGGGATGCGGTGGATGAAGAGCCAGAGGAGGCGGTTGAAGAGGCGACGGAACACGACGTCTCTAATTTATAGCCAATTATATATATAATTCCAAGCTTTTGGTTCGAGTTGGAGGTTGGGGAATTCTTCGAGGTAGGTCCAGTGGAGTTGGGAGGGGGAGATTTTGAGGTGGGAGCGGGACCAGGTTTGGGCGTCGGGACGATTCATGCGGACGGAGAGGTGGGAGGCGTCCGGGGTGGGGTTGTTGTGGAAGGAGGCGAGGTTGGGGGTTTGGGAGAACTGGGCGAGGCGGGCGGCGCGGACTTCGGGGAAGCGGTAGGAGGAGG
>JBCCZX010000087.1:0-13293 GCA_039186735.1 Verrucomicrobiota bacterium | reverse complement strand
GCCGGAGGTGACTATTTCCGAGGAGCGGATGGAGGTGCTGGAAGAGAATCGAGGGATGGCTTTGCGAGCGGTGCTGAGTTTTGTTTTGGTTTTGGTGATCCTGGGTTTGATGGCGGTGACGATTGCGACTTTGATTGCCACGAAGCCGGAGGCAGAGAAGGAGGATGATTTGGGCGTGGTTTTGCCCTTGGTTTCGGTGGCGGAGGTGGAGAAGACGGAGGAGAAGGCACGGATTTTTGCGGAGGGAGTGGTGGAGAGTGGCCGGGTGGTGGCTTTGACGGCGGAGGTGAGTGGGCGGATTGTGGAGGTGAGTCGGAATTTGAATGCAGGGGGGCAGGTGCGGGAGGGTGAGGTTTTGGCGCGGATTGAGGCGGCAGATTATCAGGCGGCTTTGGAGCAAGCGAAGTCGGCGGTGGCGGATGCGGCGCTGGTGGTGGAGCAGGAAGAGGCGAAGCGGGAGCAGGCTTTGCGGGATTGGGAGCAGTTGGGGCGAGGGGAGCCGAGTGATTTGTTGGTGCGGAAGCCGCAGTTGGCGAGTGCGCGAGCGCGTTTGGCGAGTGCGGAGGCGGAGGTGAAGCGAGCGGAGCGTAATTTGGAGCGGACGGTGATTCGGTCTCCGTTTGATGCGGTGGTGCGGCAGGAGGCGGTGGAGGTGGGAGCGGTGTTGTTGCCGGGGACGCAGTTGGTGACTTTATTTTCGACGAAGAGTCTGGAGGTGGAGTTGCCGCTGAAGTTGGAGGATTACGCGGTGTTGGAGCGGGATGAATTTGGGAAGCCGCAAGGCGGGGTGGTGTTTTCGGCGGAGTTGGGGGCGGAGACGATTGAGTGGCCGGGACGGATTGTGCGGACGACGGGAGAGGTGGAGCGGGGGGCATTGACGGCGGGGGTGGTGGTGGCGGTGAATGCGAATGAGGAGGGGGTGTTACCTCCGCCGGGATTGTTCGTGAAAGCGGAGTTGGAAGGAGAGGTGGTGAAGGGATTTTTCGTGCCGCGGCAGGCGGTGCGGGATGGTTCGAAGGTGATGGTGGTGGATGGTGAGGGTGCGGTGGAGATTCGGGATTTATCGGTAGTGCGGACGGCTCCAGAGGCGATCTTGGTGAAGGGCGGAGTGGTTGAGGGAGAACGGGTGATTTTGACGCGATTGGGGAATGTGGTTTCGGGGATGAAAGTGGAGGTGGAGGAGAGTGCGGCTGTTGAAATGAAGGGAGGCAAATGATGGTGGGGGCAATTCGCTGGTTTAGCCGCAATCATGTGGCGGGGAACTTTTTGATGCTGGCGATTTTGTTGGCGGGGTTCACGACGTGGTTCCAGGTGCGGAAGGAAATTTTCCCGGACACCGCGTTTGATGCGGTGGTGATTTCGGTGATTTATCCGAATGCGACGCCATCGGAGGTGGAGCAAGGGGTGAGTATTCCGGTGGAGGAGGCGATCGCGGATGTGGTGGGGATTAAGAATATTTATTCGCGGTCGGCGGTGGGTTACGCGGCAATCACGGTGGAGGTGGAGACGGGGTATGAGGTGAGGAATGTGATGGGGGATTTGAAGACGCGGGTGGATGCGATCGAGAATTTGCCGGAGGAGACGGAGGGACCTACTTTGGAGGAGACGTTGATTACCTCGCCGGTGATGGCGATTACTTTGGTGGCGGATGGGGCGGATGAGGCGACGCTGACGGCGCTTGCGGAAGAGGTGAAGGATGAGCTTTTGACTTTTGAGTCGAAGAAGAAGGCGGGTTTTGGGGGAGGGCTGGCGAATTTATTGAAGGGGCCGGCGAAGATTACGAAGGTGACTGTTTCGGGGACGCGTCCGTATGAGATTTCTTTGGAGATACCGGAGGAGCGGCTGGAGGAATTGGGGATGACGCTGGGAGAAGTGGCGCAGCGGGTGGGACGTTATTCGGTGGATTTGCCGGCGGGATCGATTCGGTCGGAAGGGGGAGAATTGATTGTGCGGACGCTGGGGAAGAAGTATCGGGCGGCGAACTTTGCGGAGGCGCCGATCAAGACTTTGCCGGATGGTTCGGTGGTGCGGTTGGGGCAGGTGGCGGATTTGGTGGAGGGGTTCGAGGATTTGGATTTGGCGGTGCGTTATGATGAGCAGGAAGCGCTGGTGGTGAATGTGTTTCGGGTGGGTGAGCAGGATACCACGCGACTAGCGAAGTTGGTGGAGGAGTATGTGGAGGAGAAGAACCGGGAGGATTTGCGGGGGGTGAAGTTGGGGATTTGGAATGATCAGAGTGAGTTGTTGAAAGGGCGGATCGATTTGTTGGCGAGGAATGCGACTTTTGGATTGTTGTTGGTGTTGGGGGTGTTGGCGTGGTTTTTGCGGCCATCGTTGGCGTTGTTGGTGGCGCTGGGAATTCCGGTGTCGTTCGCGGGCGGGATGTGGCTGATTCCGGTGACGGGGATTTCGATCAATATGATTTCGCTGTTTGCCTTCATCGTGGTGTTGGGGATCGTGGTGGATGATGCGATTGTGACGGGGGAGAATGTGTATTCGCGGATTCAGCGGGGGGAGCATCCGGGATTGGCGTCGTGGCGGGGGACGCATGAGGTGGGGACGGTGGTGATTTTCGGGGTGTTGACGACGGCGGTGGCGTTTACGCCGATGTTGGGACTGAGTGGGGTGAGTGGAAAGATTTGGCCGAATATTCCGCTGATTGTGATACCGACGTTGTTATTTTCGCTGGTGCAGTCGAAGTTTGTCTTGCCGGCTCATTTGTCGTTGTTGAGTCCGACGAAGAAGGGGAGGGATGAGAGGCCGCGGGGGCCGCTGAGTTGGATGAATCCGTTTCGCTGGCAACGGAAGGTGGCGAACGGGTTAGAGACTTTTGTGAAGAGGGTGTATCAGCCGGCGTTGAACTTTGGATTGGCGTGGCGGTATCCGATGATCGTGTTGTTTGTGGCGGTGTTGTTTGTGAGTGTGGCGGTGGTGGTGACGGGTCGGATCAAGGCGGAGTTTTTCCCGAATATCGAGGGCGATATTTTGACGGCGAAGATCGAGTTGGCGCGAGGGGTGCCGTTTGCGGAGACGCAGCGGGTGGTGGCTTTGGTGGAGGAGCGGGCGTGGGAGTTGGGTGAGCTTTTTGAGAATGAGGCTGGGAAGCCGGTGGTGAAGCATGTGTTGGCGAGTAGCGGGACGCAGCCGTTTATTGCGGGGTTTTCGCCGACGGGTCCGCCGATTGCGACGCATTTGGGTGAGGTGACAATTGAGTTGGAGGCGGCGGTGACGCGACCGGGCGCAGGGAGTGATATGTTGCTCAATCAGTGGCGGGAGTTGGTGGGGGAAGTGGCGGGAGTGGAGGAGGTTAGTTTCAAGGCGGAGACGGCGGCGGGGGGGAATGCGATTGATTTGAGTCTGACGGGGCGGGATTTGGATGAGTTGGCGCGGGCGACGGAGTTTGCGCGCGAGGGGTTGAAGGAATACAAGGGGGTGATTGATATCGCGGATAGTAATCGGGCGGGTAAAGATGAGTTGCAGATTACGGGGGTGACGCGAGCGGGGGAGACGGTGGGGCTGACTTTGGGGGAAATCGGGCGGCAGGTTCGGGATGCATTTTATGGTTTCGAGGTGCAGCGCTTGCAGCGGGGGAGGGATGAAGTGAAGGTGATGGTGCGTTTGCCGGAGGCAGAGCGGCGGACGCTGGAGACGTTAGAGAAGTTCGAGGTGACGACGCCGACGGGGGAGAAGGTGAGTTTTGGAGAGGTGGCGGAGTATCAGTTTGCGAATGGACCGGCGGTGGTGAACCGGACGAATCGTCAGCGTTCGATTCGGGTGACGGCGGATGTGGATGCGAACACGAATGCGAACGAGGTGGTGGCGCGTTACACGAAGGAAGTCTTGGGCGAGCTTGATGAGAAGTTTCCGTCGGTGCGCTGGAAGTATGAGGGGGAGCAGCAGGATCAGAATAATTCGGTGCGGGAGATTGGGGTGCGTTTTTTGGGGTCGCTGGTGGTGATGTATGTGTTGATTGCGATTCCGCTGCGGAGTTATTTCCAGCCGTTGATCATTATGAGTGTGATCCCGTTTGGATTGATTGGGGGAATTGTAGGGCATGCGCTGCTGGGGATGAATTTGTCGATTATGTCGATGGTGGGATTTGTGGCGCTGGCCGGGGTGGTGGTGAATGATTCGCTGGTGATGGTGGATTTTGTGAATCGGCACCGGAAGGAGTCGAAGTCGGCGCGGGAAGCGGCGGTGAAGGCGGGTGGGCGAAGGTTCCGGGCGATTGTTTTGACATCGTTGACGACCTTTGCGGGTTTGGCGCCGATGTTGTTTGAGACGGATATGCAGGCGCGGTTTTTGATTCCGATGGCGGTGATGTTGGGATTTGGGATTTTGTTTGCGACGACGATTACCTTGTTCTTGGTACCGGCGGTTTATTTGGTGCTGGATGATTTGCAGCGAGTGGGGACTTGGATTGGGCGGAAGGTGAGAGGGTAGTTTTTTGGTCTGGAGAGGTGGGTGTTGTCCGAGCGCGATGCTTGGGAATTTGTAGTCGAGGGTGTGGAGGGGAGAGGCTTTTGCCATTTGGTTTTGCTCGCACAGAGGCACTGAGGGCAGAGAGATTCTTTTATTTTTGGATTGGGTTTTGGGTGCTGAGCAAGCGTGGGTGCAACTACGGTGGTGGTTATTGATCCTCGCGCGAAGACGCTAAGACGCAAAGCTCAGAACTTTGGTGGTTTTGGTTGACTGTTGTTTTGTTTATTTCCCGCAGGCTTCGCGGATGGTGGCGAGGATGGCGGGTTTGCCGGCGGATTTTTTTGAGGAGGTGAGGATGTGGTTGGGGAGGGGGTTGTAGTGTTGGGAGAGGGTTTCTTGGAAGGTGGCGATGTTTTTGGCGAGGGGTGTTTTTTTGAGGCGGTCGGTTTTGGTGAAGAGGATGGTGTGGGGGCGTCCGAGGTCGGCGAGCCAGAGGATGAAGTCGAGGTCGATTTTTTGGGGGGGGATCATGCTGTCGACGAGGATGAAGGTGTGGGCGAGTTGCGGGCGGTGGGTGAAGTAGTCGGCGATGAGTTGGGCGAAGTGGTCGCGGTGGTCTTTTGATTTGCGGGCGTAGCCGTAGCCGGGGAGGTCGACGAGGTGGCAGGTTTTGGGGGGGACGAGGAAGAAATTGAGGAGTTGGGTGTGACCGGGGCGGGAGGAGGTTTTGGCGAGCTCCTTGTGGTTGGTGAGCATGTTGAGGAGGGAGGACTTGCCGACGTTGGAGCGCCCGATGAAGGCGACTTCGGGGAGGGAGGTGTCGGGGCAGGATTCGAGGTCGGGAGCCGAGGTGAGGAAGGTGGTTTGGGTGATTTGCATGGAGATTTTTTTCGGAGGCGACGGAAGGGTGGAGTTGGGGCGAGAGGGAGAGCTGTGGATTGTGTGGTTTTTGGCTAAGTTTCGGGGCGAGTTTTCGTAATAATGAGGGGTGGGGAAATGAGAATTTGCGCCCTTGTGGTCTGGGTCTGACTTTGTGATGGTTACGATGAAAATGTTGGGCGTTCGAAATTGGTTGGCTTTGCTGGCCTTGGGGTTCTGTGTGAGTGGAGCGAGGGGGAGTGATTTGGTGGGGACGGAATTGGTGGAGCAGGTGGAGAAGCTGGCGCAGGCGGGAGCGATTGATTTTGAGGAGAATATCGTGCCGATTTTAGAGAAGTATTGCACGGATTGTCACAATGAGGTGGATGATGAGGGGAATTTGGATTTGGAGTATATGTTGGATCCGAAAGTGGCGGAGGGACATCCGGGTTTGTGGGAGCGGGTCGCGAAGACGGCGGAGATGGATATTATGCCGCCAGCGAAGAAGAAGACGCGACCGGAGGCACTTGAGCGTGCGTTGTTGATGGGATGGGGACTGCAGATTGGCTTGCGCTGGGATAATGAGGTGATGGGAACGAATCCGGGGCGGACGACGATTCGGCGGCTCAACAAGAATGAGTATAATTATACGATTCGGGATTTGTTCGGGTTGAAGATTCGGCCGGCTGATAAGTTTCCGGAGGATAGTTTGGGGGAGGGGGGATTTGATAACGATGCGGATGCGTTGTTTTTGCCGGCGTTGTTGATGGAAAATTTTTTGGAGGCGGCGGCGAAGGTGACGGAGGCGATTTATGCGAGTCGGGAGTTGCGGGAGACTTATTTGCGGAATGCGGGAATCGATGCTTCGGCGGCCCGGAAGGTGTTTTCTTATTGGACGCCGCGGATTTATCGACGGCATGTGGAGACGGAAGAGGTGGACCGTTTGGTTTCAGTTTATGAGGCTGCGCGTGAGCGGGGTTTGAGTCATCAGGATGCGATGCGGGATCCGTTGATCATGATGTTGGTTTCCCCGAGTTTTTTGTATCGTTCGGAGTTGCCGATTGCGGGTGGGGGAAAGGTGGTGGGGTTGAATGACTTTGAGTTGGCGAACCGGCTTTCGTATTTCCTCTGGGCTTCGATGCCTGATCAGGAGCTCTTTCGCGTGGCGAGTCAGAAGAGGTTGTCGGAGCCGGAGGTGTTGGAGGAGCAGGTGATTCGGATGTTGAAGGATCCGAAGTCGCGGGCGTTGTCGATGCATTTGGGGGGGCAGTGGTTTGGGTGGGAGAAGTTGCGGACGACGGCGAATCCGGATACGAAGAAGTTTCCGGAGTTTGATTTTGGGTTGCGGGTGGATCTTTACCGGGAGTCGGTGAAGTTTTTCGGGAATTTGTTGGAGGAGAATGGGAGTCTCTTTGATTTGATTGATTCGAATTATGGATTTTTGAACGAGCGATTGGCGAAGCATTACGGAGTTGAGGGGGTTGAGGGGAAGGAGTTCCGGAGAGTGGAATTTCTGGATCCCAGGCGGGGTGGGGTGTTGGGGATGGGAAGTGTGTTGGTGGCGACGTCGAAGCCGATGAGGACGAGTCCGTCGGTGCGGGGTTCGTTTGTTTTGGAGTATTTATTGGATGATCCGCCGCCGTCGCCGCCGATGGATGTGGAGCAGTTGCCGGCGGATGATCAGGGTTTGAAGACGGCGACATTTCGAGAGACCTTGGACGAGCATCGGGACAACCCGAGTTGCCGGGCGTGCCACGCCTTGATTGATCCGCTGGGATTTGGGCTGGAGGGATTTGATGCGATTGGGCGTTGGCGGACAGAGAGCAATGGTTATCCGATCGATATGACGGGGACGATGCCGGGGGGGAAGAGTTTTGCAGGTCCGGCGGAGTTAAAGGCCTTGTTGATGGGACAAAAAAAGGATTTCGCGCGTAATGCAGCCAAGAAGTTTCTGTCTTATGCGTTAGGGAGGGAGTTGACGCCGTTTGATCGACCGACGACCCGGAAAATTTCCGAGGAGGTGATGGCCGATGGAGGTCGGATTCACACGCTTGTGTTGGGAATCGTGCGGTCGGAGGCATTTCTGAATCGGGAGAATCCCGAAAGCTAAACCTGTTGAGTTTCGTATTTTTGAGTTAGATTTTGAGAGCCATGAAGCGTCGTTCCAACCATTTGAGTCGAAGAGGTTTTTTGAGGGGTGCAGGAGTCACGATGGCGTTGCCGTTTTTGGAATCGATTTCACCTTTCGGGAAGGCCTTTGCGCAGTCGGCCCCAAAGGGAGCTTTGGGGCCGAATGGAGAGCCGATACGGTTTGCGACCTTTTTCATGCCAAATGGGGTGAACATGGAGCATTGGACGCCGAAGGGGAGTAAGTTGGGAGATTTGCCGCGAATTTTGAAACCGCTGGATGAGCTGAAAGAGCATGTGAATGTGATTTCGGGGCTGAATCTCCCGCGCGGGGGGCACAACACGGGGACTGCCGGTTTGTTGACAGGTCATGAGCCGTATCGGACGGCGCAGGCAAGTAAGGTGAATGTGTTCAATCCGAGTTTGGACCAGATTATTGGTTCGGAGTTGAGGGAGAGCACGGTTTTCCCGACCTTGGAGCTCGGGATGGGGACGCCGGCGAAGGGGCCGACGATGAACGGGAATACGAACATCTACACGAGTTACATCTCTTGGAAGGATGCGACGACGCCAGTGCCGTATGAGATCGATCCGCAGCGGGCTTTTGATCGGCTCTTTCAGTCGGTGAAGGGGACAAATGAGAGTGCGGGTCCTGAGCAATCCTATATGCCGGATGCGAGTGTGTTGGATGCGGTGCTCGAGGATGCGAAAGCGTTGGAGAAGAAGCTTGGTCGGGATGACCGGGATAAGTTGGATGAGTATTTTACGGCGGTGAGAGAGGTTGAGGATCGGATTGCGCAGCAGAAGGCGGTCAAGGGGTTGAAGATTACGGATGATGTGCTGAAGGATATTCTCGGTTTGAAATCGGACGTCCGGAAAGCGATGCGAGGGCAGAAGGGGGGAGAGTATCGGGTGGAGCCAGCGATTCCGCAGCGGGAGTATGGGCGTTTGATGATGGATATTTTGGCGTTGGCGTTTTGGAGTAATTCGACGCGTTCAGCGACGATGAGTTTTGGAAACGGGTTGGCGGGCGGTGGGAATATGTCGTTTTTGGATGGGGTGAATGGAAGTCACCATGGGATTTCTCACCATGGTTACAAAAGGGACAAGTTGGAGGAGTTCACGATTATCAATACGTTCTATGTTGAGCAGTATGCGTATTTGTTGGAGCGGTTGAAGACGATGAAGGAGGGGGGAAGCAATGTGCTGGATAATTCGATGGTGTTGTTTGCTTCGAATCTGACGACGGGGCAGGCCCATACGGGGAATAATATACCGGTGATGCTTTCGGGCACGGCAGGAGGCCGGATTCGGACGGGGCGGCATATTGATGCGGGGGGGGAGCAGATTGGGGCTTTGCACCGGAGTATCCTCGACAATATGGATTTGCGCGCGGACATCGGCAATGGTTCCGGGAAGTTGCGTGGGATTTGAGCCTATCGGGCTGTTTCGGTTGCCACAAAAAAGGCGGACCTTGCGGCCCGCCCTTTGGAAAATTTTCTGGGAAGTGGATTAACCGACTTCCTGGATTGTCTGGAGGATACGGGCAGCAATGGCGTAGGGGTCACCCTGAGAGTTGGGGCGACGGTCTTCGAGGTAGCCTTTGTAGGCGTCTCCTTTGACGAAGCTGTGCGGAACGCGAATGGAGGCACCACGGTCAGCAACACCCCAAGAGAACTTGTCGATGGACTGGGTTTCGTGGAGTCCGGTGAGGCGCTGATCGTTGTCTGGTCCGTAGACAGCGATGTGTTCCATGCAGTTCTTTTCGAAGCCTTCCATGAGCTTGAGGAAGTATTCCTTGCCGCCTTCTTCACGCAATTTAGTGGTTGAGAAGTTGGCGTGCATACCGGAGCCGTTCCAGTCGCCTTTGATGGGTTTGCAATGGAAGTTGACGTCAATCTCGTAGGCTTCGCAGAGACGAAGGAGGAGGTAACGGGCCATCCAGATTTGGTCAGCAGCTGTTTTGGAGCCTTTGCCAAAGATTTGGAATTCCCACTGACCGCTGGCCACCTCGGCGTTGACGCCTTCGTGGTTGATGCCGGCAGCGAGGCAGAGGTCGAGGTGTTCTTCGACGATGATGCGACCGATGGAGCCGACGCTGCTGTAGCCGACGCCGCAGTAATAAGGTCCTTGAGGCTCTGGGTATCCGCCGCCTTTCGGAAAGCCGAGAGGCACTCCGTCTTTCACGAGGAAGTATTCTTGTTCGAAGCCGAACCAAGCACCTGGGTCATCGATTATACCTGCGCGGGTGTTGGAAGGGTGTGGGTCGCCGTTGGGAAGCATAACCTCACACATGACGAGATAGCTGTCTTCGCGCGTTGCGTCAGGAAAGAGAGCAACGGGCTTGAGAACGCAGTCGGAGTCACCGCCGTCTGCCTGCTGGGTGGAGGAACCGTCGAATCCCCATGCCGGGATGTCTTCGAGGGTCGGTTCGGAGTCATATTCCTTCATTTGGAATTTGCTGCGGAGACCTTGCACGGGCTGGTAGCCGTCGAGCCAAACGTATTCGAGTTTGTATTTAGCCATTGTCTTTTAATGTGTTGTGTGAGTGATCCCCCGCGTGTTGCCTGGGATGTCGAAGTGTCATGAAGCAGGGCTTGTGCCACTACTTTGAGACGAGGGGATGGAAGAGATTGAGGGAGAGGGCGTCAACGGGAATTGCAGGAAAATCTCGGGTTTAGCGCCGATCGTTGGCGATGAGTTTGCGGAGTTCGGCGGGGGCGGGGAAGTAGGCGACGCTTTCGACGTATTTGCCGAAGTATTGGTCGGGGGGGAGTATGCCGCCGGTGGTGACGCCAGCGAGGCGGCCGCGGGAGTCGGCCATGGGGCCGCCGGAGTCGCCTGGGCAGAGGGGGACGGTGGAGCTGATTTCGATGGAGTCGGAGAAGGAGAGGTTGAAGACCTTTCCGGCGGAGGCGACGGGTGCGGGGCTGAGGGGGTTACCGGGGGCGAAGAGGGTTTCGTTGCCGTTGAGTTGGGCTTCGCGGAGTTTGAAGTAGGGGCGGTTTTTGAGGGGGAGTTTGATGAGGGCGAGGTCGGATTGGGACCAGCGGTAGACGAGGCGGGCTTCGAGTTTTTTGACGCGGAAGTCTTCGTCGATGCGGTGGGCGCGGGGGCCGTTGGAGGTCCATTCGCGGCCGGTGAAGATGGGGGAGTCTTCGGGGGTGTTTTTGATGTCGTGCATGGAGAAGGTGACGGGGATGTTTTTTCGTCCGTCTGAGTCGATGGCGATGATGCAGTGTTTGCGGGTGGTGAGGACATGGGAGGCGGTGAGGGCGTAGCCGTCTGGGGAGACGAGGACGGCGAGGCCGATGGAGCCGCCTTCCATGCGACCGCCTTGGCCGTCGATTTTCATGCTGCCGCTGGGGAAGACTTGGACGGAACGGGAGAGGAGGTAGGAGCGGGTGGGGGTGGGGAGTTGCCAGTGAGATTGGTAGTTGGCGAAGGAGGCGTGTTTGGTGCTCGTATTGGCGCCGGGATTGGCGCAGGAGGCGAGGATGAGGGTGGTTACGAACGCGAGGAGTGGGAGGAGGGAGGATTTTTTGAGCACGGGCGGAATTTCAGTTTGAAGGGGAGCCGACGCAAGAAGTTTGCGCGACGATGAGTGAGGTGTCGTCGGCGCCGGAGTTTTGGTAGGCGGTTTGGAGGATGGTGTCGCGGATGATGCGTTCGGGTTCGGGGGAGCTGAGGTATTGATGGAAGTGTTTGTCCCAGAGGCCGTCGACGACGCCGTCGCTGCAGAGGAGGAGGCGGGAGTCGGCGGGGAGGGGAAGGGAGCCGAGTTGGGGGGAGATGCGGGGGTGGCCGCCGCCGAGGACGTCGTAGAGGGCGGAGCGGCGCGGGTGTTGGCGGAATTGGAGTTCGTTGATTTTGCCTTCGTGGAAGTCTTTCCAGGCGTAGGTCATGTCGGTGGTGAGTTGCTGGGTTTTTCCGTTGGTGTGGAGGTAGAGGCGGGAGTCGCCGAGGTGGGCGAAGTGGAGAGTTTTGGAGGAGAGGTAGGCGAGCGTGAGGGTGGCGCCCATGCCTTTGAGGGAGGAGGGGTCGCGGGCGATGACTTCGTTGAGGCCCTGGTGGGCGTCTTCGAGGAGGGAGCGAAGGCGTTTTTGGAAGAGGGGGGGATCGGCGAAGACGGAGGAGTAGAGTTCGGCGGCGTGTTTGCGAATCCAGTTGATGACGAGACGGGAGGCGAGTTCGCCGGCGGCGTTGCCGCCCATGCCGTCGGAGATGGCGAGGATGAGGTCCTCGGGTTTGAGGAGGGATTCGCCTTCGGGGGGGAGAGGAGCGGCGCCGTTTTTGTCGACACGGAGGGCGAGCCAGAAGTCGTCGTTGGCTTTGTGTTTGAGGCCGCGTTTGGAAGCGGCGGCCCAGCGGATGCGGGTGAATGATTCCTGGCAGGTTTTCGATTTCGAGGGTGTTTTTAGTATTTCGGCGAGTTCGAAGTCGATGAGGTTGAAGCGGCCTTGTTTGCTGTTGTAGGTGACGTTGCGGGGTTCGGGGTCGTCGTGGCGGACGCCGTAGTCGCGTTCGAGTTCGGCGAAGAGGGCGTCGGATTTGGCGCGGGAGATGCCGTTGGCGGGGGCGCCGCAGTTGGTGGAGACGAAGTAGAGGTCTTCGGGGTGTTCTTCGAGGAGACGGGGGACGTAGGGGCAGTCGCGTTCTTCGAGGATTTTGAGGACATCGACTTCGCGTTGGTAGCGTTTGTCGGCGTCGGTTCCGCGGAACCACTTGTGGACGCGGCCCTGGAAGTCGAGGTGGACCTTGGAGCGGATGCCATCTTTGAGTTCGCGCATGGGATGGCTGTTTTTAACCGCAGATGGAGGCGGAGGAAGGCAGATTTTTTTGGAGCAGGATGGATAGGATGAATTTGATTTTTGCTGTGGCGGGGTGCTTTGGGTGAGGGGCCCGCAGATTTGCGCGGATTGGGACGCAGATTTGGCTCTTTGTGGTGTGATTTTGGATTTGGGTTGATTGGCGGTGGTTGTGGTTGTGGCGGGGTGCTTTGTTTTTTTGACGCAGAGACCCGGAGGCGCGGAGTTTCGCAGAGGATTTTGGTTTTTGTTTTGTGAAAACTGTTTTGTTGTGGGCGCTGATGAGTGTTGAGGCGAAATTACACGAGCTGGGGATTGAGTTGCCGGAGGTGGCGGTGCCGGTGGCGAGTTATGTGAATGTGGTGCGGTCGGGGGATTTGTTGTTTGTGTCGGGCGGGTTGCCGGATTTGGGGCGGGATGAGTTCAAGGGTTCGGTGCCGGGGGAGGTTTCGCCGGAGGTTGCGAAAGAAGCGGCGCGGGATGCGTTGTTGGGGCGGCTGGCGGTGATCAAAGCAGAGGTGGGGAGTTTGGATGCGGTGAAGCGGGTGGTGAAGGTGGAGGGGTTTGTGAATGCAGATGCAGGGTTCGGTGGGGAACCGGGAGTGATCAATGGCGCTTCAGATGCGTTGGTGGAGATTTTTGGGGATGAAGTTGGGGCCCATGCGCGGGCGGCGGTGGGGGTGGCGAGTTTGCCTCTGGGGGTTTGTGTCGAGGTGGCGCTGGTGGTGGAGGTGGGGTGAAGCGTGGCGGTTACGAGTTTTTCGAGCCTCGCGCCGAGATGCGGAGGTTTTTGAGTCGATGTTTTTGCTTTGAGTCGCGCGAAGACGCAAAGGCGCGAAGCTTGTCTGGTGGCTGGTGGCTTTGTTTTTTTTAACAGGAGGGAACGGAGAGAGGAGAGCTTTTGCAGTGGCGGGATGCTGTGGGTTCTCACGCAGATGAACTCGGATTTTTGCGCAGATTTTCTCGTTGCAGGGTGGGGGTGAGTTTTTGAGTTTGCAGTTCTGTGGCTGTGGCTGTGGCTGTGGCTGTGGATGTGGCTGGGGCTGGGGCTGGGGCTGGGGCTGGGGTGGTTTTACAG
>JBCCZX010000086.1:0-13334 GCA_039186735.1 Verrucomicrobiota bacterium | reverse complement strand
TGGTCTGGTGGGGCGGGCCGCGGGTCTGCGGTGGGGTGGATGGAGGAGCTGGAGGAGTGGTTGGAGGATCTTATGAGATCTTGATTTTGTGGGAACTTAGAAGCAGCTCTTTGTAATGATTGCGGAAACGATTCCCGCCTTGGCCAAGCTGACTCCTCGGGAAAAGTATATTCTTGCGAGTGAGTTGTGGGAAGAGCTTGAGTCCAGCAAGGAAGGACTACCTATCGAGGATTCTGTTGTCAGGATGCTCGAAGAAAGGCATCAGGAGTATCTTGCTAACCCGACGAAAGTGGTTTCGTGGGAAAGTATTCAGTCAAAACTTGGTAAAAGTTGATGGAGATCGTTTTCCTCCTCGCGGCAGAGAGTGACTTTCTCCATGCCTACGAAAGGCACGGAGATTTGCTGCATCGTAAAATTGATTCCGCGTAGCGAGCAATGGAAGCCCATCCAGAAATTGGGCCGGTTTACAATGGGAAGTTTCGGCGAAAATTGGTCATCCGTTCGTCCTTCGCCATCTACTACACGATCGAAAGTCAACGTATCATAGTTCATACGGTTTTTGACCAGAGACAAGTCACTAGGTTTAGAGACTTGTCACTAAATGTAGTGACCTAGAGACTGCGGTACAATAAACTGTTGGCGACAGAAACCAGATTACGTTGAGCCATGGCGAGTTCCTTAGTACCATCACTATCCAGGCGAGAGTCGGTGAAGATCGCAGGCTGTGGGATCGGGATTATCGGAAGCGTTGCCTTGGCCCTCGGTCTCGGTTGGTTCGGACTTTACCTTATGCTTGGGCCATCTCTGTGGAAGACTGTGATTGGCGAGGTCGAAGCTGACGTAGGTAAGTTGTGTATAGGAAGAGCATACGATGGTGACATTTCCTACACTTACTACGCTAGAGTTCAGGGAGCAGATGATGTGCTACAGGAATGGAAATACATTGATTGGAGCCTGGATCCTACTCGGCATAGCGAGACCGCTGTCACCTCAGATTCCCGTTTTGCGGCAATCGCATTCGTGGCGGAAGAAGGAGAAGCGATAGTGATCTATGATTCCGATTCACAGGAACTCTGGTGGAATGCGGATGACCAATGGAAATCACGCAGTAAGTTTTTCCGAGCGTGGAGGAATCTTCATTCCCAGAATCCACGTTTACCAACGCCTCCGTACTAAAAAGCGCCAACAAGACGCTGGTGGGAAGCGCGGACAGCGTTCCTAGTTCGCCCCGCTCTGAAGAGTTTGGCCCCGCGCTCCCACAGCTTTAACTTTAAAGTTATTTTAGAGCCGTTGCGAGGAGGGTTTGGAAGTGGGGGGGTTGGTCTTCGCGGTCTACGATGGAGGTCGTAATTTTAGTGAAGCGAGTGGTTTCGAGGAGGTTGCCGAGTTGGGCTTCGGAGAAGCCGAGGTGGCGGTCGTGATAGAGTTCGCGGGCTTGTTCGAAGGAGTGTTGGAGGAGGTCGAGGATGAGGAGGAGACCGCCGGGTTTGAGGATGCGGTGGGCTTCGAGGAGGGCGGTGGCGGGGTCGTTGGCGTGGTGGAGGGCTTGGGAGAAGATGGCGAGGTCGACGGATTCGGAGTCGATGGGGATTTTTTCAATTTCGCCGAGGCGGAAGTCGAGGTTGGGGAGTTGGTGGTTTTTGGCGAGGGATTGGCCGAAGGCGACCATTTTTTCGGAGGAGTCGATGGCGATGACGTGTCGGGCACGTTGGGCGAGGAGTTGGGAGAGAGTGCCTTCACCGGCTCCGAGGTCGGCGACGGTGTGGAAGGAGTGGATTTTGAGGAAGGCTTCGGCGAGGGCTTTCCAGGAGCGGCCGGGGACGTAGTTTTTGCCGAAATTGCCGGCGAGTTGGTCGAAGTAGGCGCGGGTGGTGTCTTTGCGTTTGCGGAGGATGTGTTTGAGGGTCAGGAGGTCGTCCTTGTGTTCAGGGATTTCCCTGGCGGCGGTTTTGGCGAGTTCGAGGAGTTGGTGGTCGAGGGTGGCGTGGTAGATGTTGGATTTGCCGGAGCGGGTGTCGGTGAGGAGGCCTTCTTTTTTGAGCTGGGAGAGTTGGGTGGAGATGCGGGACTGGCCCATGGCGAGGATTTCCTGGAGTTCGGCGACGTTCAGGGATTCGCGGCTCAGGAGAAGGACGATACGAAGCCGCGTGGGGTCGGCGAGTAGTTTGAGGGAGTTGAGGATTGACGCCATGGCTTGTGGTCGGTATGAAACGCATCAACGAATCGTGATTCGTTGATATCAAATCAAACGAGAAATGGCCAAGACCTTTATTTTTTCATCTGAGTCGGTGACCGAAGGACATCCTGATAAAGTGTGTGATACCGTATCTGATGCGGTTTTGGATGCTTGTTTTCAACAAGATACGTCGAGCCGGGTGGCCTGTGAGACTTTTGTGAAGGATAATATCGTGGGTTTGGCCGGCGAGATTACGACGGCGGCAGAATTCGACTACGGCACGGTGGTGCGGGATGCGATCAAGGAGATTGGATACGATGAGGATTATGCAGAGGGGACGGATTACAGCTACACATGTAAGTTCGAGAAGGGGGCATTTTTTATGAATTTGCTGGGTCGCCAGTCTCCGGACATTGCGCAGGGGGTGGATGCGGCGGCAGCGGAGAACAAGGATACCGAGGAGCAGGGGGCGGGAGACCAGGGGATTATGTTTGGATATGCGAATGCGGAGACGCCGGAGCTGATGCCGGCGCCGGTGCTTTATTCGCATAAGTTGGGTGAGGCTTTGACGAAGTTGCGGAAGGATCGGGTGCACACCTGGTTGCGTCCGGACTCGAAGACGCAGGTGTCGATTGAGTATGTGGATGGCAAGGCGAGCCGGATTACGGCGGTGGTGGTTTCGACAATGCACGCGGCGGAGATCACGACGCCGGAGATTCGTGACGTGTTGCAGAAGGATTTGATTGAGAAGGTTCTTCCGGCTGATTTGTTGACGGACGAGACCGAGTTTTTGATCAACCCGACGGGTTTGTTTATTATTGGTGGTCCGGAAGGGGATGCGGGTTTGACGGGTCGGAAGATCATTGTCGATACCTACGGAGGAATGGGTCGCCACGGTGGGGGAGCTTTTTCAGGGAAGGATCCTTCGAAGGTGGATCGTTCGGCGGCTTACATGTGCCGTTGGGTGGCGAAGAATATTGTGGCGGCGGGATTGGCAACGGAGTGTGAGTTGCAGACGGCTTACGCGATCGGTCACCCGCATCCGGTGAGTTTGACGGTGGATACCTTTGGAACGAATGCCGTGGATGAGGCGAAGATTGAGAAGGCGGTTCAAGAGGTCTTTTCGTTCAAGCCCGCGGATATTGTTTCGCAGATGGATTTGCTGCGTCCGATCTATTCGAAGTCGACGAACTACGGACACTTCGGACGTGAGGATGCGGGTTTACCTTGGGAAGAGAAGAACAAGGTGGAGGAGCTGAAGAGCGCAGTGGGTGCGTAAGGCTTCAGAGGTTGCAAATTTAGAGAAAAGAAAAACGATTTAAGATGAGTGAAGACTACAAGGTAAAGGATATCGGTCTGGCGGACTTTGGGCGCAAGGAGATTGAAATTGCGGAGCATGAGATGCCCGGGTTGATGGCGACGCGAGAAAAGTATGGTCCTGAGAAACCCTTGGAAGGGGTGCGGGTGATGGGTTCGTTGCACATGACGATTCAGACGGCGGTTCTGATTGAGACGCTTCGGGACCTTGGAGCGGATGTGCGCTGGGTGTCGTGCAATATCTTTTCGACGCAGGATCATGCGGCGGCAGCGATGGCGGCGGCGGGGGTGCCGGTCTTTGCCTGGAAGGGCGAGACGCTTGAAGAGTACTGGTGGTGCACCTGGCAGGCGTTGCAGTTTCCCGGTGGTCTCGGGCCGCAGTTGATTGTGGATGATGGCGGGGATGCGACCCTTCTATTGCACAAGGGTTATGAGATGGAGAACGGCGATGACTGGGTGAACACTCCGGCGGGCAGCCAGGAGGAGCAGGTGATCAAGGACCTTTTGAAGAATATTGCGAAGGAGCGTCCGGGGGTTTTCCATGAGATGATTCCGGAGCTGAAGGGTGTTTCCGAAGAGACGACTACGGGTGTGCACCGCCTCTACAAGATGCATGAGGAGGGCAATTTGTTGATTCCGACGATCAATGTGAACGATTCGGTCACGAAGTCGAAGTTTGATAATCTTTACGGCTGCCGGGAGTCGCTGGTGGATGGCATCAAGCGGGCGACGGACGTGATGATTTCCGGTAAGGTGGGTGTGGTTTGTGGTTATGGTGATGTGGGCAAGGGTTGCGCGCAGGCGTTGCGAGCCCAGGGTGCGCAAGTGGTGGTGACGGAGGTGGATCCGATTTGTGCGTTGCAGGCGGCGATGGAAGGCTTCCGGGTCTTGACGATCGAAGATACCCTGGGTTGGGGAGATATTTATGTGACCACGACGGGCAACTTCGGGATTATCACTCTTGAGCACATGCGCCAGATGAAGGATCAGGCGATTGTGTGTAACATCGGACATTTCGATAATGAGATTGAAATGGAGAAGCTCGATGCAGCCGGGGATGTGACCAAGACCAACATTAAGCCGCAGGTGGATAAGTATACGTTCCCGGGTGGCAACAGTATCTACATGTTGGCGGAGGGTCGTTTGGTGAACCTCGGTTGTGCGACCGGTCATCCGAGTTTTGTGATGTCGAATAGCTTCACCAACCAGTCTTTGGCTCAGATTGAGTTGTGGAAGACGCGTGAGACTCGTGAGATTGGGGTGGAGGTTTTGCCGAAGGAGTTGGATGAGGAAGTGGCGCGACTCCACCTCGACAAGATTGGATGTCGGTTGACGAAGCTCACGCAGGAGCAGGCGGATTACATTAGTGTGCCGGTGGATGGTCCGTATAAGACGGAGCACTATCGTTACTAATTTTCTCGTGCCCGGAATACTCCGGGTGCGGTGATTGCATGGACTTCGTGCCCGGTGGTGCGGAGTCCTTTTTTTTGGACTCGCGCGAAGAGGCAAAGGCGCGGAGTCTGTTTCGGGTTTTTGTTGGGAGACAGAGGTGGGAAGTGGAGAGCTGGCGGTTGTGATGGGGGGGTGGGTTATTTGTGGCGTTGGGTTTGGTAGGCTTTGGCGAGGAGGCCGGCGCCAGCGGCGATCATGATGAGGATGAGGAGGAGGTGGGTGGTTTTCATGTTCATGACGAAGCTGATGCGACTGAAGATTTCGATGATGATGGCGAGGAGTCCGGCACCGGCGAGCCACCAGGCCCATTTTTTGGCGGCGTCGTAGAAGAGGATGGCGGCGCCGATGAGGAAGGGGATGAAGATGATGCCCATGGAGGTGGTTTGGCCCATGCCGCGGCGGTGAAACATGCCAGAGAGGGCACCGAAGTCGCCGGAGACGACGCGAACGGAGTCGAGGAGGAGGTAGAGGCCGATGCCGAGGAGGGCGAGTCCGCCGCCGAGGAAGAAGAGGCCTTCGCCGCCTTCGGAGCCACCGGGTTTGAGTGTTGGGGGTTTGTCGGGGGGGTTACTCATTGAGATTGATTGTCTAGAAGGATCCAGCGGGGGGCAACGTAATCTTCGACGTGCACGAGGCGTTCGTGTTTTGGTGAGGGCGGGTAAGCGAGTTTGAGGACGACAGGAATGGGGCTCTTGGTGCTGAGGTTTTGCGACTTGAGGATGTGGAGGCGGAGATCTTCGGCGAAGGGGTCGTTCCGATCCACGTAGGCGAAGAGGTATTCGTGGGAGTCACGAAAGCTGATGAGAAGGGATTGGAATTTGTCCGAGTCGGCGAATTGGTGGGTGTAGTGGTTGTCCGGTTTGACAAAAACACGGAAGAGGATGGGTTGGGTGGGTTTTTGTGCGATGAAGTCTTCGACTTTCATGGGTTGGTAGCAGACTTCGGATTCCCAATCGAAGAGGATTTTGTCTTCGTTGAATTCGGTGAGGAGGTTGAAGGTGCGACCGTCTTCGTTCTTCAGGAGGACGATGATGAAGGATTGGTTTTCGATATCGAGGGGTGATTGTGAGATGATGGAGACGTCGTATCGGGGTATTAAGAGACGAGACTTGTAGTAGTCGTGCATGAGGGGGATGACTCGTTCGGGCTGGCGAACGAAGCGTGCTTTTTCTTCGACGGTCTTTGCGCCGAGGTAGCCTTTGGTGGCTTCTTCGAGGGTCGAGAGGATGCGACGTGCTTCTTTGCGTTCGAGTTCGCGCTTGGAGAAGTTGATTTCTACTTTTTCGCGGATTTGGTTGGCTTCGCCGGATGAGGATGCGATGAGGAGGGCGATACCCGAGATGCCGAGGGCGATGAAAATGAGGGCGAAGAGGATGAGAAAGCCGGGCGGGATGGTGATGCGGGGGGAGGTGTAGGTGGAGCCGGGTTCGTATTCGGGGGTGGATTGGAGGACTTCCTGGGGGCTGCCGACGAGTTCTGAGGGGTGGTGTTTGACGTCGGCGAGGCGGTGATTTTTGTTTCCGAAGCGATGGGGAGGCGGGGAGGTTTTTTCGGTTTCGAGGCGGGTGATCCCGGGTTCGTCATCGACCACGCGGAGTTGGGGGATTTCCTTATTATCAGGATCCTTGGGGTCCATTCTGTCGGCACAATGTCGGAGATTCGGCTTCGATGCAACCCCTCTACTTTTGTAAGTTCGCCAGTCCGGTGAAGGGAGAGGGAGCGCGCATACTGATCGTGACGGCTGGTTATGGAGATGGTCACAATAGTGCAGCCAGGGGGTTGGCGTCTGCCTTGGAGGGAAAAGCGGAGGTGGAGGTGGCGGATCCGTGTGCGGTGGGGGCGCCGAAATTGAATCAGGGTTTGCGACATGGTTACCGGGTTTTGACGACGCGTTCGCCGTTGTTGTGGGATTGGTTTTACCGGGGGACGGAGCGGCGTGATTTCACGAAGGAGAAGTTTGAGTTTATGCGGAAGCCGGAGGTGGCGTTGGCGAAGACGATTGCGGAGTATCAGCCGGAGGCGGTGGTGACGACGTATCCCTTGTATCCGTATTTCCTAGGCCGTTTGCGGGAGCGTGGGGAGTGGGAGGGGAAGGTGTTCACGGTGGTAACGGATTCGATCGAGATCAATAACGCGTGGCTGCAGGCGCCGACGGATTATTGGATGGTGACGGATGGGCACACGCGGAAGGTGATGTTAGATGCGGGGTTACCGGGAGGGAAGGTGGTGGAGACGGGGTTTCCGGTGAATCCGATTTTTCAGCGATTGGAGCCTTTGAGGGATCGGGACGGGGTGGAGCCGTTCAAGGTGTTGTATTTTGCGACGGCGCGGAAGCCGCAGATTCACGGGGTGGGGAGGCCGGTGTTGGAGCAGCAGAATACGAAGCTGACGATTATTTTGGGGAGGAATTTCCGGAGGTTGTACCGGAGTGCGCAGCGGTTGAGCCGGAAGTATCCGGGGCGGGTGCGAGTGTTGGGGTGGTCGCGGCGGATTCCGCAGTATTTGTGTTCGCATCATTTGGCGATTGGGAAGGCGGGGGGGGCGACGACGCATGAGTGTATTGCGGCGTGTACGCCGATGTTGATCCATCATTTGGTGCCGGGGCAGGAGGAGGGGAATTTGGAGTTGTTGAGGCGGATTGGGGGGGGTGATTTGGCGGATTCGCCGCAGCGTTTGCGGGCGCGGCTGGCGAGTCTGCTTGCCAATGAGGGGGCGGAGTGGAAGCGTTGGAAGCAGAATCTGGCAAAGTGTTCGCGCCCGCATTCGGCGGCGACGGCGGCCCACTTTGTGCTCAATCAGTTAGAGAAAGAACCTGAGCCTGAAATTTGTGAAAGCAGCCCTCATTGATATTGGCAACGTGATTTTGAACGTGGATTTTGTGTCGACGTTGACGCGTTTGGTGCCGGAGAACTTGGCGGATCCGTTGAAGCGGGTGGAGTCGTTGTTGGAGAAGAAGGATGATTTGGAGTCGGGGGGGATGGAGCCGGGGGCGTTTGTGAAGTGGGCGTCGGAGAAGTTGCAGTTTGAGGGTGAGCCGGGGGAGTTTTTGGAGGCGTGGAATGATATTTTCGAGCCGAACATACCGATGTGGGAGACGTTGCGGGGGTTGAAGTCGCGGGGTTTGAAGTTGGTGTTGTTTTCGAACACGAATGCGATGCATGTGGATTATTTTTTGCCGAAGTATGGGGAGGTGTTTGAGATGTTTGAGGGGCGGGTGTTTTCGCATGAGGTGGGGGCGATCAAACCGGATCCGGCGATTTATCATCACGCGTTTGAGAAGTATGATTTGAATCCGGCGGAGACGATTTATGTGGATGATTTGCCGGAGAATATTTCCACGGGATTGCAGTTGGGGCTAGCGGCGTGGCGCTATCGTGCGGAGTCGCATGGTGCGCTTACGCGGTGGTTGGTGGAGACGCTCGATTAGAGCAATTTAAATCGACCTGTAGCCGATGAAAATTTGGGGATTAAGGGATTGCGGCTTCGCCGTGGGAGCTTGCGGAAGCGGAAAATTTGCATTCCAACTGCGTTCTTGCTCAGTCACTGGTCTCGACCAATTCCTTCGCAACGCCTTGTTGGAATGCAAATTTTCTCGCTCCATCGGATACATCTCTATTTAAAGTGCTCTAGGCTTCGGCCTCGGTCTGGGTGTGGCGGTTGCGGAGGCGTTGGAAGCTGCGTTGGAGGAAGCCACTGGTTTTCCAGACGAGCCAGGCGGCGAGGATGATGAGGCCGAGGAAGACGAAGAAGGAGGCGACGGGGGCGAGGGCCATGAGGCCGAGGCCGCCGAGGACGAGGCCATCTTCGGCAGTGGAGGCGGTGATGTTGGAGACGGGTTCGGGGGAGAGGTTGATGACGGCGCGGGTGCCGGATTTGGCGAGGTGGGTGGTGAGGGTGGCGCTTCCGGCGAGGAGGCCGGCGATGACGGAGATGGTGGGGTCGAGTTGGCCGAGGGCGGCGAGGGCGAGGAGGACGCCGCCGACGGGGCGGATGAGGGTGTGAAGAACGTCCCAGGTGGAGTCGACCCAGGGGATTTTGTCGGCGAAGAATTCGAGGGCGAAGAGGGTGCCGGAGACGCCGATGATCCAGGGGTCGCCGAGGACGGCGAGTTGGTCGTATTTGTCGGAGAGGGTGAGCCAGTTGAAGTGGATGGCGAGGCTGGCGACGAGGGTGGTCAGGTAGAGGTTGATGCCGGCGAGGGAGGCGAATCCGAGGGCGACGCCGAGTTGTTCCAAGACTTCCATGGCATGATTTAAGCGTGGTTGAGGAGAAGGGCTATTCGAAAAGGGGAGGGAGTTTGTAAGGCAGGCGGGGGAGACTTTGGGAAAGTAGTCTATTCGTAGAGTTTTTGGATGGATTCGAGGTAGGATTCGATGGGGCCAAGTTGTTGGGTGGGGCGTTGGTCGAGTTCGGCTTTGATGGAGAGGTAGTCGTTGAAGTCGCCGGAGAGTTCGGTGGCGGTGGAGATTTGGAACCAGTCGAGGTAGTCGCGGGTGCGGAGGCCGATGTTTTGGAAGAGTTCGCGTTCTTCGCGGAGGATGGTGAAGCGGGCGGTGAGGTTGTCGTCTTGGCCTTTGGCGAGGGTTTGGAGGATTTTGGCGTATTCGAGGATGAGGGGTCGGCAGGAGGGGAAGCAGCGGTAGGAGAGGAGGCCGAGTTGTTCGCTCAGTTGGGAGAGGAGGAGGAGGCGTTGGTCTTCTTCGAGTTCGAGGATGGGGTGGTAGTTTTCGAGTTGGAAGGAGAGGGGGTTGCCTTCTTCGTCGTCGATGGTGCCGCGGAGGGCGTTTTGGAGGGCGGTTTCGGTGGTGAGGAGGTCGAGGGTTTCGGTGACGAAGTCCTGGGTGAGGTTTTCGAGTTGGAGGGCCCACCATTTGGCGAGGCTGTTTTCGGAGAGGGCGGTTTCGGGGAAGTGTTGGCGGAGGAGGAGGATGGGTTCTCCTTCGAAGGTGGCGATTTGTTCGAGGAATTTGGTGAAGGATTCGCGGCCGCGCTCCTGGCGGAGCATGGCCATGACGAGGGCCCCGGAGGAGATGCGGAAGGCGGTGCGTTCGGCGGCGTTGAGTTGGGCGGGGTTTTTTTGGGTGAGGATGTCTTCGACTTCGAAGATGGCCCCACGGCGGTAGAGGGATTTGTAGAGGCCACGGTCGGCTTCGCGTTTGCGCCAGGCGAGGCGTTCGAGGAGTCCTTCGATGAGCCAGGGGGGGGTGTTGAATTGTTGGTCGGGGAGGAGGTTGGTTTTGAGGCCGAGGTCGAGGAGGAGGCAGGTGAGGACTTCGCGGCGAAGGGCGTTGCGGTCGAGGCCACGGGCGAGGTGGATGTTGAGTTCGAAGCGGAGTTGGTCGAGTCCTTCGACGGGACGGATGCGGCGGGAGTAGAGTCGTGGGGGGGCGGGGTCGCCGGGTTGGCCGAAGAGTTCGAGGACGAGGAGGTGGTTGAGGGGGCGGACTTGGTTGTTGCCTTCGTCGGCTTCTTTATCGACGGCGAGGCGGAGTTCGTCGCGCATTTCGGAGACGACGCTGAGGGCAGCGGCGCGGGTGCCGAGGTCTGGGCCGATGATGATCACTTGTTCGTCGGCGGAGATGGTACGGTCGGGAGCGACCTCGAAGTTGACGAGGAGGGCGGAGGCGAGGGCGGCGATCCACATGGGTTGTTAGAAGTTGTCGAGCGAGACTTCGTCGCGGGGTTGGAAGGTGACGGTGCCGTCGGTGAGGGAGATGGTGGAGCCGGAGGTGAGGATGGTGTGGAGGGCTTTGGTTTCGGGGGAGAGGGCGGCGGCGAGTTTGTGGTAGCTGTTCATGACGAGGAGGAGGTAGCCCTGGGGGACGGGCATTTGTCCGAGGCGGCCGCCCTGGGGTTTGATTTGGCTGTTGACGCGGTTGTTGCCTTCGAGGGTTTGTTCGATGGTGATGTTCATGGCGACGGTGTGGGGGCGGCCGAAGGCGGTGCGTTCGAAGATGAGGTCGAGGGAGTCGTCTTTGAGGCGGACCCAGGCGCCGCGGTAGAGGACGTTGTTGGTGAGAGGGCCGGTTTGGGAGCCGGCGACTTTTTGTGCGATCCACTGGTTGATTTCTTCTTCGGTGAGGCGGACGGCGATGTTTTGGTTGGCGGCGTTTTCGAGGACGCGTTCGAGGTTGCGGGAGGTGCCATCGGCCTGGCCATTTTCGGTGCGGCCTTCGAGGTCGGAGAGGTCTTGGGGGAGGAAGGAGAGTCCGATGGCGGTGGCGAGGAAGATGAGGAGGATGAGGGCGAAGAGGATGACCGAGGATTGAAGGCGTTTGGAGCGATCCGACATGAGGGGAAATCGTTAGCAGATGAGCGGGGGGACGGGAACTCGAAAGCGGTTAGTCGGCTTTCTTCGAATCGGAGGAGGCGGGTTTGGAGGGGGAGGAGGGTTTTGAATCAGAGGATTCTTTTTTGGGTGAGGAGGCTTCTTGGTCTTTTTTGGCGCCTTCTTTGTAGGAGGAGGAGCGGTAGTCGGTTTCGTAGAATCCGCCTCCCTTGAAAATGAGGCCGGCGCCGGTACCGAGGAGTCGTTTGACGGGGCCGTCGCAGTCGTCGAGGGGGCAGTTGGTGAGCTTGTCGTCGTTCATGCTTTGGAAGACTTCGATGGTTTGGTTGCATTTTTCGCAGCGGTAGTCGTAGTTTGGCATGAGTGGGGAGGGGAAATACCATGTTCTTGGTGCGGCACAAGGACGGGTTGAAAGGTGGGGGGAAATGGGTTATCGATCGGGTCCCCATGAAAGCGATTTCGTTTCTTTTTGCGATTGGTTGTTTTGCGCTCACGCAGTGTGTTCCGTATGAGGAGACGGCGGGAGGGCAGCCGGGATCGGGGTATTTGGCGGGGGTGCGGACGTCGGCGGTTGGTGAGACGGTGAATCCGACGGAGGCGTCGTCATTTTGGGATGGGGAGGGGGTGGAGGGTGCGCCTTTGGTTCGGATCAATATCAAGGAGCAGCGGGCGTATTTTTACAAGGGGGAGCAGTTGGTGGGGTCTTCGCCGATTTCGACGGGTCGGGAGGGGAAGAAGACGCCGCGAGGGACGTTCAAGGTGACGCAGAAGAGTCCGGACCATAAGTCGTCGCTTTACGGGGTGATTCGGAACACGACGACGGGGGAGGTGGTGAATGCGAATGCGGATACGCGGAAGCATCGGGCGGGGCCGGGAGAGGTGTTTGAGCATGCGCCGATGGATCATTTTTTGCGGTTTAACGGTGCGATTGGGATGCATGCGGGGCATTTGCCGGGGTATCCGGCGTCGGCGGGATGTGTGCGTTTGCCGGCGAGGATGGCGGAGGTGTATTATGAGAATGCGCCGTTGGGGACGCCGGTGATTGTGGAGTGAGTTTTCTCTTTCGGTGTTCTCGCGCGAAGACGCCAAGGCGCAAAGTTGTGGTTTTGATTGCTAGCGAAAGTGAGTGGAGTTTATCTACGACGTTGGTCGTAGAGGCGCTGGAGGTATTCGCGTTGACGAGGGTCGAGGGTGTGGGCGATGCGAGCCTTGGGGTTGATAAAAGGGTTGTTGGAGCCGTAGCGGCGCCAAGGGCCGGGGGGGACCTGGGTGTATTCGACGAAGCGCCAGTGGACTTTGTCGCCGGATTTGATGTTCATGAAGTCGCGGACGGCGGGTGAGATGTCGATGCCGGCGCCCTGGTTTTTGGTGTTTCGGGGGGCTTTGTTTTTGAAGACGTATTCCCAGTCGGTGGTGAGGAAGGGTCCGCAGTCTTCCCATTGGGCGTAGCAGACGGTTTTGTTGCGGACGATTTGGACCCATTTGCCGCGGCAGACGGTTTGGCCGGGGCGGGGGTTGTAGGCTTTGAACCAGGGGATGACGCGGGCGGCTTCGGGTTTGTGGCGGCGGTGGTCGATGAGGTCGTTGTAGGGGAGGGCGATGTAGAAGGGGTTGAGTTTGGGGGTGAATTTGGCGGGGAGGTAGCCGCGGCGGGCGGATTTTTTGGGGTTGTCGTAGCCGCCGTAGTTTTGTTGCCAGCGGGTGTCCCAGGAGGATTTGCAGTTGGGGGTGGGGTTGTTTTGGGTGGGTTGTTCGCCGATCCAAAAGATGGTGGCGGTGATGCCGAGGTGCCAGTCGTATTTGGGGCCTGCGTTGGTGCGGCTAGAAGGGGTGGATACGCGGGGGCCGGAGCTCTGGGCAAGAGCGGTGGTGGTGACGATGGTGGTGATTAGGATTTGACGCAGCAGCATGCGAGGCGAGGTGTGAGCGTTTTTGAAGATGCGCGAGTTGATTGGGATTGCCAGCGGGAAGTTTGGTGGGAGAGCTTGGGACTGCAAGAAATTGAGATGATGAGTGCGATTGTGCTGACCAACGCGGTTGTGATGGGGGCGGAACTGGCTTTGGCGTGGGGGGACGGGGAGGAGAGTTATCTTGGGTTGG
>JBCCZX010000085.1:0-13338 GCA_039186735.1 Verrucomicrobiota bacterium | reverse complement strand
GCATCCCACAATTCTAGAAATGTTCCACGTGAAACTTTGATGTTTTACTAGAAAGGTAGTAAGTGTTCGCTGAGTGAGAACTCACTGGTCATAGTGAGGACTTCTGGTAGGCTTGATTCATGAAGCAGGAACGAGCCGTTTGGATTATCGTGGCAGTGATGGCTGGGTTATTCGCGCTTCGAATTTCAGCTAAAGAATTGGAAATCAATCAGTTTCAGCCTTATTTGGCTCTCTTCTTCTGCTTCTCGGTTTATCGAATGAGTCGTTGGTTGTGGTTGCCGTTTGCAGGCTACATTCTCTCGACGATTTTTCTCTACGGTCCTGCTTGGTGGATTTTTATGCCGCTCGTGGCTTATGCGGTGGTTGTGGTTTGGGGGCGTTTTTTCCATTCGGGTCAGTCGAGGTTGACCATCCTTGGAGGAGCACTGGGAAGTGCGGCTATTTTTCATTGTTTAACGAATACAGTGAGTTGGCTTTTCAGTGGCCGCTATTCCTTGAATGTCGACGGTTTCTGGCAGGCACTTTGGCTGGGCTTGCCGAGTGATGCTGTTCCGACCTGGGCTTTCTTGCGCACCGAAGCCGTCGCAACACTCTTGTTCACAAGCGTTTTCTTGGTTTTGGTGGCGAAGCCGCGAGCGAAGATTGTGGCCGAGCCGGCGGTTGCTGGAGTGAGCTAGACCTCAAACGTGGCTTGCCCGTCGGGACTGAAGGGGTTAAGGCCTTGCCGACCTCATGACCGCATCATCTGAACCGCGCGTTGGTGGGCTCGATTTTTCGGGTTCGCCAATCAACAAAGACCTGACTGCCGAGGATAAGCTGAAGATTTATCGGGACATGGTCCGGATTCGTCGGTTTGAGACGGTTTCGCTTCAGAATTATCAAGCAGGAGGGAAGATGGGGGGCTTTTTGCATCTCTACAGCGGTCAAGAGAGCGTAGCGACTGCCTGCGCCTCGTTGATTGGGCCGCATGATCATCTGATTACGGCATACCGGTGCCACGGGCATTCGCTTGCGGTAGGGATGTCGATGAATGAGTGTATGGCTGAGCTTTTTGGTAAGGCAACGGGGTGCTCGAAAGGTAAGGGGGGATCGATGCACTTTTTCGCGCCGGATAAAAATTATTGGGGCGGGCATGGAATTGTTGCGGGTCAAACACCTCTGGGCTTGGGTTTGGCTTATGGTTTGAAATACAAGGGTTTGGAAGGCTGCTCGATGACGTTTTTGGGCGATGGAGCGGTGAATCAGGGTGCTTTTCATGAGAGTTTGAATTTGGCTTCGCTTTTTGAGTTACCGGCAATTTTCATCATTGAGAACAATGGTTACTCGATGGGAACTTCCCAGAGGCGTTCAAGCGCTTACCGAGGATGTCTCGCGCAACGGGCTGAGGGTTACGACATGGAGTGGGATCTTGTGAATGGAGAGGATGTCTACGAGTTGCGGGCTAAGATTCAGATTGCGATGGAGCGCGCGAAAAAGGAGTCCCGCCCGACGCTTCTCGAGATACAGACTTACCGCTACTATGGGCATAGTGTTGCGGATGCGAATGCGAAGAAATATCGGACGCCTGAGGAGATTCAGCGATACAAGGATGAGCATGATCCGATCAATTTGTGGGAGCAACGTTTGATTGCGGAGGGTCTCTTGACTGCGGAGGAGGCCAAGCAAATTGGGAAGGAAGCGACACAAGAGGCGAAGGCCTCATCGGAGTATGCGGAGCAGTCGCCCGCTCCAACAGTCGACGACATCATGGATGATGTTTATTGGGAGACAGACAACAACACGGAAGCCAGCCGGGTGGGACGGCACTTCTTCACGGACTAACCTTAGACTCTTACTGATTATGCCAGAAATGCTTTATCGTCATGCGATTCGCGAAGCTCTTGATGAGGAACTTGCGCGGGATGAAAATGTTGTCCTGATGGGTGAAGAGGTGGCCCAATATAATGGGGCTTATAAGGTTACGGAGGGACTTTGGGAGAAGTGGGGTGACAAGAGGGTTGTCGACACGCCGATTTCCGAGGCTGGTTTTATGGGAATGGGGATTGGTGCGTCCATGCTGGGTGTCCGGCCTGTGATGGAGCTCATGTTTTGGTCCTTCCATTCTGTTGCTTTTGACCAGCTGGTGAACAACGCGGCTTGTGTGCGTTATATGTCCGGAGGATTGATTAACGTGCCAATCGTGGTGCGAGGGCCAGCCAACGGGGGGACCAATGTGGGAGCGACGCACTCGCATTGCCCGGAGGGTTTGTTCGCCGCATTTCCCGGCTTGAAAGTGGTGGTGCCAGCGACGCCAGCGGATGCGAAGGGGTTGATGAAGTCTGCTATTCGCGACAACGACCCCGTTTACGTGATGGAGAATACGCGACTTTACGGGGACATGGGAGAGGTGCCGGATGCTTCCGCGGGTGACTTTACGATTCCCCTCGGTCAGGCAGAGGTGAAGCGCGAAGGTTCTGATATTTCTTTGATTGCTCATGGTCGAAGTGTTCTTCACGCCCTCGAGGCGGCGGAGACTTTGCAGAGTGAGCACAACATTTCGGCGGAGGTCTTGGATTTGCGTTCCATTCGACCGCTCGACCAAGATGCGATTCTGAAGACGGTTGCGAAGACCAATCGGGTGGTGCTGGTGGATGAGTCGAAGCCGTTCAACGGGGTCTCGTCTCAGATTGCGACGATTATTCAGGAGCACGCATTTGATGAGTTGGATGCGCCGGTGAAGCGGGTGTGCACGATTGATGCGCCAGCGATTTATTCGCCGCATATTGAGGATGAGCAATTGCCCAATCCACGGCGGGTTGTGGAAAAAGTTCTGGAAATCGCCTAAGCTCTGAGGCTTACGTCGCTAGGATTTTGGTTGCATCCCCCTAGAGGTTTTCTAGGATGCGGAGCACACCATGAAACACGCCTTTTTGTTTATCGCTTCCGCCTTTGTTCTTGTTGCTTTCTCGTCCTGCTGCGGCATTGGACTTTGTGGGGAAAACAAGGGTTGCAACAATCGTCAGTCCTTTGCTAACGCCGGTTGTGAAACGGATCGTTATGTGGAGAAGCAAGTGACGGAATATGTTGAGGAGCAGGTGGTTGTTGAAGGCAAGGCTGGTCCCAAAGGTGGGGTGACGACTGAGACGATTACGGTCAAGCGCCCGGTCGTGAAGACGGTTCGTGAGTATGTGCCTTGTGGAGATTGTGGAACGATTTTTTGTCCAGCACCCGATTGTTGCGGGATTGTGCCGAAAGCGGTTTTGAGCCGAGCAACGGCGCAAGGTGGCACGGGAGAGCCGCATCTGGGTACGATTCCGACGATGAAAGTCCTCGTCAGCGGAGCTGCTGAAAACAACGAACTTTAATTTCAGTTACCGGTGAAGATTCTGAGCCGCACGGGTTTCGCTCTGTGCGGCTTTTTTGTGGTTTGGGCTTTGGTGAGTTGCGAGCCTGGAACGAAGGTCGTGCAGGAGGAGGAAGTTCCTGAACCGGTGAGTGAGCTGCGGCCTGAGTTTATGGGGCTTTCGCACAGTGAGGCCGTCGCGTTGGCGGAGCGACTTGAGGTGAATTATCGGATCGTTCGGGTGGACGATGAGTATTTTCCGGTCACAAAAGACTATCGACCGGAGCGGTTCAATCTTGAGATTGACGAGGGTCGGGTCACGAAAGTGACGAAGGGGTAGTTCGTGCTGCAGTGGTGGCGGGGAATGATCATTCGTGGACTTGATGCGCGGTGTAGAAGTAGCGGGTTGAGTCGAGGGGGCCGAGTTGGCTGGAGGTTAGCTGGGGGAGGCGGATGTCGTAGACGCGGTCGGCGAGGGGTGGGTTTTCAAGGGTGATGGTAAGGGTGTTGCCGGTGAGGGAGGCGGATTTGACGGGTTGGACAGTCAGGTCGTGTTTGGGGGAGCCGTATTTTGCGTTGTAGGCGAGGTGGTAGGATTCGATGAAGAGCGGTTCGTCTTTGGGGAGGGGTTCGGGGGGTGAGCTGAAGGTGAATTGGAATCCGTTGGGGGTGAGTTTGACTTGGGAGGCGGTGAGAAAGGGTTTGTCTTGGTAGGTGATTTTTTTGATGCCGCGGAAGCCGGCCCAAGAGAGCTTTGTTTTTCCGAGGTAGAGGGTTTTTTTGTCTGCGGAGAAGGCCATACGGTTGTTGCCGATGCCCAGTTGTTCGGTGTTGAGGAAGTGAACGGCGGTGCCCTGGTGCTGGCTGTTGACGTGGTCGGGGAGGTAGCGAATGAGTTTGGCGTGGTTCATTTCGCCGATGAGGAGTTGGGTGTCGAGGGCTACGGGGGCGAAGGTGCCGTTGGCAGGAATGGCACGCATTTCGGTGGGTGAGTTTGAGCAGTCGCCTTGGGGGAGAAAGGCGGCGGATTTGATTCTGCGGGCGTCGAGTTCGGATGGAGGGAGGTTGGCGGGGATGGTTTGGGGGGGATTTTTGTCCCAGAGGAGAGAGGCGGGGTGACCATGGAATTGGTTTTGTTGGACGCGGTGGAGTTTGCTGGAGCCGAGCCAGTCTCCTTGGTTGTCGGCGACCCAGAGTTGGTCTTGGGCATCGACGAAGAGTCCGTTGGGGGTGCGAAAGCCGGTGGCGTAGAGTTCAGCTTTGCGGTTTCCGGGGGTGATGCGGAGGATGCAGCCGCGGTAGGGGACGCGGGCATACATGCGGGGGGTGCCTTTTTTGCGCTCTTTCCAGGGTGTGGAGTCGCCGCGGACGACTTTGAAGCGATCGTGGGTGAGCCCACCGGTTTCGTTCCAATCGCCTCGCATTTCGGGGCGGGCACCGCCGTTGTTGGAGGCGGTGCCGAGCCCAATGTAGTAGCGGCCTTGGGAATCTTCGGCGAGGCCGAAGGTGAATTCGTGGTAGTTGCCGGTCATGCCCCAGTCGTCGCAGAGGGTTTGGTAGAGATCGGCCCGGCCGTCGCCATCTTCATCGACAAGACGGGTGAGTTCGGCGCGTTGGATGACGATCACGGAATCATCCTTGGCGACTTGGAGGCCGAGGGGCTCCTGGAGACCGGTGGCAAAAAGGCTCCAATGATTACTAGGCTCATCGTAGATAAGGACTTCGCCCCGGTGGAAGCAGGCAACGAGTTGGCCTTTTGAATTGAGGTCAAGGCCGCCGACCTGCGGGTCGATGTTTGCAGGGATCTCGAGGTCTTCGATAGCGTAGTGCTGAGTCCAGTCGAAAGAGAAGAGGCTGGAGGAGAGGAGAAGGAATGTGAGGAAGAGTTTCATGGTTGGGAGAAGGTGTGAAAGACGCTGAAGGAGGTTTTGTCCGGTTGATGGAATTTTGAAGTGGTGGTGAGTTGGCTGTTCTCGGCGTTTTTTCCGAAGACGAGGGTTACCTCGTTTGGTGATTCGGAGAGTTTGAAGCGGCGTTCGACGGTGCCGGAGGAGGGGGAAAGAATGGTTTCAGTTACTTCGATTTCGCCGAGTTGGTAGAGGAAGGTGGGGAGGCCGTCCGGGTTGATGCGGTAGCCTTTGAAGAGGGGTTTTTGGTCCTTGAGGGATTCGAGGAGGGGTTGGTGTTCGGAGTAGATGCTTTTTCCGATGCCGGCGAGGGCGTTGCCGTTGCCCTGGAGGTACCACCAGTCGTTGGGTTCGCCGGAGGTGAGGTAGCGGAGGCGGCAGAGGGTGGTGTCCCAGACGAGGTTGAGTTGTTGTGGTCCGGCGAGGGCGACGTAGAGGGAGGCGGGACCGGTATCGGGGAGGAAAATGCGTTGGACGCGGGGGCGGCGAAGTTTGTGGGGGTTGTTGGCCCAGGGGTCGGTGCGCTTTTTTTTCTTCTCTTTCACACCGGCGGTGGCTTTGAGAATGTATTGGTAGATTTCGTGGAGGTCTTTTTCAGGGACGTGGGCCATGGCGGGCATTTCGGGGAGGTCTTGGCGTTTTTTGCCCGGATTGATGGTCCATTTGAGAAAGGTTTCGCGGTCGGTGCGGTAGATTTTGGCGATTTCGACGAGGGAGGGGCCGACGATTTGTTGGTCGAGGGCGTGGCAGGCTTTGCAGTTGAGGGTAAAGGATTGGGGCTCGGGAATGGCAAAGGCAGCGCAGGCGAAGGCGAGAAGAAGCGACAGCGTTTTCAACATCAGATAGATGTCCTACGTGGGGTGGATTTGCAACCTTCCGAAATTACTTCGGGCGGTCTTTGTGGCGGTGAATGAGGAATTGTTGGTGGAGGGCTTGAACTTTGTGGGGGTGTGTTTTGGCGAGGTTGGTTGTTTCGGAGGGGTCGTTTTTGAGGTTGAAGAGTTGCCAGTCCCTGAGTTTTGGTTCGCCTTTGCCGGATTTGACGATTTTCCAGTCGCCGTGGCGGAGAGCCCATTTGCTGGGCTTGGTGTTCCAGAGCCAGTAGAGAGAGCGTGGGGGGAGGGTGGTGGTTTCCTGGAGGAGGAGGGGGAGGAGGTTGAGGCCGTCGAGGTGGTGGCGGGCGGGAGTGGATTGGCGGGTGAGGGCGGCGAGGGTGGGGAGCCAGTCGATGATGTGGAGGGGGTTGTCGAGTTTGAGACCGGGAGAGATTTTGGCGGGCCAGTTGGCGAAGCCGGGAACGTGGATGCCGCCTTCCCAGGTGTCTGTTTTGGAGCCGCGGAGGGTGTCGGGCTGGTTGGCGTCGGTGAGTTTGAGGTCGTCGGGGTAGGCGTTGCCGGGCCAGTTGACTTGGGGTCCGTTGTCGGATGAGAAGAGGATGAGAGTGTTGTCGCGATGGCCGGACTCGTCGAGGGCGGCGATGATTTGTCCGATGGAGTGGTCGAGATGATGGAGGACGGCGAGGAAGAGGCGTTTTTCGGGGTCGGGTTCTTGCTGAATTTTTCCATCGGGATCATGGAACCAGGGGATGTGGTCTTCGTTGAGCCAGCGTTGAGGGTTGTCGGGGTCGAGTTGGGTGGGGGTATCGGTGAATTCGCCGCGTTCGTCGAGAGGGGTGTGGGGGGCGAAGAAGGGGAGAAAGAGGAAGAAGGGTTCCGGGTGTGATTTTTTGAGAAACCGGATGGCGTCTTGAGCTACGAGGTCTGTGGTATGTGTTCCATTTTCGTAGCCAGGGATGATTTCGAGGTTGCGGTGCCAGGAGACTTCGAAGGGGTTGTTGGGACGGTAGCGGTGGTCGTAGTTGCCGACGGCGCCGGCGAGGGCCCCGTAAGAGTAGTCGAAGCCGTGATGATTCGGTCCGTGTTCGGGGCTGCAGCCCATGTGCCACTTGCCGATGAGGGCGGTGTGGTAGCCGGCGTTCTTGAAGAGGCGGGCGACATTGAAGGTGCCGTGGGGGAAGACGGGGCCGTTGGTGGCTTTGAGTCCGGCAGGTCCGAAGCGGCCGGGGTAACGGCCGGTGAAGAAGGCGATGCGCGTGGGGGTGCACTGGGGCATCACGTAGTGCTGGGTGAAGGTGGCGCCTTCGGCGGCCAGTTTGTCGAGGTTCGGGGTGTAGACTTTGGGGTTGTTGTAGCCAATGTCGGCCCAGCCCTGATCATCGGTGAGCATGACGATGACGTTGGGGCGGCCTTCGGCTGCGGAGCTTGGGCCGGATAGGCTTGAGAGGAGGGTTAGCAGGAGAATCGTTTTAGTCATGTGATTCTGGGCTGGGGAGTTCCTTGATGCGAATGTTGCGGTAGAGGAGTTCGGCCCATTCGGCTTGCATGGCGATGCGGCCTTTTTCGAGGGGGATGATTTGGCCGTCCTTGGTTTTGCGAGCCATGTCGAAGACTTCGTGGACGATTTCGCCGTTGAGGAGGAAGGTGGCTTTTTTGGCGCCCTCGACGCGGATTTCCATTTCGTTCCATTCGCCGAAGGGTTTTTCAACTCCGAGGGGTGTGGGGACGCCTTTTCCGGTGACGGGTTTGCCGTTGGGGTCGTAGCGATGGCCGTTGCGGTAGGTGGTGGCTTGGAGGTTGTAGCCCAGGACGAAGAGGTCGCCGGTGTGGAAGCGGCCACCGGAGCCTTTTTGGTGTTTTTTATCGCCGGGGGATTCGCCGATCTGCATTTCGATGCAGAGGGGCCAGATTTTGTGGGGATCGCCGTGGCAGTGGAAGAGGAGGCCGGCATCGCGGTCCCAATCGGTGCGGGGGGCAAAGCGATTTTTCAGCCACTTGTATTCCATTTTGAGGATGAAGTGGCTGAATTCTTTCTTGGTGCTGATGACGTCGGTTTGTTGGGGGGAGTTGGGTTCGCAGCCCGCGTAGACGTGGATGGCTTCTTCTTTTTCGTTGATGGAGAAGTGGCCGAAGTTGTCGGGATCCTTGTTGCGGGCGGAGAACCAGCCGTCGAAGTTCTTGCCGTTGAAGAGGGGGATAAAGCCGTCGTCGTTTTTTACGAGAGCGGGACGGGAGTGATCTTGTTCACGGATGGTGTCAAGGAGGGTTTGGAGTTCTTGGACTTTTTGAGGATACTTGGAGGCGAGGTTGTGTTTTTGGGGGAGATCGGATTTGAGGTTGTAGAGTTCGACGGATTGTTCGTTATCTGCGGGATAGTTGTTTTTGGTTTCGAAGTTTTTGTTGCGGCCGCTGCAGTAGCCATCTTTGCCGTCGATGAGGAGCCAGTCCTGGTGGCGGATGGCGTAGTGGTCTTTACGAGTGTTGTGAATGTGGGTGGAGCGGATGGTTTGGGAGGGGTTCTTGAGATGGGGGAGGAAGGAGTGGGAGTCTTCAGCGCAGTTTTCCCCGGGGAGTTCACAATCAAGGAGTTCGGCAAAGGTGGCGAAGAGATCGATTTGGGAGATGAGGGCGTGGGATTGGGTGCCGGGTTGGGTGAGGCCGGGCCAATGGAGGATGAAGGGGACGCGATGACCGCCTTCGTAGATATCGCGTTTGAGGCCGCGGAGGGGGTGGGAAGACCAGTGGTTGTATTGTTCGTCACGGGGATAGGCGTACTTTTCCGGGCCGTTGTCGGCGGTGAAGAGGATGATGGTGTTTTCGTATTGGCCGGTGTCCTTGAGGGCTTGGATGAGGCGACCGCAGATATGGTCGGTTTGGTTAACGAAGTCGCCGTAGGGGCCAGCCTGGGATTTGCCGTCAAATTCATCGTTTGGGATGATGGGGGCGTGGGGGGAAGGGAAGGGGAAGTAGAGGAAGAAGGGGTCTTTTTTGTTTTTACGAGATTTGACGTAGTTCACGCCTCTGTCGGCAAGGGTGGGGAGGACTTGGTAGAAGTTCCAGTCTTTCATGGCGGGACCGGGGCGGGCTTCCCAGTTGCCTTCTTTGGTTGTGGCTTTGTATTGGCCGGGTAGGAAGGTGGAGTTGGGAATCGTGACGACGCGGTCGTCTAGAATCCAACAGTAGGGGGGGAAGTTGATAACGTTGTCGCCGAAGTAGTGATCGAATCCGTGGGCGAGAGGGCCGTTGGGGATAGGTCGGGACCAGTCGAGTTGGTCGTGGGGCCAGTAGGTGATGGTTCGTTTATCGGTTTTGAATTTTTGGGCTTGGGCTTGGGGTTTGTGGAGGGCGGACCAGTTCCAGCCGAGGTGCCATTTGCCGATGCAGGCGGTGTGGTAGCCTTTTTGTTGGAGCATTTCGGGGAGGGTGAGGCGTTCGGGTGAAAAGGCGGAGGGGCCAAGGGCGTTGACGATGCCGTGGAAGTCGCGCCAGTGGTAGCGACCGGTGAGGAGGGCGTAGCGGGAGGGGGTGCAGATGCCGGAGGATGAGTGGCCGTCGGTGCAGAGGAGGCCGTCGGCGGCAAGGGCGTCGAGATGGGGGGTGGGGATTTTGCTGGCAGGGTTGTAGCAGCGGAGGTCGCCGTAGCCGAGGTCGTCGGCGTAGAGGATTAGGATGTTGGGTTTTTTGGTGGTGGCGCTAGTCGTTTTTTTTTGAGGGAGCGCTTTGGTGACGGGGGTTCCTTGTGCAATTGGTTCGAGGATGGCAGCGAGTTCGGCAACTTTTTTGGGATGTTTGTTGGCTACGTTAGATTGTTCGGAAATGTCTTGGGAGAGATCGAAGAGGGCATAGGTGGGTTTGTTTTTGTCGGGCCAGTTTTTGTAGGGCGGGGTGCCGGCGATTTGAGGGTTGCGGATGAGTTTCCAGTTGCCGGCTCGGAGGGCGTAGTCGCGGGCTTCTTGGATTTGGTAGGGGTTGCCTTCGGGGTCATCTCCGAGGAGGGCGGGGAGGTTTGCTTGGGCGTCGGGGGCGGCGTGGGCGGGGAGTTTGATGTCGAGGAGCTGGGCGAAGGAGGGGAGGAAGTCGGTGTGGGAGACGAGGGCGGAGGAGGTGCCGGGTTTGATGCGGGCGGGCCAGCGGAGGATGAAGGGGACGCGGGTGCCGCCTTCGTAGATTTGGTATTTGCCGCCGCGGTAGGGGCCGGAGCCGTCGTGGCCTTGGTCGATTTCTTCGGTGGAGGTTTTGACGATGGTGCCGTCTTGGTAGCCGTCGTCGTAGACGGGTCCGTTGTCGGAGGAGAAGATGACGAGGGTGTTTTCGGTGAGGTTGTGTTTGTCGAGCATGCGCATGAGTTCGCCGGTGGACCAGTCGAGCTGGACCATGGCGTCTCCGCGGTAGCCGAGTTCGGACTTTCCCCGGAAGCGGGGGTGAGGGGTGCGGGGGACGTGGATGTCCTGGGAGGCGAAGTAGAGGAAGAAGGGTTGGTTGGGGTTTTCGGCGATGTGTTTGTCGAGCCAGGCTTCAGTTTTTTCGACGAAGACGTCGGCCATGGTTTCGTCGTTCCAGAGGGCGGATTTGCCTCCGAACTGGGTGCCGATGCGGCCGATGCCGTTGATGACGGTGTGGTTGTGGCCGTGACTATTCATGTAGTAGGTCATGGCTTCGGGGGTTTTGCGTCCGTCGGGGTATTCGGTGGAGTTGGGGAAGACTTTCTTTTCGCCGATGGAGATGGGGTCATTGGGGTCGAGGCCGACGACGTGGTGATTTTCGAGGTAGACGCAAGGGACGCGGTCGTTGGTGTTGGGGAGGAGGAAGGAGTAATCGAAGCCGATTTCGAGGGGTCCTGGTTTGACGACGCCGTTCCAGTCAACGGGGACGTCGGGGGCGCCGATGCCGAGGTGCCATTTGCCGATGACGGCGGTGGTGTAGCCGGCGTCTTGGAAGAGGTTGGGGAGGGTGTAGTCGTCGGTGGTGATGGGGAGGGGGGAGGTGGGGGAGATGATGCGGACGTCGCGGCGGTGGGCGAGGATGCCGGTGAGCATGGTGAAGCGGGAGGCGGAGCAGGTGGCGGCGGGGCAGTGGCCGTCGGTGAAGTTGAGGCCTTGGGAGGCGAGGCGGTCGAGGTTGGGGGTGGGGATTTTGGTGGCGCCGTTGACGCCGAGGTCGGCAAAGCCGATGTCGTCGCCGTAGATGATGATGACGTTGGGTTTTTCGGCGGAGAGGACGGTTTGAACAAGGAGAAGGCCGAGGAGTAGGACGTGTTTGCGCATTGGGAGGATTACGCCCGGTTGATGGGAATGTTACGAGGGAATTCGTGGTGGATTTGAGGGAGTTTGGTCAGGGAAGTTCGGCCGAGGGGGGTAGTAGGTTGGATGATTTTAGGAATTTGAGGTGGTTCATGATGGCGCGGATTTGAAATGAGATGAGGAGGAGGGCGAGGACTTCCAAGGCGTAGGCAGCTACGAACCCGAGGGAGATGATGAGCCAGCAGTATTCGAGGAAGGTGTAGTTCGGTTCTGTGACGAATTCTTCGTAAAGTGAGGCGCTGAGCTGGGTGATGGAAGAGAGGAAGTTGAGGCCGGCTCCGAATAAAAAGAGGAGGGGGCTTTTTCCTGTGAGCGATTTCAGAAATGTGATGGCGACGATGAGTCCGCAGGCGCTCAATACCATGTAGGCCAGGGGGAGCGCGTAGGTGTAGATGATGTCGGTGGGAATCACCCTGAATTGGTAGCGGGAAGAGATTTGAAAGGGAACGTTTTAGAACAGAAAAAGGCGACCGTGTTGGTCGCCTTTTGATTGGTCTTTTTGAAGGAAGACTTTGTTAGATTTCCATTTCGGCGGTTGCGCCGCGGTAGGAGATGGTGCGGACTTTTTTCGCCTGAGTCTTGTTGGTGTTCAGCTCGGCGGTGGCTCCGCGATATTGGATGAGGCGGGTTCCTTGTTGTTGCTCAAGCTGAGAAACGCGCTCATTTTGAAGCTCGGAAAGGTGAGCAGAAGCGCCGCGGTAGGTGATGATGGGGTCATTCATAGTTTTGTTCTTTCTGGTTAGTTGTTTCAGCTGTTTTTGCTGCTGGGTGATGTAATGCATTGGCTGTGCCAACTGAAAAATGGAGAGAACTAACGTATTTAAAATCAGTGGTTTAAAAAATTCCTCCCTTTTTCTGAGATGTTGGGGAAGGGGAAAGTTGGTTAGTTTCTGACCAGAGCTGGTTCAGGACTGATCGAGTCGGTGGATTTGAATGGAGACTTCGAGATCGCGGTTCTTTCCTCCGCCGAGGAAGGAGCCACGGATGGGGACGACGTCGTGGTAGTCGCGGCCAAAAGCGAGGGAGATGTAGTGGTCGTTGACCCAGCAGTTGTTGGTGGGGTCGATGCCGAGCCAGCCGAAGTCCGGGAGGAAGGCTTCGACCCAGGCGTGGGTGGTTCCGGAGCCGATGAGTTGGGGTTGATTGTTGTGGTCGAGGCCGGGGTCGTAGAGGTATCCGGAGGTGTAGCGGGCAGGGATGTGGAGGAGGCGGAGGTAGGAGATGAGGAGGTGGGCGAAGTCTTGGCAGGTGCCGGTGCGCTCGCGTTGGACTTGGGTGGCGGTGCGCATGGTGTGGAGGTGTTGTTCTTGGTAGTGGCAGGTTTGGAAGATGTGGTTGTTGAGTTTTTCGAGAAGAGCGGACCAGGTGGGTGTGGCGTTGGCTTGGAGGTCGAGGGCTTCGCGCCAGGTTTGGGGGTCGCGCTGGATGCAGTTGCTGTCGGTGAGGAAGTCGCGGAGACGGTCGTCGAGTTGGAGGTCGGCGGGGTTCTGGAGGGGTTGATGGAGGAGGGTTTCGGGAGGGGAGAATGAGGGGAGGGTTTCGACGGTGGAGGTGGAGGTGATGGAGAGGGCGGGGTGCTTTTCTTCGACTTCGAAGTGATGGACGAGGTTGCCGAAAAGGTCGCGGGTGGAAGAGAGTTTTGTGGTGGGGTTGATTTCGAAACGGGTTTCGGAGGGGGATTGCCGGTCGGTGTGTTCGGGTGAGAGGCGTAACTCGTTGATACTTGAGCGCGCGGGGAGGCTGTAGCGGTAGAGGGTGTGGTGAGTGACGTGGAGGCGCATGTGTGGCCGATGGGTTGAGGATGGGTGATGGAGGTGAGAAGGTCAGTTCAAATTTGTGTGGGTGGTGGTCGCTTTCTAGACTGGAGCAACTCTTGCTAGTTGAGTTGTTGAGATTAGTCTTGGCGGTTGGAGTGATGAACAGGCAAGGGATTCGGAGATTCGTTTTGGCATCCGGGTTGTTGGTGCTTTTGG
>JBCCZX010000084.1:0-13379 GCA_039186735.1 Verrucomicrobiota bacterium | reverse complement strand
GCGGGAGGAGGTGGAGCGTTTGTGTGGGGAGCGTCCTGAGTTGGCGGTATTCAAGCGGCGGATGGAGGCGCTGGATGGGTTGTTTGGAGAAGAGAAGGAGAGGGGAGGCGAGTGGAAGTTGAGTGGGGAGCGGCGGGCGCGGGTGTTGGAGGCTTTGGGGGAGAAGGAGACGGTGGTGGAGATTGGGGTTGAGAAGCGGAGGGTGAGTCCGGTGGTGTGGCGGTTGGCGGCGCTGGTGGTGTTGGTGGGTGTTCCGGTGGGGTTTTTGTTTTGGTCGGCGATGGTAGGGAAGGGGAAAGAGGATGCGGGTTTGGCGGTGTTGGAGGAGGAAAGGGTGTTGTTGGGGCGGCCGGAGGAGTTGGGGGAAGTGAGGTCGCCATCGGTGCGGGGGTTGAACTTGCCGAGGGCAGAGGAGTTGGAAGCGAAGAAGCCTTCTGCTCCGAGCGCGGCGACGGATCGGGTGATTGCTTCGGAGTCGCCGAGCCCGGCGGTGGTGTCTGAGATGGATTTGGGTGATGGTGCCGACTTTGGAGTGGGGTGGGGTTCTGGAGGAGGAAGTGGGGGGGCGAGGTATCAGGCTGGGGTGGAGGTGGCGGAGCAGTTTGGGCGAGCTGGAGAGGAGCCGAAGGAGCGCCAATTGGCTGCCTTGGCGAAGCCTGCAGTGGGGTCGTCCTCAGTGGAGGGTTTGAGTGAGGAGGTGCGGGGGCGGGAGAGTTTTGGATTTGGGGTTCAGGATGAGGGGACGAAGTTGGGTTTGCCGAGTTTATCGGGAGTGGTGAGGGGGGAGGAGGATGTTTCTGCTTTGGACGACGGGGTCGTCGAAGAGGTAGCGCCGATTGAGAGCGGATCAGTGATAAAGTTTGAGGATAGCCAGCCAATCGAGCCGGTGGTGGTTGCTGGGAGTGTTGTGCAACCGGGTAGTCTTGATTGGAAGGAGGGAGTGACGCTCGGAGAGGTCGTGGAAGAGGTGGGTGGAGTTTCGACGTTTGGCTCGCCACGAAGGGTTCGTGTTTATCGAGAAGGCAAAATGTATGATTTGAGTCTCGTTGAAAGAGAGCATCGTGAGGAGAGAATTTTTCCTGGAGATGTGGTTGAAGTGGAACAAGTTCGAGCGTGGGAAATGGGCGGGAGTGGTGCGACGGGGAGGGGGCGAGCAGGATCGGATGAGGAATCAGAACGAGCGCTGGCTGAGGCGAAGGTGGGGCGGGAGATGGAGACGCGGACGTTTTTGGTGCCGCCGCCTTTTGCGACGGATCTTTCGGGAGGGGGAGGGGCTGATTGGGGAGAGGACGATCCGTTTGCGGAGGAGTCGGCCTTGGGTTCGCCTGGGCTGCGAGCTCGTTCTTCGGTGCAGGCGCAGTTGGAGGAGGTGGGGGTGGAGTTTCCGGAAGGGGCGTCGGCTCGTTACAATGCGGCGACGGGGGAGTTGGTGGTTCGGAGTGATGCGGAGAATTTGGATTTGGTGGAGCAGGTGACTTCTGGATTGCGTTCGGGGGATGTCGCCATTTCGGACAATTCGATTGATGAGGTCCTCAATCTTCCGACGGGAGGATTGGCTGCGGATTTTGTGGAGGTGAGGCAGGCGAATGAGGAAGAGCTGAGATTTGCTTGGGTCGCTGAAGAAGATGCCAGTCCGGTGAGAGAGCAACTCTCTAACGGTGAGGAACTCTTTGCGTTGGGGAATTATGAGGATGCCGAGGACGCGTTTCGGGAGGTCTTGAGAACCGATCCTTATCACAAAGCTGCGCGGAGGTGGTTGGAAAGGACGGCGAGTGTGAAGAGCGATTATTATCGAGCGGCTTACGATGAGGCGCGGGCGGGGTTGTTGATGGAAGTGGACAAAGCTTGGGAATTGGCGGTTCCGAGTGGGGAGGCCGCGGGGGGGGCTTCAGAGGGAGTGGCTGGGGATGACGGGGCTTTTGGCCAACGACCCATGCTGAGCAAGTTGCGTAGTATTGTCGTCCCGGAGATCGACTTTGAGAATACTCCGCTGGAAGAGGCTCTTGAGTATCTCACCCAGCAGACAATTGAGCTGGATGCTGATCCAGACGAGGCGACGAGAGGGGTTAGCTTTGTGATTGAGAATGGGCGCGATGAGGATGCATTGTTCCTGAGCGAGGGGTCGAGTGGGAAGGTAATCGATGGGCTGAAGTTGGAGGATGTGCCGTTGGGGACGGCGTTGGATTTTTTGGCGCGTCAGGCAGGGATGAGGTACCGGATCGATGAATACGCAGTGACTTTGTTGCCGCTGGGCGGAGGGGGGACGGAGGATTTGATTACGCGCGAGTGGAAGGTGCCGCTCACGTTTCAGGACGACTTGCAGGCGGACGGAGCAGCGAAGAGTGAAGAAGTGAATCCTTTCGCTGACGGTGAAGAATGGACTGAGAATTTGGAGCCTGTGCCTTCGACGATTCGAGAAGACTTAGAAGATTTGGGTCTGGCATTTCCCGCTGGTTCGGCGGTGCAGTTCGATCGGGAGCGGGGGGTTTTGGTGGTCAAGAATACGGCGTCGAACTTGGATTTGGTGGATCAGATTGTGGAGTCTGTTCGGGGGTCTGAGGAACAGGCGGAGGCGATGGGGGAAGAGGATGCGGGAGTGAAGGGGGATTCGACGTTTTCGTTGAATGTGAGTGAGGTGAGTTTTCAGTTGGCGCAGGCGGCGTTGGCGAAGGGGGAGTGGCCGGAGGAGGTGCGGGTGGAGGAGTTTGTGAATGCGTTTTCGTATGGGGAGCGGAGTTTGCGGGCGGGGCAGCGGGTGGGTTTGGTGATCGAGCAGGGGGTGCATCCGGAGTTGCAGCAGCGGAGGGTGTTGCGGTTGGGGGTGAAGACGGCGGCGACGGGTCGGGGTGCGGGGGTGCCGTTGCGGTTGACGGTGGTCTTGGATCAGTCGGGTTCGATGGAACGGATGGATCGGGTGCAGGCGACGGAGGAGGCGTTTCGGGTGTTGTTGGAGCAGTTGGGGGAGAGTGACCGGGTGACCTTGATTGGGTTTTCGCGGACGCCGCGGTTGTTGGCGGAGCAGTGGACGGGGGAGCGGGGTGAGGAGTTGTTGGAATTGATGCGGCGGATGCCCGCCGAGGGGGGGACGAATGTGGAAGAGGCGTTGAAGCTGGCGCGGGTGAAGGCGCGGGAGCATTTTTTGGAGGGGGCGCAGAATCGGGTGATTTTGTTGACGGACGGGATTGCGAATCTGGGGAATGCGGTGCCGGAGGAGTTGATGGCGTTGGTGGAGGAGATGCGGGAGGAGGGGTTGGCCTGTGATGCGTGTGGAGTGGGTGCGGAGGGGGTGAATGATGAAATTTTGGAGGCTTTGGCGCGAAAGGGTGATGGGAGATACTATTTGCTTGGTAGCACGGAGGAGAGTGGAGCGGATTTTGCGAAGCAGGTGGCGGGTGCTTTGCGTCCGGCGGCGAAGAATGTGAAGGTGCAGATTGAGTGGAATCCGGAGCGGGTGGGGAAGTGGAAGCTGTATGGGTTTGAGAAGCATCAGTTGAAGAAGGAGGATTTTCGGGATGATGCGGTGGATGCGGCGGAGATGGCGGCGGAAGAGGAGGGAGTGGCACTCTATCATGTGGAGGCGATGCCGGAGGGGACGGGTCCGCTGGGAGTGGCGCGGGTGCGGTTCTTGGATGTGGAGTTCAATCGGATGGTGGAGCAGGAGTGGGAGATTCCATACGAGGAGGAAGTCGTTGCCTTTGAGGAAGATGAGGCGAATTTGAGATTGGCAACGGTGGCGGCGTTGTCCGGGGAAAAGCTGGCGCGGAGTGCGATTGGGGAGCGGGTGGATTGGGATGATTTGGCGAAGCAGGCGCGGGCCTTGAAGGGGGACTTTCCGCGGCAGCAGCGAGTGATCGAGCTCGAAAGAATGATCGAACAAGCAAAAGGACTCAACTGAGACGCTTTCCTCTTACAAGCACCATGAAAACGTATGCAACACTGGCCGGATTGGCTCTCTTTTTTACGACGGTTTTGGGCTGGGCCCAGGACGAGGCTGGAGCTGAGGCTTCGGTGAAGATTGAGGTGAAGGAGTCGAAGGAGGTGCCGTATTTTTATTCAGCGGCGGTGACGGGTGAGCTTGAGGTGGGGCGAGAAGGTTATGCGGGTTTGGTGCGGGTCGCGGTGGATGTGGTGCAGGGGACGGAGGGTCCGGTGAGGTTGGAAGTGCGGGGTGGTGGAGAAGTGGTGTCGGTGGAGGGAGGTGAGAAAGAGGGGGAAGATTTTGTGGATTCGGTGAAGAGCTGGGCGGTGGTTTCGGAGGGTGGGGAGCGGTTTCTGGAGGTGACGTTTTCGAACGAGCAAAAGAAGCAGGTGATTTTTGTGGAGGTGGAGGAGGAGTGGGAAGTCTTGCCGAAGGAGGTGGGTTTTTGGCATTTGGGTCAGGGCGAGGCGGTGGGTTTTCGGGAGCGGATCACGGTGCGAGTGGAGGAACCGCTTGATGTGCAGTGGCTGGGAGTGGGGGGATTCTCGCCGGTGGGTGACGAGGAGGAGAAGGGGGTGTGGAGTTTTCTGACGGCGGCTGGGGGTGTGTTGAGAGGGCGGGTGTCGGTTTTGGGTGAGTCGACGTTGCCGGCGGAGTTGCGGGATGCGCGGGTGGTGGGAGTGATTCATGAAGGGGGGCGTTACGCGGATTTTTTGCTGATGGGGACGGTGGTGACGCGGCGGAAAGAGGTGCAGGTTCCGCTTTTGGAGGGGGTTGCGGTGGAAGGGTTGCCGGATTGGGAGGGGATGAAGTTGGTGGTGACGGAGGCGGGGTATGCGGTGGAGGTGGCGGAGCCGGGGAGTTATGATTTCGAATTGCCGTTTGTGGCGGCGGTGGATGTAGGTGGAGATTGGCAGCGGTTGGGTTTCGGGGTGCCGTCGGCTACGGTGCTTCCCGTATCTTTTTCGGGTTTGAGTGAAGTGGAGTTTGAGGAGGGGGGATTGCGGCCGGATTTCGATGGAGGGTTGTGGCGGGGTTTTGTGCCGGCAACGGGGGCGTTTGCGCTGGGTTGGCGTGAGGGGGGGGACGAGGATGATGGAGCGTTATTTTTCTCGAGCGAGGGTTTGGTGGATGTGCGAGTGGGTTCGGGTTTGTTGCGGCAGGAGACGCAGGTGAGTTATCAGGTGTTGCAGGGTGAGTTGGAGGAGTTGGTGTTCGCGGTGAGTGGCGAGGGTGAGATTTTGAGTGTGGATGGGGCGTCGGTTTTGAGTTGGGAGCGGACGGAGAGTGAGCTTCGGGTGGTGTTGCGAGAAGCGGTAACGGAGGAGACGGCGGTGATGGTGCAGAGTCAGGTGGCGATGGGTGAGTTTCCGGTGGAAACGCAGGCCCTGCGACTCGATCCGGTGGGGACGGTGCGGCATTCGGGGCGTTTGCGCGTGAGGAATGAGGGGGCGGTGCGATTGGCAGTTGCGGATTTGTCGGGGTTGATGCAGTTGGCGCCGGATGGGTTTTCGGGAGAGCCGGTGAAGGCGCGGCAGCAGTTCGTGTATCGGTTCCCGTCCGCGGAGTATGATTTTTCAATTCGGGCGGATCGGATCACACCGGAGGTCACGGTTTCGGAAGTGATTGCCTACGAGCTGAGGGACAGTGATCGGGTGATTCGGAGTGATGTTGAGTTGGATATTCGGGAGGCGGGTTTGCGGGAGTGGGAGATGAGAGTGCCGGGGGATTATTCCATTGTGGCGGTGAGTGGGGCGCAGGTGGCGGATTATGTGGTGGGGAGTGAAGTGGTGGACGGGCAGCGGGTTTTGCGGATCTTGTTCGGGAAGGAAGTGGTGGGTCGGCAGTTGTTGCAATTGCAGTTGGAGAAGAACGAAACGATGGAGGCAGCAGAGTGGTTGTTGCCGCGAGTGACGCATCCGGCGGCGAAGGCGGTGCGGGGGGATGTGGGGGTGGTGGGAGCAGCGGGGTTTCGGCTGACAGCGGGAGTGGTGGAGAAATTGAGTGAGAAGCCGTTGTCGGTATTTCCGAAGAGTTTGGATGGGTTGCAGTTGGTGTTTCGAATTCGGGAGAGTGATTGGTCGGCGCAGTTGGGGGTGGAGCGTTTGCCACGGAGTGTGCAGGCAGACGTGTTTCATCTGTATTCGTTGAAGGATGGGACGGCGTTTGGGAGTGTGGTGGTGAATTATTTTATTACGGGGAGTCCCGTAGCGGAGTGTCGGTTAGAGGTACCGGAGGATGCGGGAAATGTGTATGTGGATGGTCAGGATATTCGGACGTGGCGTCGGGAGGGGAATGAGGTGGTGGTGACTTTGCAGCAGCCAGTGATTGGGCTTTATACTTTGTTACTCACTTGTGAAGAGTCAGTTGGGGAGCAGGGGGGAGTGGTGCGGCCGGGTCGGGTGGTGCCGTTGGGAGTGCGGGCAGAGCGGGGGTTTGTGCAGGTGGTGAGTCCGGTGCAGGTGAAGTCGGAAGTGGTGAAGGAGTCGGAGGGTTTGTTGGGATTGGATCCGTTGGAGTTGCCGGCGGAATTTCGTTTGTCGAGTTCGGCGCCTTCGTTGGCGGTGTATCAGTATACGGCGCGTCCGTTCGAAGTGGAGTTGGGTGTGGAGTGGTATCAGCCGGGTGAGACGGTGGCGCAGGTGGTGGAGTTTGTGGAGGCGAAGAGTCGGGTGGCGCGGGATGGGGAGGTGGTGACGGATGCGATCTACAACGTGAAGACGCGGGGGAAGCGGGTGTTGCGGATGGAATTGCCGGAGGGGGTGCGTTTGTGGGAAGTGCGTGTGGGAGGGGAGCCGGTAAGTGCGCGGCAAGATGGGGCGGAGACTTTGGTGCCGCTGCCGCCGGGGGCAAATGCGAACAAGGCGGTGGAGGTGCGGCTGAGATTTGGGCGGGCATCGGAGACGGCGAAGCGTCCGTTGTTGGCTTTGCCAAAAGTGGATGCCCCGGTTTTAAAGGCGGAGTGGTCGATTGAGGGTGATGAGCGGCGGATTTTGCAGATTGAAGATCCGAATGTGCCGACAACTTCGCGGCGACCGGAAACGGGTTTTCAGGCGTTGGGCCGTTATGGTTGGGTGATGGGTTTTGGGGTGCTGGCGTGTCTGGCGGGGGCGATGATTTTGTCGGTGAAGCAGCGGGTGGGAGCGATGTTTTTGTTGGTGGTTGCGGGTGGGGTGCTCTTTTTGGGATTGGCGGCGAGTTCGGCGACGAGTGGTGGTGGGAGTTCGACAGTGGAGGTGCGGGTGCCGGTTTTGGCGGCGGGAGAGGGAGTGATGGTGCAGGTTTTGAATCTAGAAGCGGGGCGGATGCAGTGGGAGGTGTTTCCGATGGGGATGATCGTGGTGGGGGGCTTGTTGGGGCTGTATGCCTTGGTTTTGAGGCGGGGGTTCTTTCATTGGTTTGGAGCGTCGGTTTTGGCATCGCTTGGCTTTTTGTGGATGCCGGGGGGGCAGGTGGGTTTCTTGCTTTTGGTGGGGATGATGGTGGTCATTTTGTTGATTCGGTTGGCGCTCCGGAAGAAACAAGGGGATGGAGGGGAGAGAGGGGTGGTTGCGTCGTCGGCGAGTTTGATTTTGATTTCGTTGTTGATGTTGGCTCCGCGGGGTGAGGCGGGATTGGATGTGGTGGAGCAGGAGTGGCAGGTGGAGGAGGAACGGGTGGTGGCGGAGGGGCGAGTAGTGGTCTCAGGGGAGTGGGGGGAGGAGATTCCGTTTTTGGCGGGGGGGGTGACTTTGCGTGAGTTTGTGGGGGACGGGGTGCAGTTGGTGAAGAGTGTGGGTGAGGGTGGGGAGCTGCGTTATCATTTGTTGTTGGTGAAGCGGGGCGAGGAAGGTGGGAAGGGGCCGGAAGCAGGGGAGGCGCGTTTTTCTTACGAGCTGATTTTGCCGGAGGCAGGTGAGGTGAAGTTGCCGACGGCTGCAGCGGTGGTGAATGAGTTGACTGTTTTGTTAGAGAAGCCGGGGTGGGAAGTGAGGAGTGAGGAGGCGGTGCGAATGCGTGAGGTGGATGAATTGGGGGAGGGGCAGAGTGGGGCGGTCTTGACTTTGAAGCCGGTGGGGGGAGCCCGGATAGCGATGAATCCCCGGATGAGGGATCCTTTGTTGGAGAAATCGGAGTATTTTGTGGAAGTCCAGAATCTGTATCTGCCGGCGCCTGGGTTGTTAGAGGGCTTGCATGAGGTGTCGGTGAGGCCATCGCAAGGGGTGGTGAGGCGCTTGAAGATTGCGATTCCGGAGGGTTTGACGGTGGGGGATGTGAGGGGTGGGAAGATGATTTCGGATTGGCGTTTTGGCGCGGGAGCGGGGGAACTGATCGTGGAGTTGAGTGAGGCGGAAGCGGAGCCGTTTTCTTTTGTGGTGGCGACGCAGCGGAGTTTGGGCGTTTTGCCTACGGAGTTGGAGTTGAGTCCGATTCGGGTGGCAGGCGGGAAGCGGGAGATTGGGCTGTTGGGGGTTGGGTTTGGTCCGCAAGCGCAGGCGGAGAGTGTGGAGGGAGAGGGTTTGTCGGAAGTGAATCTTGCGGATTTTGATGGGGGGGTTTTGGGAGGCCGGGCGGAGGTGTTGCATCGGGCGTATCGTTACGGGGAGTTGGAAGCGGTGGCGCGGGTGAGGGTGGTTCCGGTTGCGGCGGAGGTGCGGGTGGAGACGTCGGAGGTGTTGTCCTTGGGTGATGAGCGGATTTTGTTGAGTGTGAGTGCGCGGGTGGAGATTGCGCGAGCGGGGATTTTTCAGGTGAGCTTTCCGGTCCCGGAGGGTTATGAAGTGGAGTCGTTGAGCGGGGATGGGGTGAGTCATTGGACGGAGAGTGGTGAGGAGGCGGAGCGGGTGGTGACGGTGCATTATCAGGGGCAGACGTTGGGGACGCGGAAGCTGTCTTTGGTGATGGGGAAGGCGGGTTTGGTCGCGGGGACGGAGGATTGGGTGGTGCCGCGTTTCGAGATACGGGAAGCGGAGCGGCAAACGGGGCAGTTGGCGGTGCGTTCGGAAGCGGGTTTGCGTTTGCGGGCGGTTGCGCGGAAGAATGTTTCGGAGATTGATCCACGAAGTTTGGGGGGGAGGATGAAGGGCGGATCGGCTTTGGCGTTTCGGTTGTTGCAGAAGGATTGGCAGTTGGTGTTGGGGGTGGAGAAGTTGGAGCCGTGGTTGACGGGGCAGGTTTTGCAGGAAGTGACGTTGCGGGAGGGGCAGACGCGGACGATGTTGACGACTTCCTTGAAGGTGGAGAATGCGGCGGTGGGGAGTCTGTTGGTGTCGTTGCCGGGCTTGAGTGAAGAGATGGCGAAAACGGTGCGGGCGAGTGGGAAGGCGGTGAGTGATATTTCACCGGTGGAGGGTGAGGAGGGGTTGTGGGAGATTGAATTCAAGCGGCGGGTGATTGGTGTGCAGAAAGTACGGATTGAGTGGGAGCGAACGGGAGAACGGGCTGGCGAGCAGGAGTTGATCTTGCCGGTAAAATTTCCTGAGTTACGGCAAGTTTCGTATTATGTGGCGTTGCGAGCGGCGGCACAGTTGGAGTTGGTGGCGGGTGAGATGTTGGCGGGATGGTATCAATTGGATTGGACGGCGGTGCCGAATGAATTGCGTGGGGAGGTGTCGGGAGGGGTGCCGGCGAAGGTTTATCGTTCGGGCACGGGAGGACTTGAGGTCGAGGTGAAGCGGCATGCAGTGGCGGAGGCCTTGAAGTTGCGGGTGACGAAGGGAGAGCTGACGACGGTGGTTTCGCCGGTGGGGAATTGGCTGACGGGCGTGAAATTGGAGATGAATGTGATTCAGCGGAGCACTTTGAGGGTCGATTTGGAAGAGGGGGCGGAGTTGTTCAACGTGTTTGTGAACGGGGAAAGTGTGGTGGTGGTGCGTGACGGGAAGAGTTCGCTGTTTTATGTGATGCCGGGAACGGGAGAACGGACGGCGGAGGTGGAGTTTACGTATGCGGTGGACGGGACGCCACAAGAGCTGATTTCGTTGAGTAGTTCGAAGGTTTCGGTACCGTTGGAGAACATCGAGTGGCGGGTGATTGTGCCGGAGGGGTATGATTTGAAAGACTTTGCCGGGGATTTGGATTTGAAGGAGGAGGCGGGAAGCAAGTTTTTTGGGAAGAAGTCGTATTTGAGTTCGGCGATGTCGCGTTCAGCGGTGGCGAAGGAGAAAGCGGAGAAGACTTTTGAGCGGGCCAACGAGTTGTTAGAGAAGGGTCAACAAGAGGAGGCGGTGCAGTTGTTCCAAGCAGTGGCGAACAATTACAATTTGGATGATGCGATGAATGAGGATGTGCGAGTGAAGTTGGAGCGGGTGCAGACGGACCAGGTGGCAGTGGGGTTAAACTCGCGAAGGCAGCGTTTGTATCTGGATAACCGGAAGGATGAGAATGCGTTGTTTCGGAATCGGGATTTGGAGGTGGCGGCGGCCAATAATCCGATACTTGGAGGTGATGTGAACTTTCTTCCGAGTCAGATGGGGGATTTGTTGTTTGGAAATTCGGCGGAGGAGAATGAGGTATTGCGTCGGATTGCAGCGCGGTTGGTGAAGCATCAGAAGGCGACGGAACCGGCTCCGCAGGCGATTGCGGTTCCAATTCCGGAGGAGGGGGATGTGTTCGTGTTTCGGCGGGCGGTGAGTGTGGATGAGGGTAAGCCGTTGGGTTTGCGAATGAGGATGGAGCGGCCGGGACAGATTGGGGATTTGCGGACGGTTTTGGTGGTCTTTTTGGTGTTGGCAATCGCAGCGGTCTTTGCTTTTGGAATGCGGACACAGAGTTAAGAGCTTGCTTCGAGTGAGGGTGATTGCATGCTGAGGGTCTCATGTTTTTGGGAATTGTTTGTGTGTTGCAACTGGCAGTAGGGCAGCCCGCGTTGCCGAGTGATGAGAATTTTCGGGTTGAGACACTGGCGAGCGGGTTTGTGGATGCGATGGAGATGGCGGTTTTGCCGACGGGGGATGTGTTTATTGCGGAGCGAACGGGGGCGTTGAAGTGGTTCAAACCGGAGACGGGGGAGGTGGCTTTGATCAAGCAGTTTGAGGTTTCGGTGAAGACGGAGAACCTGTCGCGGGAGACGGGATTGTTGGGGGTGACGGCGCATCCGGATTTCATGAAAAACGGCTGGGTGTATGTGTATTATTCGCCGAAGAGTCCGGAGGAGCATCGGTTGTCACGCTTTACTTTTCGGAGTGGGACTTTGGGTGATGAGAAGGTGATGTTGCGTGTGTCGCAGAGTCGGGAAAAGGGGGTTTGTCACGAGGGGGGGTCGTTGGCCTTTGATGGGCAGGGGAATTTGTTTTTGTCGTTGGGAGATAACACGAATCCTTTCAAGTCGAGTGGGTATGCGCCGATCAATGAGATGCGGGGGATGGAGTCGCAGAATGCACAGCGGACCTCGGGGAATACGAATGATTTGCGAGGTTCGGTGATTCGGATTCGGCCGACGGATGAGGGCGGGTATACGATTCCGTCGGGGAACTTGTTTGCGAAGGGAACGCGGGGGACGCGTCCGGAGATTTATGTGAAGGGGTGTCGGAATCCGTGGCGCATCGGCGTCGATCAGCGGACGGGGTTTCTTTATTGGGGAGAAGTGGGTCCGGATGCGAAGGATGATTCGGCGCGGGGTCCACGGGGGTATTGTGAGATCAATGAGGCGCGGGAGGCGGGTTATTATGGCTGGCCTTACTTTGTGGCGGATAACAAGGCGTATGCGGCGTATGATTTCAAGCGGAAGAAGATTGGGGAATTGTTTGATGCGGAGAGGCCGGAGAACCGGTCGAAGTTGAATACGGGTTTGAAGGTTTTACCACCCGCGAGGGTGCCGTTGTGGTTTGAGCGGCGGTCCTGTTATTGTGCGGGGCCGGTTTATTACTTTGATGATTTTGGGGGGACAGAGGGGAAGTTGCCTCGCGAGCTGGATGGTTGTTTGGTGACTTACGATTGGAACAACGGGCGGTTTCAACTGACGAAGTTGAAGGAGAGTGGGGGTTATGAGTGGAAGCAGTCGTGGTTGGGGAAGCACAAGTTTATTCATCCGAGTGATGCGGAGATGGGTCCGGATGGGTCGTTGTATGTGCTCGAGTATGGATCGCAATGGTATGATGGAACGGATGGGGCGTTGAAGCGGGTGAGTTATTCGGCGGAGAAGCAGGAGGTGGTGGAGGATGGATTGGATCCGCGGTTGACTGGTTTGGATGGGGAGCATCCGGGGACGCAGTTGTTGAGTGCGGCGATATGTTTATCTTGTCACCAGACGCAAGTGAAGTCGGTGGGACCGAGTTATGTGGAGGTGGCGGAGAAGTATCGAGAGGATGAGAATGCGGTCGTGTATTTGACGGAGAAAATTTTGAGGGGAGGCGCCGGGGTTTGGGGGGAGGTTCCGATGCCGCCGCATCCGCAGTTCAATGAGGAGCAGGCGAGTCAGATGGTGGAGGCGATTTTGACGCTAAGGAGCGGGGGGCATGAGGAGTGATATTCGTTAGAAGCTCTTTGGGCGGGTGCAGGCACTGGTTGTGCACTTGGGTGTTTGGGCTTTGAGGGTGTGGGCGAGTTGGTCGGGTTTGAGGTGAAGGAGTTCGCTGATGGTGAAGCGATTTTCGGCGAGGAGGTGGCAGAGTTTTTCGACGACAGGGAGGAGGGTGGGATGTGCGAGGCGTTTGGCCCAAGGGCGGTATTTTTTGAGGGTCCAAAGGCAGGTGAGCCAGGCGGGAGGGCCTTGCCACCAGCGGCCGTCGTCAGCGAGGACGATGATTTCTTTGTCGGGGTTGAGGGTGTCGATGGTGGGGAGTTGCTTTTCGGCGGCGGGGGCGTCGTAGGGGAGAAAGACGAGGGGGACGCAAGCGCGTTGTTGGAGAAGCCAGTAGCGGAACTTGGTGCAGAGTCCGCAGTGGGCGTCGTAGAATATGGTGAGTTGTTTCATGATCAGTGACGGTGGGATTGTTCACGGTGCGGCGGGTTGCGATGACCGACCGCACCGTGACTGTTTCTGTTAGATGTGCCCTGTTGGGGGGAGTGGTGGAGCGGTGTTGTATTCAGTCCTCTTTCTCGCGCGGGTGAAGAGGAAGATGTTGAAGAAGTGCATCGCTCCGAGGACGAGGAGGACGATGCCGATCTTGCCTGCGACGGCTTCGAAGATACCTTGGGCGTTGGTGACGAGGGTGTTCATCTTGAGGTAGAGGGCAACAAAGCCAATGTTGATGAGGTAGAAGCCGACCACGAGAAGGTGGTTGACGCTGTCGGCCATCTTTTCGTCGCCACGGAAGCAGTCGACGAGGAAGATGCGGCCGTTTTTGTGGAGAGTGCGAGCGACCCAGATGGTGAGTGGGATGGCGAGGCACAGGTAGATGGTGTAGGTGATGAGGATAGGATTCATGATGTTGATTTCTGTTATTGTTTGGTTGTTGGGAGGGGGAGGGAGGGGACCGGCATGCGAACTCATGGCGGGATCGCTCGCTGTGGATTTGGGCCCGGAAATTCTGGAACGGCG
>JBCCZX010000083.1:0-13568 GCA_039186735.1 Verrucomicrobiota bacterium | reverse complement strand
GGAAGAGAGAAGAAGGATGCAGTCGCGGGCTGCTTCGACGAGGAGGTGTTGGAAGCGGCGGCGTTCGAAGGGATCGAGGCCGGCGGTGGGTTCGTCCACGATGACGAGTTGGGGGTTCCCGAGGAAGGCGACGGCGATGCCGAAGCGGCGTTTCATGCCGCCCGAGAAGGTGTCGAGGCGCTGGTGGGCCTGGTCGGCAAGGTTGACGCGTTCGAGTTGTTCGCGGAGCTTGGTTTTGCGGGGGATTTTTTTGAGGCCAGCGAAGTAATGCAGGGTTTCGAGGGCGGTCATGTGGGGGTAGACCCCCATGTCCTGGGGGAGGTAGCCGATTTGGCGGCGGGCGGCGTTGTGATCGTTGAGGAGGTCGAGGTCGTGGAGGGTGGCGGAGCCTGAGTCGGCATCCTGGAGGGTGGCGAGAGTGCGCATCAAGGTGGACTTTCCGGCCCCGTTTTGGCCGAGAAGTCCGTAGACGCCGGTAGGACAGGAAAGGGTGACGTCGTCGAGAGCCTGGACGCCGTTGGGGTAGCGTTTGGAAAGATTCGAGATGGTGAGCATGCGCGCGGGCGGAGTTTGCTACGGGCTACCGGATGTGCCAATGGGAATTGAGACGCGGAAGAAGAGGGGGGAGGAGGCCGTGGAGAAAGTTTGGCGTATCTCTTGGTCGTTACCGGCGATGGGGGAGCCAGATTCGGTCCAGTCGTCTTCTTCGAGGGTAGAAGAGGTTTCGATTTGGTAGGTGAGTCCGGAGAGACCTTGCCAGAAGAGATCGACGGAGGAGGAGGAGGTTTGTTCGATTTCGATGAGGGGCGGGTCGGGGAGGGCGATGGGTTGGATGTTGTCGACTTGGATGGTGGCGATCATTTCATCGCCGATGAAGTCGGGAGAAGCGGAGGAGAGGAGACGGGTGGCGCGGGCGTTCGCGAGAATGGTGGCGGGGTCGCCGTTGGAGAAGACAGAGGTGAGGTCGGAGGGGCGGACGGGAAGGACGACGGTGCGCCAGGTGTTGTCGGCGGGGATGGCGACGGCATGAGTGCTGGCGACCCAGGGGCCGTTTTCGCCGCCAACGCCGGAGCTGATGGCCCAGCGGAGGTTGAGAGCGGTGGGGCCGAGGTTTTTGATGTCGAGTTGAATGGCGTCGATGCCGGCGGTGAAGTAGTTGCCGACCCATTGGTTTTGGCGGTTGAAGAAGACCATGCGGGAGGCGGTGCTGTTGCCACCGTTGGAGGCGTATTGGAGGGCGTTGTCGCCGGTTCCGTTGGGTCCGGCATTGGGGACGTTGAAGGGGACGAGGGGGGAGGAGCGGTTGCCGATGATCCAATTTTCGGTGGTTCCGTCTTGGAAGTCGTCGATTTGGGAGAGATCGAGGGCGAGGCAGGAGGCCGACAGTAAGAGAGTGATCAGAAGTTGGTGTGGCATGGGTCAGAGAGTGGCGAATTTTTGGCAGGAAGGTTGTCGCTGACTTGCGAGAGCTTGGTTTTCGGTGAGGATTGGGGCCGTAAAAAAGGCGGCCGGAGAGGCCGCCTTTATGAGAACTGATGAATTGAGTGGCTTACTTGCGACGGCGGCGAAGAGCGCAAGCGAAGCCAAGAGCGCCGAGGAGAGCGGTGGAGGGCTCGGGGATGACGAGAGTGGAATTCACTGCTCCTGTCGCATTCCACTCGTAGCGGAGGTCTGCGAAACCGCCGAAGGGATTCGGGAAGGTGTTGGTGTCATCGACGTCGAGGGTGAATTGGTCAGTTGCGGCCAAGTCGATATCGAAGCCTCCCGAGTAGGATGCTCCTCCTACGGCGGGGAAAATGAAGTCGATATCCGAATCGAGAGTGAGTGCGGTGACGACCCCATCAAGAAGGCTCACAGAGCCTGAATTGATGGTGATGCTCGTGAGATAGGGGCCGATGGCAGTGAAGTCGCTGCTGATGTAGGTGCCGAAGTCGAAGGCAGCGGCGGTGATGCTGAAGCTTTCAGTGCCGATGCCAGTCGCCATGCCGCTGAGCTCGAAGGAGCCGATATTTGACCAGCTGCCTTCGCTCGGGAAGACATCGAGGCCGCCGCCGATGGGACCATCGGTGCTAATGAGATAGAATCCATCCGGTTCCTGATCGATTTGTGCGTAAACGTCTGAGAAATAGTCGTAGACGCGGCTATCACCATCGGCGGTGAGGTCGATGAGCAAGGAGCTTGCGGCTTGGGCTGCAGGAGCGGCGAAAAGGGCGAGGGTGCTGAGCGCGGTCAGTGTGTGTTTCATAGATTGATACCCGGCAAACATGCAAGAGGGGGGGGTGGCGAGCTTGTGCTGATTTGTTGACGATTAGCGGTCAATTGACATCGGTTGGAGGACCCATTTAGGGGAGGCTGAGATTGCCGACGGCGTTGAGGGTTCCGTTGAGGTCCCAGACCATGCGGGAGACACCCGAGGGAGTGAAGCCGTTGGTCGAGACTGAGGAAGCCATCGTGATGGAGAGAGTGTTGCCCTCGGTGGCGAGTTCTCCGGAGTAGACGAGGGGACCTTGGATAGTGGAGTAAGTGAGGTTGAAGGGGATGGTGAGGTCGAGGGAGGTGAGGACCTTGTCGGTGAAGGTGAGGGTGGAAGAGGGGTCGAGGGTGCCGAAGGTGAGAGTAGTGCTGGCGCCGCTGACGAAGGTGGCGAGGGCTGAACTGGCGATGTCTTCGGAGAGGTCGAGAGAGACGGAAGAGATGGCAATGGTTTCGGAGCCAGAGCCGATGAGGGAAGAGGGGTCGAAGGTGAGGGAGCCGAGGGAGAAGTTGTTTTCGTTTGGGAAGACGTCGTTGGCGGAGGTGATGGGGTTTTCGGAGCCGAAGCGGACGGTGGGGTTGCTGAGATCCCAGAAGCCATCAGCATCGGGTGAGGAGCCGTCGCCGTTTCCGAGACGGGCGAAGGAGGCGGTGAGGTCGAACTCGCTGATGGTGCTGTCATCCGACATGGTGGAGGCGAGGGAGAAGGTGATGGGGGAGCTTGTGTCGGTGAGGCTGGCGACGCGATAGAAGGCGGGGGAGGCAGGGAGGGTTTGCGTGATGGTGGACGGGAGGTTGGCGCCAAATGCGGAGCCGACGGGTTGCCAGCTGTTTGAGAGGAGGGTGGAGGATTGTTCGAGCTGGAAGAGTCCGGGACCGGGGTTGGTGAAGGTGGTTTGGAGGGAGATTGCGGAGGGGTTGAGGTCGGAGATGGCGAGTGAGGGATTGGCGGGGAGTTTGAGGGCGTTGGGTTGAGCGATGAGGTCGAATTCGAGGAGGGCGGGGACGCTGATGAAGCCGACGATAATGGATTTTGTATCGGTGATATTGAAGGTGAAGAGTCCGTCCTGGACGGTGAGGGTGCCGTTGTAGGGTCCATCGGTCGTGGAATCGGTGCCGTTGATGGTGGGTTGCCAGGCGAGGTCGGCGGTGAAGTTGGCGGTGAGGAGTTCGCCATCGAGGAATTGGAGACCGGGACCGGAGATGTTGGAGAGGGTGATGGTGGTGCCGGGGACGAAGAAGGTGACGGGTACTCTGACTTCAATTCCGAAGGCGAGGGCGTAGTCGTCGAAATCGAAGTCGAAAGTTGAGTTGGTGACGGCGATGGTTTCGGAGCCGATGTTGGTGAGGGAGGCATCGTCATAAGTGAGGGTGCCGAGGTTGAAGGCGCCGGGGAGGGTGGTCATGCCGGGGTCGAGGGGGCCGTTGGTGTTGGTGTTGACGTCGAAGTCGGGGTCGTTCGGGTCGATGGGGATGGGTGCGAATTGTACGGGGTTGACTCCGGTGTTGGGGTCGGTGTCGGAGTGCGTGTCGGTGGTTTCTCCGCCGTCGAAATCGGGGAAGCGCAGGGCCCAGCCATCGCCATTTGATTCGGTCGCATTGGTGCCGGTGAGATTGATGCTGACGGGAGCAGCGTGGATGAGGGTTTGAGTGATAATGAGGAGGGTCAGGGTCAGTGTTTTCATGAGTTGTTTTTGTTAGAAGCGAAGTTCGAGAGAAGTGCCGATGAGGCGGGGCTCGGAGGGGTAGCCGAGGAAGCCGGGGAAGAAGCCGTCACTGGCGAGGTAGCCAGGTTCCTGGCCGATTACGTGTTCTTCGTTGAAGAGGTTGTTGACGAAGATGGAGAAGCGTCCGTAGGACCACTCGTAGCCGAGGGAGAGGTTGACTTTGAAGAAGGGGTCGATTTCGGTGCTTTCGTCTTGGGGGAGGGGTTGGCCGGATTGGTTGGACGGAGGCGGGAAAAAGTAGGGGCTGTAGGAGCGGGAGCTGAAGGAGGCATCGGTGGAGGCGAAGAAGCCGTGGTCGCCGCGGTAGGTGAGGCCGAAGCTGCCGTTGAAGTGCGGGGCTTGCGCAAATTCGTAACCGGTGAAGTCGAAGGTGCCGATGGGGGTGTTGGCGACGAAGTCATCGAATTTGGATTGGAGGTAACCGAGGGAGGCGAAGAATTCGAGGGATGCGAGGGGTTGGAAGGAGAGGGAGAGTTCGGCGCCGTAGGAGTGGGAGGAGCCGGCGTTGGTGATGATGTCTTGAGGTTGGAAGCCGCCGGAGGGGGTGAATTGGGAGACGACTTGTTGGTCGGAGTAGTCGGTGTAGAAGGCGTTGGTGGAGAGTTTGAGTTTTTCGTCGAAGAGGTGGAGGCGGTAGGCGAGTTCGTAGTTCCAACTGAGTTCGGGTTCGAAGGTGTAGTTGTTGATGCTGGTGGAGGTTTCGAAGAAGCTGGCACCGCCGACGCGGTGGCCGCGACTGAGGGTGGCACCGAGGGAATGGGTGGGTGAGAATTCGTAGCGGAGTCCGGCTTTGGGAAGAAAGGTGAATTCGGAGGCGGAGGAGCCGTCGGGATTAGACTGGTTGATGCTTTTGAAGTAGTCGTAGCTGAGGCGGGCGCCTGTGATGAGATAGAGATTGGCGATGGTTTGGAAGTCGGCTTCGCCGAAGAGGGAGGCGTTCCAGCGGTCTTGTTCGAGGTTGCGCTGGGTGCTGGAGGAGGGGTTGTAGGAGAGGTAGGTGCCGAGGACGGCGCGGCCCCAGCTGTCGTCCCAATTCAGGCGGAGTTCTTGGGAGTAGTCTTCTTCGGTGTCGAGGCGAGCCGGGATGGAGCCGAAGAGGCTGCGGATATCGAGTTCATTGCGGGTGTATGAGGAGAGGGAGGTGGCGCGGAGGGAGTCGAAGAGTTCGTAATTGAGTTCGAGGCCGCCGACATGGGTGACCGCATCGCGGATTTGGAAGTCGAGTCCGGAGTTGTTCACGCGGTCGAAGAAGGAGTTGACGCCGAAGGTGGTGCTGTTGAAGCCGAGGGTGGGGCCGAGGTTGGGCCCGGCGGCGAAGCCGACGAAGGGGGAGCCGGTGGAGTAGGAGTAGGAGAGGAGGGCGCGGAAGGGGGCGCCGACTGGTTCGAAAAGGAGTTTACCGCGGAGGAGTTCGTTGCGGGATTCGGTGAGTTGGGGTGCGTTGATAGCTTGGCCGTTGAAGCCGATGAGGGAGACTGGAGAGCGGGCTTCGGAGAGTTCGCCGGAGAGGCGGAGGAAGAGGGTGTCGTGGAGGGGAAGATTGACCATGAAGGCGCGTTCGAAGAGGTCTTCGCGGGTGCCGTCTTCGAATTGGAAGGTGTTTTGGCCGTTGATATTTTGGATGGCTTGGACGCGGTCGAGGTCGGGGAAGAGGCCGAGGCGGACGCGGGTTGCGGCTTCGAATTCGGGGGTTGGGTCTTTGGTTTTGATGTTGATGGAGCCACCGAGGGAGTTTTTTCCTTGGAGGGTGGATTGGGGGCCGCGGAGGACTTCGATGGTTTCGACGTCCCAGAGGTTGAGGGGTCCGCGGCGGGCGGCTTGCGGGGTCAGGGCGACGCCGTCGATGAAGGTCGTGATGAGGGGGACTTGGACTCCAGAGGCGTTGTTGGCGTCGATGTTTTCGGAATTGACGCCGCGGATGGTGAAGCCGGTGTCGGCATCTTGCGGGGTGCTGACGTTGCCGAGGAGGCGGAAGGCGTCGGCGGTGTTACGGATGTTGTTGTTTTCGATGCGTTGGGAATCGACGCGTCCGACGGAGCGGAGGGTTTCGGTTTCGGTTTCTTCGAGTTTGGAGGCGGTGACGATGGTTTCCTCGAGTTCGAATTCCTGGGAGAAAGCGAAGGGCATGCCGAGGGTGACGAGGAGGATGAGTGAGAGCTTTGCCATGCGGTTTTCGAGAGCGGTTTGAGCGCTGGGGGAGCGTCTGGCAACGAGAATGTCTCTGATTTCGGGGGGAAAGGTGAAAAAAAGGGAGAGCCGGGTGGGGCTCTCCCTTTTGTTTTACCAAATGGATTCGAAGAAGAACTTGTTAGGCTCGCTTCCGGCGGGTGAGGCCAAGAAGGAGGGTTCCGCTGATAAGAAGGGCGGAGGAGGGTTCGGGGACAGCGGAGACGCCCAGGGTGAGGTCGGAAGTGCTGTTAAAGACGGTGAGGGTTCCGGTATCGGCAGCGAAGATGTTCTGGAGATAGAAGTCTCCGCCGGTGCCGTCAGGTTCGCCGTTGATGCGACCGTCGGTGCTGATGTTCGAAGTGGAGCCGCCGAGTTCGTCGGTGTTGGCGGTGATTTCGTTGATGAGCATGCCGATGGTGGTGTCCATGACGGTGCCATTGAGGAGGCCTTCGGGGAAAGCGCCGGTGCTTCCGGAGGATTGGCCGCCCATGTTGAGTTGGGTGTTGAGGCCGTAGGGAGTGTTGAGGTAGTCCGTGGAGCCGACAGCGTAGGCGGTTCCGGTGTCGAAGTTGGAGCCGCCGCCGAGGAGGCTGATGACGTCGAAGGTGACGCCGTCGAGGGCGGTGTTTTCGAAGCCGGGCGCGCCGTTGCTGAAGTCGAGGGTGTAGGTGAGGCTATCGATTTGTCCTCCTGAGATGACGAGGGTGGCGACGCCGTTGAGGGTGTCGTCGGGGAGAAGGAACTTTTTCCGCTGTGAGATGGGGTCGTTGAGACCGGTGAGGGTGCCGTGATTGGAAGCACCTTCGGCACGCCAAGTTTGCGCTTCGAGGCGCTCAAGGATGGGAGAGTGAAGGAGGAAGCTGTTGCCAGTACCGCTGGAGTCGGCGGTGAAGGTTCCGTCGGAGCCGTCCCAGTCGGAGATGTAGAATTGTCCGTCGGCGCGAAGGACGTCGGGCTGGCCGAAGGCGAAGGAGGCGAGGGCGTTGCCGGGGACGTAGGGGTTGATGTTATCGGGTCCGCTGAAGGTGCCCGGGGTGAGACCGGCGGTGAAGTTCACGAGGAGACTTCCCGCTTGCAGGGAGCCGCTGGCGAGTGCCGCCAGGAGAATTGCAGAAGTGGTAGTTTTCATGTGTTTGGTGCGCAAATTTTTTTGATCGCGGGGGGATATTAGAATTCTCTGCTGGTTTGGCTAATGGATTGATTGAAGCTGGATTGCGAAGAATTGGCGATCAGTTGTTACTGGGTTTGGGAATAGCTTGGGGAGTTGGTGAGTCGGTTGTTCCAGTGTTTTTGGACGAGGTGGCTGGGGGCGGCGAGGGAGCCGAGGTGGTGGCCGTGGGTGTTGAGGAGGCGGATTTCGAAGTGAGGGATTTGGTCGATGGTCATTTTATTGCCGACGAAGGCGTGGAGGTGGGTGACGTCGAGGGCGAGGGTTTGTTGGGAGTTGGTGGCGAAGATCCAGTTGTGGCTGAGCTGAAGGAATTCGGGTTGGAAGGAGTCGAGGAGGCGGCAATCGGGTTGGTTGATGGAGAAGAGGAGGGGGGTGGAGGAGTCGATTTGGTGGCGGAGGATTTGAACGAGGGGGTTGTTTTCGAGGGTTTCGATGCGGTTTTGAGCGGCTTCGGCGCAGCAGTTGCAGAGAGGGATGTTTTTGAGTTGGCGGGAGCGCAGTAGTTCGGGGGATTCGGGTTTCATTTCCCAGCCGAAGGAGGCGGAGAGGAAGTCGAGGGTGGAGGGGCAGCGCGGGCTCTCGAGGCGGAGGCGGAATTGGTGGTGGGTGAAGTCGAATTCGAGGCCGCTTTTGTGTTCGGGAGAGAATTCGATGCCGAAGATGTGTTCGATGTTTCGGGTGTTGAGGGAGAGGCTGGGTTGGGGGAGGACGAGGGTTTGGTTGCTGTCGAGGAAGCCGGATTTGAGTTGGACGGGGGTTTCGAAGGAGAGGCAGGGGTGGTGGTATTGAAGCTGAAGGTGTTTGAGGGACAGGAGAGCTTGCCAGAAGAGGGGGGAGGGGGGTTCCAGCTGGTTGAGCCAGCGGGTTTCGTTGTCAAAGCGGTGAGGGGGGGAGTAGGTGCGCATTATTTTTGCTTCCCCGGGGTTTTTGAAGGATTGTGCTTTTTGGCCTTTGGAGGGGGGGTGTCTTTGGTTTTGGGGCGGGGGCGATAGACAACGACTTTGCCCATGGAGCGGCTATCGGTATTCGAGTAAACCATGTTAGGAAGAGTGGGGCGAAGTCGAGAGAAGTGCTGGCGTTGACTTGTGGTTTTGTGACGTGGGATTGCGTGTGGTTCTGGAAGGGCTAGGGTGGGTTCGTGAGGCGAATTTTTTTGGGCTTATTGTTGATGTTAGCGGCTTGGGCGGGGGGTGAGGATTTGAAGACGCATTTGAAGGATCATCCTCCGAAGGGGTTTTATGGCGAGGTGCACCGGTTTGTCTTTTTTGCGGTGTTGGAGGGGTGTTTGGAGGATGGGGTGACGCAGGGTGAGATTGATTTGATGATTCCGTTGCGGGAGGAGGGGTCACCATATCGATTGATGACGACGAATCTGGTGTATTCGTGTCCGTTGTGTTCGCCGGTGTTTGATGCGTTGCGGTTGTATTCGGACCGGCAGGTGTTCATTACGGGGATTACGAAGGAGAGTTCGTATAATACGTTTGGGCAGGGATTGGAGCCGGAGGTGAAGGGGGAGTTGGCGAAGAAGGGGAAGCCGTGCCGGGATGCGATTCAGAAGTTGGTGAGGGGGTGGATTGAGCGGCGGATGGAGAAGTTGCGTCTCACTGTGCAGGAAGAGGCGGAGTTGCGGAAGGAGTTGGCGGAGATGCGGGAGGAGGGGGAGGCGAGCTTGAAGAAGTTACAAGCGGGGGAGTTGGGGGAGCAGTTTCTGGGGTTGTATGATGGTTGGGAGGAGTGTCCGGTGTGTTCGGGAGCGGCTCCGATGGGGGGTCGTTAGCTGGGAGGGGTTATTGGCGTTTGAGGAATTCGGAGGGGGTGAGTTCTTTTTCGGTGGCGAAGGCTTTGGTGAAGTGGGAGAGGGAGTTGTAGCCGACTTCGAGGGCGACTTCGGTGACGTTGTATTGGCCGGTGGCGAGGAGTTCGGCGGCGCGTTCGATGCGGAAGGCGCGGAGGTGGAGGGAGAGGGTTTTGCCGGTTTCTTGTTTGACGAGGCGGGAGAGGTAGTGGGGAGCGCAGCCGACGTCTTGGGCGAGGTCGGTGAGGTCGAGTGATTCGTCGAGGCGGGCGTGGAGGAGTTCGAGGGCCTGGCGGACGTGGCGGTGGGTGCGTTCTTTGAGTTGGGAGCAGAAGAGAGGTTTTTGGGGGGCGGGGTTGTGGAAGAGGTGGAGGGAGAGGAGTTCGAGGATTTTGGCTTGGAACCAGGGACGTTCGGCAGCGGGGGCGACGGGGGGGCTGGTGAGGTCGTTAAAGAGTTGGGTTTCGCGGGGGGTCCAGCTGCGGATGAGGCCGAGGTTTTTGGAGAGGGTGGCGGTGGGTGAGGGGAAGAGTTTGGAGAGGGAGGAGGGGTCGATGGTGAGGAGGAGGGAGTCGTGGCCTTGGTCGGAGGGGAAGCGGGAGGCGGTGCGGAGGCCGGGGGAGTCGGGAATCTGGAAGAGGGCGAGGGTTTGGGGGAGGATGGTGAGGCGGGTCTCGGGGGCAATGATAAGGCCTTCGCCGGTGAGGTTGAGGAGGAAGTGGATGCGGCCGGGTTGGAGGAAGGAGAGCCAGTCGGCGCGATTGGGGGAGCTGAAGGTGATGCGGCTGAGGGTGAGGGCGAGCGGCTGGGTTTCTTGATGGAGGAGGGTGTGTTTGATAGCGGGAAGATTCCGAGGCGGCTGCTTCGGTTTGTTCGTTTTTAGCGGGGTCGGATAGGTGGTGAGTGGGCTCATGGGGTGAGCGAGTTGGAGAGGATGAAGGGCATTTTGCGCGCTTTGCAAAGGTGTTTCGGGTTGTTCGCGCAGCGGGCGCATTTTGCGCAGAAGAAGCTGGGATTGGCGACGATGGCGGCGAGCTTGTCGGATCGTCGCGCGATGTCGTCTTTTTTCCAGTCGCAGAGGGTTTTAGCCATGGATGGGTTGGAGGGAGATTTGGATGGAGGACCAGTCGGAGAGTTGGTGTTCGAAGGTGTGTCGGCGGAGGTGGTTTTTGAGGTGGGCGAGGGAGGGCCAGGTGAGGTTGAGGGGGAGAGTCTGGGTGGCGGTGGGGGTGGTGAGTTGGGCTTGGTGGGTTTTTTCGAGAAGGCGGCGGAAGCGGTGGGTGCGGAGGTAGTCTTTTTTTGCGAGGCGTTTGCGGTGGGTGAGGAAGGTGGCGAGGAGGGTTTCGGGGTTGTGGTGGCGGTTTTGCCAGGCGGAGTGGAGTTCGAGGAGGGCGTTGGAGAGGCTCGGTTGGGTGAGGGGATCGGTGTCGAGGAGCCAGTCCTTAAGTTGGTTGGCGACGGTTTGGGAGGTGAGGCTCTGTGCGAGGGGCATGGAGGGATTTTGGGGCAAAAGAGGGGTCTGTCGAGTTATTATTGAGAATGAGTCGCAATAACACCATTCATGCAGGGGACGAAAAAGGCCCCCCGTGTCCGGGAGGCCTTCAAAGCACAAGAGAATGTTCTAGGAACGTGACTACTTGAGGTGAGATTTCAGCATCCAGAGGGTTTTTTGGTGAACGCGGAGGCGTTCGATGAAGAGGTCTTCGGTTTCGGTGTCGCCGGCGTCGCCAGAGATTTGGCGCCCTTCCTTGGCGTTGGCGACGAGAAGTTCATGATAATCAATGAGATTGGCAACGTAGTCTTTGGCGGGGAGTTTGCGTTCCATTTGGCCGATTTTGCTGAGTCCGGCGAGCATGGTTAGTCCACCGGGGGCGTAGGCTTCGAGGGTGCGGAGGTGTTCGGCGATGTCGTCGATGGCGGAGAAGAGTTCTTCGTATTGGCCTTGGAAGGCGGTGTGGAGTTGGAAGAAGTCGGTGCCTTCGACGTTCCAGTGGGCGAGGTGGGTTTGGGCCATGAGGGCGTAACTGTCGGCGAGGAGGGTTTCGAGGGCGGTGGTGATGGCAGATGCCGTTTCGGTGGAGGTTGTCATAGGTTAGGTATCGGACGAAATCGGGGAAAGTCCAATGGGAATCCCGCAATTGCCATTTTATGGCATTAAGACTTGTCAGGGGCGTGCTTGCGACGAGCTTAGGCGGTGAGATCCCTCAGGGCCTTCGGAGGTTTGTGGAGATCGCTAGGAGTATGAAAACGATTCGAGTAGTCTTTGGGATTTGGATGGTCGCGGTTGCGGGTCTGTTGGCGGAGGTGCGGGTGGGGAGTTTGCATCCATTGATGGCTGATTTGGTGGAGCAGGTGGGAGGAGAGCGGGTTGAGGTGGTGAATATTGGGCGGATTGGGATGGATGTGCATGCGTTTGAGCCGACGGCGCGGGATGTGAAGGAGTTGGCGAGTTGCCAGCTGGTGGTGGCTTCGGGGAAGGGTTTGGAGCGTTATTTGGATGCGTTGCGGGATGGTTTGGGAGAAGTGCCGATTTTGGAAGTGGGGCAGACCTTGCCTGCGAGAACGTTGTCGGATGGGGAATCGCTGGCGGTGTGTTGTCCGAATCATGCGGTGGGGACGATTGATCCGCATTGGTGGCATGATGTGACGATTATGGAGCGGGCGGTGAAGGTGGTGGAGCGGGAGTTGATTCGGTTGGATCCTGAGGGGAAGAGTTTTTATCAGGAGCGGAGCCGGGCTTATCGAGCGGAGTTGGAGGAGTTGGATGAGTGGGTGAAGTTGGAGTTGACGCAGGTGCCGAAGACGCAGCGGAAGTTGGTGACGGCGCATGCGGCGTTTGGGTATTTTTGTGCGGCGTATGAGTTCACGCCGGTGTTTGTGTTGGGTTTGAGTGGGGATCACGGGGTGCCGGCCAAGCGATTGGCGGAGGAGGTGCAGAAGATGAAGGATGAGGGGGTGAAGGCGGTGTTTCCGGAGATGTTGATCAATCCGAAGGTGTTGAAGCAGATTGCGAAGGAGGCGGGAGCGGAGGTGGGGAAGCCGTTGGTGGCGGATGGGGCGGTGCCGAGTTATGTCGAGATGATGAGAGGCAACGTGGCTTCGATTGTGGCGGCGCTTGGTTCATGAGGGATGCGCCCTTAGTGGAGGCGGTTTTGGTGTTGGGGGTGATGGCTTTCTTTGCGTGGCCGCTTGCCCAGGTGACGGGGAGGGAGCGGGGGCGGGTGGAGCAGGAGATGGTGGCGGAGGATGCGACGGAGTTTCGAGCGGATGTGGAGGTGGAGGGGACTTCTGATTTGTTGTGGGTGGAGTTGGAGCGGGAGGGTGAGAGTTTGGGAAGGATCGAGGAGCGGGAGGGGGAGTTTGAGGTGGAGGTGAATCCGTTGGGGGAGCGTTGGGTGGTGCGGGGGGAGTTTGGGGAGGGGAAGGCGGGGGCGGTGCGGATTGAGGTGGCGCCGGATTATCATGAGAGCTTGGAGAAGACGTTGTGGGGTGAGGGGACGTTTGAGGGCTTTTTGAAGTTCAATTGGGATGAGTGAGGAGTGTTGTATTTTTGAGCCGGAGGAGGGGCATGCGAGGCATCGGTTGGAGGTGGCGGATTTGTGTGTGAGCTATGGTTCGGTGACGGCTTTGTGCGAGGTGAATTTTGAGACGACTTGTGGGCAGAGTTTGGCGTTGCTGGGTCCGAACGGGGCGGGGAAGAGTACGTTGATTCGGACGTTGGCGGGTTTGTTGAGAGCGGAACGGGGTTCGATTTTGTGGCGAGGGGAGAGGTTGGAGGGTTCGACGCGGGAGATTGCGTATTTGCCGCAGGTGGATCGGCATCGGGAGGGTTTTCCGGTGACGGTGCGGGAGGTGGTGGGGATGGGGCGGTTGCCGCATGTGGGGATGTGGCGGCGATTTCGGAAGGTGGATCGGGAGGCGGTGGAGGAGGCGTTGGCGGCGTTGAATTTGGAGGCGTTGGCGGGGCGTCAGATCGATGCTTTGAGCGGGGGGCAGCGGCAGCGGGCGTTTTTGGCGCGGGCGCTGGCGCAGGAGGCGCATATTGTGATGTTGGATGAGCCGTTTACGGGGCTGGATGTGGAGAGTTCGTTTGATTTGGCGAAGTGTCTGAAGGAATTGGGGGGGCGGGGTCATTTGGTGATGGCGTCGCATCACAATCTGGCGACGGTGGAGGATATTTTTGATGAGGCGATTGTTTTGGATACACGGCAGGTGGCGTTTGGGAAGGTGGGTGAGGTGATGAGTGGGATGGAGGTGCGGAAGACTTTGGGATTGGTGGGATGAGTGAGTTACTAGAGATTGGGTTGTATCGGCGGGCGTTGTTAGCGGCGGTGATGATTGGATTTGCGAACGGGTTTGTGAGTGCGTTTGTGGTGTTGCACCGGAGTCCGTTGAAGTTGGGGGCGTTGAGTCATTCGGTGTTCCCAGGGATTGCGGTGGTGGTGATGGTGTT
>JBCCZX010000082.1:0-13650 GCA_039186735.1 Verrucomicrobiota bacterium | reverse complement strand
CTCAATCGCCTTTGTCTTCCCCTCCCGCCACGCCTGAATCTCAAAAAAATCACTCAAGGCATTCACCGCCTTAATCCCCACCCCGTTCAAACCCACCGACTTCTTGAACGCCTCCGAATCATACTTCGCCCCCGTATTGATCTGCGCCGCACAATCATAGAGTTTCCCCAGCGGAATCCCCCGCCCGAAATCCCGCACCTCCACCCGACCCTCACCATCAATCTCAATCTGGATCTCCTTCCCGTGCCCCATGATGTGCTCGTCGATCGAATTATCGATCACTTCCTTGAGCAAAATATAGATCCCATCATCCTGCGAACTCCCATCCCCCAACTTCCCGATATACATCCCCGGCCGCAACCGGATGTGCTCCCGCCAATCCAAGCTCTTGATGTCGTCCTCCGTATAACTTGCCGCCATTCGTTAAGAAGTGCTAACCATTCTCCCTCACCCCCGTCAATCCAACGCCGCTTCATAACCACCCGACAAAACCCCGTATCCCCCTCCTCCCCCCCTTCTCAACACCACCCGTGACGAACCCGTCACAAAATTTCATCCTCCCCCTCGCCAATTTCTCCGCTTAAAACCAAGCCGTGGCAGCCGAAACACAACACATTTTGGTGGTCGAAGACGAAAGGGATGTCGCTGAACTGCTCACCTTCAATCTCGAACGAGCCGGCTATCAAGTCTCCGTCGCCCACGACGGCCTCATCGGCCAGGAAGTCGCCCTCCACGAACAACCCGACCTCATCGTCCTCGACCTCATGCTCCCCGGCAAAGACGGCTACTCCGTCTTCAAGGACCTCCGTCGCGACTCCCGCACCTCCTCCACCCCCGTCATCATGCTCACCGCCCGCGCCCAAACCGAAGACCGCATCCAAGGCCTCGAAGCCGGCGCCGACGACTACCTCACCAAACCCTTTTCTCCCAAAGAACTCGTCCTCCGCGTCAGCGCCATTCTCCGCCGCGCCGACGCCACCCCCGGCAGCGTCAAAGTCGAAGCCGGACCCTTCCGCTTCGACAAAAACACCGTCAAATTCTACCTCGACGGAATAGACGTCGATCTCACCTCCACCGAATTCCGGCTTCTGCTCTTCCTCGCTGAACGCCCCAACAAGCCCCAGGACCGCAACGACCTCTTGCGCACCATCTGGGGCTACTCCGACGAAGTCCACTCCCGGACCCTCGATACCCACATGAAGCGCCTCAGACAAAAACTTGGCGACTTCGCGAATCACGTCGAAACCGTTCGCGGCATCGGCTACCGCCTCAAAGTCTAACCGTGCCAGAATCACTCGCAATCATCGGTGCCATCGTCGCACTCCTCTTCGGCGCCCTCTGGTACCGCCAGCTGAAAAAAACCCGCCTCTCCAAAAACCTCCTCACCGAGTCCCTCTCCAACCAAAAACAAAAACTCCGCGCCAACCAAGCGCGCATCCTCAACGCCCTCAACGACTCCGTCCTCCTCGTCGGCAACGACGGCGTCATCCGCTTCGCCAACGACCCCGCTGCCGACCTCGTCGCCGGTCGCATCCTCGAAAACCGCAACATCAAGGAAGTCTTCCTCGATGACCGCCTCACCTCCGCCATCGAACGCTCTCTCGACACCGGCAAAGGCGTGTCCCACCAAGTCGTCCTCCCACAACAAGCCTCCCCCCGTGGCCCCGCCGAACGCCGCGGCGAAACAGCCTGGATCATCGATGCCGCTCCCCTCGACCGCAATGCCCCCAAAACCATCACCCGCGTCGTCATCCGCGACATCACCGCCGAACACCAAACCGAACAAATCCGAAAAGACTTCGTCGCCAACGCCTCCCACGAACTCCGCACCCCCCTCGCCATCATCAACGGCTACCTCGAAAACCTCGTCGACGAAGACATCGAAGACCCCGCCCTCGTCCGCCGTTCCCTCCTCGTCATGCAAAAACACGGCGACCGCATCGCACACATCATCGAAGACATGCTCGTCATCTCCCGCCTCGAATCCGGCGAAGCCGCCGCCATCAACCTCTCCCCCTTCCGCTACGCCGACTGCGTGCAAGACGTCCTCGACCGCCTCGAATCCGTCTTCCGCGAACAAGGAGCCAGAGCCAAAGTCAAACTTCCAAACCAAGACCTCATCCTCCTCGGCGACCGCTTCTACTGGACCCAAATCCTCTTCAACCTCGTCGAAAACGCCCTCAAACAAAACCCCCGCCTCCCCCTCAAAGTCGAAATCGGAGCCACCCGCCTCGAAGCCGGCGGCCTCCACCTCTGGATCGCCGACAACGGCGTCGGCATCCCCTCCGCCGACATCCCCTTCATCTTCCGCCGCTTCTACCGCGTCGAAAAACACCACAACCAACGCGAAATCAAAGGCACCGGCCTCGGCCTCTCCATCGTCAAACGCGCCGTCGAAGCCCACCACGGCACCATCGAAGTCCGCTCCACCCCTGGCCAACGCACCGCCTTCGACATCAAACTCCCCGCCTCCTCACTCGCCGACCCCAGCAACCTGCCCGCCACCAAAACAACCTCCGAAGCCAAAGCATCCTAACAATCCGTTAACGGAGATTTAACAATCCAGATCGCGACTTTTCCCCCCTCGCCAGTTAAACCTCCGAACATGAAAATACTCCTCGCCCTCACAATCACCGCCCTCCCCCTTCTCGCCCAACGCGGAGGCGGAGGCCCCCGTCCCGACGACCTCGGCGCCTCCCCTCAACCCATCGGAGACCCCGGCATCCACTGGTACACCACTTGGGAAACGGCCCAAGCCGAAGCCAAACGCTCCAACCGCCCCATCTTCTTCATGGCCGCCGCCGCCACCTGCAATGGCATCTCCGGCGTCTTCTGACCGGGCTACACCCGCACCCAGAACAGTCTGTTCTCACAAAAAAACTTCATCGAAATCTCCCGCGACTTTGTTTGCGTCCGCCTCGAATCATTCGAAAACCAGCAATATCACGACATGGTCCGCTCCTTCCTCAACGGTCGCTTCGAAAACACCGCCTTCTGCGTCTTGGCTCCCGACGGAAAAACCCGCCTCTCCGGCACCGGCCGCGGCCCCCACCAAGCCCTCGCCGGACCCCGCCGCGGCCGCCCCGACGGCGGCGGACGCTCAACCGAAAACGACTCCGTCATCAACGAACTCGAATCCATCTCCAAACGCTATCGCGAACGCGGCAAGACCAAGGACCAAACCCTCCAGGACTTCCACTCCTTCCGCCAGGCACTCAACGTCGCTTCCGGTGACCAACGCCTCCTCATCATCGCCTCCGAAAAGAACGCCCACACCAACGCCAATCTCAAGGCCGTCCTCAACCGCGACAACGTCATGGGCCGCTTCCACATCGATACCCTCGCAGCAAGCGACCACGATTGGACCAACGCCGTCTCCGACGAAAAAGGAAAATCCGGCCTCTTCATCATCCGTCCCGACTCCTTCGGCCAAAAAGGCACTGTCCTCGCCCAACTCCCCCTCACCGCCTCCTCAAGCGACATCCTCTCTGCCCTCGGTAAAGCCAACGCCACCTACGCCAAAACCGAAAACCGAAAAGTCTACTCCGACCACATTCGTCAAGGCCGACGCACCGGCGTCTACTTCGAAAATGAAATGCCCTACGGCGAAGACCGCGACGCCGACGGCATCATTGACCACCGTCCTCGTCGTCGATAGGCAAACTCAAATCCTCATCCCCGAACTCCGGCTCCTCCGCAGCCTCTTCCGGACCCACCTCGAAACCCGTCGCCAAGTCACTCAACGAGGCCGACTTCTCCTCCAAACCCAAAATCGACACCTGCACCTGAAAACGCTCCTGCCCCCCATCCCGGTAATACGCACCCATCGTCCGCCGGATACACTCGATTGACATCTCGATCACCTGCCGGATTGACAACTCCACCCCCTCCGGCCGCTCCGCATGACTCAAATCAAACGACACCGATAAATCCCTCCCACTCCGCAAAACATCCAACTCAATCCGGCACAAAACCAACAGATTCGTCTCCGCCACCAAATAATCCGGATTATTCGTCTCCAAACGACACGGCCGCGCCACCTCACGAATTAAATCCTCCGGAAACGCCCCCGACAACACCATCGCCCGCGCCACCACCTCCGCCTGCACAAACTCACCCTCCTCCAATTCACTCGCACTATCCGTCTCGTGCAACGACAACGGCTGATAAACCCTCACCAACTCCTTCGTCACCCCCGACGCCATCAACGTCCCCGCCAACAATGCCAAAAGCACCTTCACCCCGGAAGAATCTCTTCCTCCCGGCCCCTTCGCGAGACCAAAACACGTCCACCCCTCCGAACTGCTCCAATTGGGCATTCCCAATATCCCATTTTCAATTTTCAATTTTCCCGTGGCAAACGAACCCTCACCCGAACTCACCCAAGTCGAATCCATCTTCATCCGACATCGCAACGTCCTCATGGTCCGCGCCCAATTCACCGACATCTTCACCGACCACTACCTCCATCTCGCCGACAACAACCACCGCTACGCCCCCGAGCTCGACCAACAACTCAAGGAGCTCTACGCCTGCATCACCCTCCACTCTGTCGCCCGTCCTTGGGCCGAAACCCACGCCTGGACCATCAACCAGCGCGCCCCCCGCGTAAACTTCTTCGTCACCGCTTCCTCCCTCTTCGAAAACGTCACCGGACGCCTCTTCACCGAGGATGTCCGCGAAGCCCCTCAATCCCTCCTCTACTCCCAAATCACCGAACAACACAAAGAAACCCGCCGCTCCACCATCTCCCTCGACACCAACAACCCCTTCGACTGGCTCGAACACTACTACACCCAATCCGAACAACGCCCCGGCAAAATCTTCGAACTCCCCGACGAACACTTCGTCCTCATCGCCGCCCAACCCGACTACGACGAAGAATGGTTCGACAACCTCGACCTCGACACTGTCGCCCTCATCCCCGACGCCGAAGAAACCTCCCCCCTCGAATCCCGCCACTTCCGCTTCCACTGCGGCTGCACCGTCGAACGAGTCCTCCCCGCCCTCGGCTCCTGGCGCGACAACCTCGACGAACTCTTCCAAGGCGAACCCTCCGTCACAATTCAATGCCCCCGCTGCGTCACCAAATTCCAAATCACCCCCGACGACCTCAAGTAAAATGCCAACGGGGGGGGACGCCTCGCCGAGGCATCCGCCCCAGAACCTCAGCCCCGGTAAGGTCGTTTCGATGAAACGACCGCTCTCATGCAATCGGCTTTGAAGGGCAGCGAGAATCGCCGCTTTCCGAACCACCTCAGACTCGCACAACAACCATGCCCTCCTCCCACGCCCGAACAACCTACCTCGCCTTCGAGTGCTTCCTCCTCTTCTTCGCAACTCCCCTCGCCATTACCCTCGGCTGGCTCCAACCCACCTACATCCTCCCCCTCCTCGGACTCATCACCCTCATCTGCTTCGCCATCCTTCTCTTTGACCCCGAATACGATCGCAAATCCGACTTCCGCCTCCCCTCCCGTCCCGAACTCCTCTCCCTCCTCCCCAAAACTGCCGCCGTCTTCCTCACCGTCCTCCTCCTCGCTGGCCTCGGCGACCTCTTCAATATCTGGCAACCCTGGTTCGGCGACCGCGCACCGCCCGGTGACCAACTCTTCCTCCGCCTCCTCCTCGAACGCCCCACCATCTTCGCAGCCATCCTTCTCGGCTACCCCCTCCTCAGCGCCTTCCCCCAGGAAATCCTCTACCGCAGCTTCTTCTTCCAACGCTACGCCCCCATCCTCGGCTGCGGCTGGCTCCTCATCTTCACCAATGCCGCCGCCTTCGGCATCATGCACCTCGTCTTCCTCAACTGGCTCGCCCCCATCCTCACCTTGGCCGGAGGCCTCCTCATCACCCTCACATATTTTCACACCCGTTCCACCCTCCTCGCCACCATCGAACACACCCTCTACGGCTACGCCATCTGGCTCAGCGGCCTCGGCTGGTTCTTCTTCTTCGGCTGGAACCGCGCCCTCGAAGCCTCCTGACCATCGCAACATGTCAATTCTATCGAAAACACTCTCCCCGCTTCCCTCATTGACTCCTCCCGACTCACCCCCGACCCTTCCAACAGTGAAAATCCACCTTGCCCTCTTCCTCACCCTTCCCCTGGCTCACGCCGACTTCACCGAAGACTTCGACGGCGGCTGGAACGACCCCTCCTACTCCGGCATCTCCACCTTCAACACCACCTCTGGCACCTGGGAATCACAAGACTCCCTCGTCGAAAGCCAAAGCGCTCGCTCCGGCGACTGCGTCCGCATGAACCGCTCTGGCTCCCCCTACCTCGAATACAAAGGCCTCGACGGCAACGGACACGACGGCGGTATCGACACCATCACCTTCTGGTTCCGCCACTGGGACGGCGACGGCTCCACCATCGAATTCAACCTCGAATACAACGCCGACAATGCCGGCTGGACCAACGCCGCCTCGGGCACCTGCGACAGCACCACCTACCAACAATTCTCCCACACCCTCAACCTCTCCGGTGACAACATCCGCCTCCGCATCATCCCCACCGACTTCCCCGAACGCCTCATCATCGACGACTTCGCCCTCACCTCCGGAGGCGGAAACCCACCCACCCCCGGCATCTCCTTCCAAACCACCTCATCCACCTCCACCGAATCAGACGGCACCCTCCAAATCCCCGTCACCATCTCCCCCCCTGCCAACGCATCTGTCACCGTTGCCGTTACGGGTGGAACCGTAGAGAGTAACGACTACACCCTCAACACCTCCTCCCTCACCTTCACCACCGGCGCTCCCACCCAAAACATCTCCCTCTCACTCACCGACGACTCATCCGTCGAACCCGACGAAACCCTCATCCTCACCCTCTCCAACCCCACCGGAGCCAACCTCGGCGACGACACCCACACCCTCACCATCACCGACAACGACACCCCCTCCTCAAACGGAGAAACCCTCGTCATCGTCTCCGCCAACACCACCAGCGGCAACTTCCAACAATACGAAGGCCCCGGCGACCGCATCTTCCAAGCCATTGACGCCGACATCATCGGCATTCAGGAATTCAACGTCCCCGGCGACGACATCGACGGCTGGGTCGACGCCACCTTCGGCACCGAATTCGAATACTCCATCGAACCCGGCGACGAACAGATCCCCTGCGGCGTCATCAGTCGCTACCCCATCATCGCCTCTGGTGAATTCATTGACAACGAAGTCTCCAACCGCGACTTCGCTTGGGCCACCATCGACATCCCCGGCACCATCGACCTCCACGTCATCTCCGTCCACTTCCTCACCAGCGGCTCCGGAGTCCGCAACGACCAAGCCACCAACCTCATCGCCAACGTCAATGCCACCTTCCCTTCCACCGACTACATCGTCCTCTGCGGCGACTTCAACTCCACCTCCCGCAACGCCACCGAAATCAATACCCTCAAACAAGTCTTCAAAGACACCTACGTCCCCGTCGACCAAAACGGCAACTCCGACACCAACGCCAACCGCAACAACCCCTACGATTGGGTCATGCCCAATGCCACCCTCGACGCCCTCCACTCCACCTACTCCCTCAACGGCCTCGACTTCCCCAACGGCCTCGTCTTCGACACCCGCGTCTGGCCCTCCAACAACGTCCCCAGCCCCGCCCTCCCCAACGACTCCGGCGCCAGCAACATGCAACACATGGCCGTCATCAAAGCCTACACCCTTCCCGTCGCCCCCACTCCTCCAGGCCCCATCACCATCGAATCCTGCACCTTCGACGTCGACACCAACACTGCCCAACTCACCTTCCAAGCCGACCCCTCCACCGCCTACCAAATCAATCTCTCCTCTGACCTCACCTTCACCCCATCCAACTTCCTCACCCCCACCTCTGCCTCCACCGGCACCCTCAACGGCAACCAAATCACCACCAACACCACTGGCCAAGCCACCCTCCAAATCCCCCTCCCAGCCCTCCCCAAAGCCTTCCTCCGCGTCGAACTCCCCTAATTCCCAAAAAAGCAGGTTTTACGTCTACGTCCTTCAATCTGAAAAAGATCAAGGACTCGACATCGGATACACTAGCGACCTAAAACTTCGTCTCAAACAACACCAAACTGGACAGACCTTCGCGACCTCCTTCCGCCTTCCCTTCTCGCTAATCTACTAGGAAGCCTACCGAACCCAAGCCGATGCCTTGGGCCGTGAAAAATTCCTCAAAAGCGGAAGTGGCCATCGATTCCTCGACAAACAACTCGCCAACCACTTCGCGGCTCATCCACGAAAAAAGAACAAATAACGACCACCCTCGCCTCGTGGACGCACAGCGTCTTTACGAGGACCACCCTCGCCTCGTGGACGCGCAGCGTCTTTACGAGGACCCATAACTCTCCACCCGCCGATCCCGAAAAAACGGCCACCACCTCCGATGCTGCTCCATCTTCTTCAAATCACACTCCACCACCAACACCTCCTCCTCACCCGCCGACCCCTCAACTACGAACTCTCCCGTAAAATCACTCACAAAGGACCGCCCCCAAAACTCCGTCTCCCCCTCGGTCCCCACCCGATTCACCGCCGCCACGTAGCAACCATTCGCCACCGCATGCCCCCGCATCACCGTCTCCCACGCCCGATGCTGCCCCTCCCCCAACTCCGCCTTCTCGTCCGGCAACCACCCAATTGCCGTCGGATAAAAAATCACCTCCGCTCCCCCCAGCGCCATCAACCGCGCCGCCTCCGGAAACCACTGGTCCCAACAAATCAACACCCCCACCTTCCCAAACTTCGTCTCCCAAACCGGATACCCCAAATCCCCCGGCCTAAAGTAGAACTTCTCCTCAAACCCCGGGTCCTGCGGAATGTGATTTTTTCGATACGTCCCCAACATCTCCCCATCCGCATCAATCACCACCGCCGAATTGAAATACACCGGCCCCGATTTCTCAAAAACCGTTCCAATCACCACCACCCCACACAAAGCCGCCACCTCCTGCAAGCGCTCCGTCGTCCGCCCCGGAATCTCCTCCGCCAAATCAAAATGCTCCACCTTCTGCTCCCGACAAAAATACGGCAGCGCAAACAACTCCTGCAAACACACCACCTCCGCCCCCCGCTCCGCCGCCTCCCGAATCCTCCCCTCCGTCCAGTCCAAATTCTCCTCCCAGCTCCCAAAATCCCGTCCCTGAACCAACCCAATCTTCACCCCTAAAACTCCCCTCAACCTTCCAAACAATCAAGCCATCTCAATCCCCAAAAAAACAACAATCCAAGTCTCTGCGCCTTTGCGTCTCTGCGCGAGACTTCCAAACCATACAGACCTCAGCCACAGCCCCAAAAATCCCACCCCAAATCCGCGAAAATCAGCGTGGTTAAAGCAAAACTCGACATTTCTCCCCCCATCCCCTACCTCCACCCCTCACGAAATCAATGGCTAGCGGCTTCCAGACCCTCCCCGGCTTCCGGGACTTCGCACCCAGCGACTGTCTCCTCCGGAACTATCTCTTCGAAACCTGGCGTTCCGTCGCCCGCCGCTACGGCTTCTCCGAATACGAAACCCCTCTCCTCGAACCCACCGACCTCTACCTCAAAAAGTCAGGCGACGAGCTCCCCACCCAACTCTTCCGCTTCCCCGACCAAGGCGAACGCGACGTCACCCTCCGCCCCGAAGTCACCGCCTCCCTCGCCCGCCTCGCCGCTGCCGAGCAACGCAACTACCCCAAGCCCCTCAAGTGGTTCGAAATCGGCCAATGCTTCCGCTACGAAAAACCTCAAAAAGGCCGCACCCGCGAATTTTACCAATTCAACACTGACATCCTCGGTGACGACTCCCCCGCTGCCGACGCTGAACTCATCGCCCTCGCCATCGACACCATGCGCGCCCTCGGCTTCGGACCCGCCGACTTCCAAGTCCGCCTCTCCGACCGCCAAGTCTGGCAAGCCTTTGCCGAGCAAAAAGGCCTCGACGAATCCCAACTCGCCACCCTCCTCGCAATCATCGACAAAAAGGACAAAGTCCCCGAAGAAAAAACAGCAACAGCCCTCGCCGAAATCTCATTGGTCCCATCCGACCTATCGGACCTCTTCGAAAACCCCGACAACGCCTCCCCCCGCCTGACCGAAGTCCTCACCAACCTCGAAACCCGCGGCCTTGGTGACTACCTCACCGTCGACCTCTCCATCGTCCGCGGCCTCGCCTACTACACCGGCATCGTCTTCGAAGTCTTCGATACCTCACGTTCCCTCCGCGCCGTCGCCGGCGGCGGCCGCTACGACACTCTGGTCTCCACCCTCACCGACGGCAAAACCGACCTCCCCGCCATCGGCTTCGCCATCGGGGACGTCGTCATCGGCCACTTCATCGAAGAAACCACTCCCGCCAAACTCCAATTCGAGCAGTGGAAACAAAACCAAGCGACCTGCGACCTCTACCTCGTCATCGACAACGAAGACCTCCGCCCCGACGCCCTCAAGCTCGCCCAACAACTCCGCGACGCCGGCATCCGCATCGACTTCCCCCTCACCAAAACCAAGTTCGACAAACAACTCAAAGCCGCCTCCGCCACCCGCGCCCCCTACGCCCTCATCCTCGGCCAAGACTTCCCCGAACTCAAACTCCGCCACCTCTCCACCCGCAGCAACGAAACCATCCGCGCCAACGCTGACCTCATCTCAACCATCCAATCTAAACTCGAAAACCCGGAAGGGGGGCTTTTGGCATGAGTTTCGACACAGAGACACAGAGACGCGGAGGTTCTCAGAGTGATTTAGGAGAGGGTTTGAATTCTCTTTCAGAAAAAGTCATTGGTGCAGCAATTGAAGTGCATCGGATTCTTGGTCCCGGGCTACTCGAACACAGTTACGAAAAGGCACTTGGTCATGAACTCGACCTTCGCGGCATCTCCTATAAAACCCAGGTCGTTCTGCCCATCAATTACAAGGATTTCGAAATCCCGGACGCTTATCGAATTGATCTACTCATCGAAGAACAACTCATCATTGAAATCAAAGCCGTTGAGAATGTGCTCCCTGTCCACAAAGCCCAACTCCTGACCTACCTCCGCCACACAAACAAACCCCTCGGTCTACTGATCAATTTCAACTCCTCCCTTCTCAAAAACGGCCTGACCCGTCTCATCAACAAAACTCAAAACAAAAACTCTGCGAACCTCTGAGCCTCCGCGCCTCTGTGTCGAAAAAACAGAATCATGAGAACCCACCACTGCAACGAAATCCGTCCCACCCATATCGGCGAAACCATCACCCTCATCGGCTGGGTCAACACCGTGCGCGACCAAGGTGGCGTCATCTTCATCGACCTCCGCGACCGCGAAGGCATCACCCAGTGCGTCTTCCGCTCCGAGGTCTCACCCGAAGCTGCCGAACTCTCTCACAAACTCCGTATCGAGGACGTCATCCAAGTGACTGGCAAAGTCGACGCCCGCCTCAAGACCGACGACGTCGACACCGTCAACGAGAACCTCGCTACGGGAGAAGTCGAGCTCGTTGCCGCCGAACTCAAAATCGTCAACAAAGCCGCCGTCCTCCCCTTCCAACTCGACAAGGAACTCTCCAACGAGGACCTGCGGATGAAATACCGCTATCTCGACCTCCGCCGCAGCCGCATGACTAAAAACATGCAGCTCCGCCATCGCGTCTCGAAGGCTACGAGGGATTACCTCGACGAACTCGGCTATCTCGAAGTCGAGACCCCCATTCTCTCCAAATCCACCCCCGAAGGCGCGCGCGACTTCCTCGTCCCTTCCAGAGTTCACCCCAAATCCTTCTACGCCCTCCCCCAGGCTCCCCAGCAATACAAGCAGCTCCTCATGGTCGGCGGTATCGAAAAGTATTTCCAAATCGCCCGCTGCTTCCGCGACGAAGACCTCCGCGCTGACCGTCAGCCTGAGTTCACCCAAATCGACATCGAGTCCTCCTTCGTCAACCAAGAGGACATCATCAATCTCATCGAAGGCCTCCTCGCCCGCATCTGGAAAGAGTCCCTCGGAATCGACATCCCGCAGAACTTCGATCGCCTCTCCTACCAAGAGGCCATGAACACTTACGGCTCTGACAAGCCCGACCGCCGCATTGGCATGGAGATCCACGACCTCACCGAAGAACTCAAGGACTGCGAATTCCGCGTCTTCTCCGGAGCCGTCGCCAACGGAGGCGTCGTCAAAGCCATCAACGCCAAAGGTTTCGCCGACCTCTCCACCGGCCAAATCGACAAACTCACCAAACTCGCCCAGGAAGCCGGCGCCAAAGGCCTCGCCTACATCCAAGCCCGCGACACTGACCGCACCACTTGGCGCTCCCCCTTCGTCAAGCGCATGACCGACGATGAGGTCGAAGCCCTCCGCGCCAAGCTCAACATCGAACCCGGCGACCTCATTCTCTTCGCCGCTGACAAGTGGGCCGACGCCTGCGAAGTCCTCGGCCGCATCCGCCTTGAAGTCGCCGACATGCGCAATGTCCTCGAAGGCAATACCGAGCTCAATTTCCTCTGGGTCACCGACTTCCCTCTCCTCGGCTACGATGAAGAGGAAGGCAAATGGAACGCCGTTCACCATCCCTTCACCCGCCCCATCGCCGACCACGAAGACGCTCTCAAAAAAGGAGAACTCGGCGACGGCCTCCTCGCTCAAGCCTACGACGTCGTCCTCAACGGCTACGAACTCGGCGGCGGCTCCATCCGAATCCATGAGCAAGACCTTCAGTCCGCCATGTTCGACGCCCTCGGCGTCACCGAAGAAGAGAAAGCCACCATGTTCGCCCACATTCTCGAAGCCTTCACCTTCGGCGCTCCACCTCATGGCGGCGTCGCCCTCGGCCTCGACCGCATCGCCATGCTCGTTGCCGGCGAAGAGTCCATCCGCGAAGTCATCGCCTTCCCCAAAAACAACAAGGCTAGTGACCTCATGACCGCCAGCCCAGCCGAAGTCGACTTCAAGCAACTCCGCGAACTCCGCATCAAGTCCACCGTAGTCGACAAGCCGGCGACACCTGCACCGGCAGAGTCTTAATCAGACTTTTTGTCCGATTTCCGAACAGAAAGGTAGCGGTCTCGCTCTTCGCAAAACACCGTCGCTAAATCGAGGCAACGCCGCGCCAAGTCCCGTCCTCTCCTCGAATCAACTAGAGAAACCCCTTCTTCCTCCAACTCCGCCTGATAAATTTCCCAAGCTTTCGCCGCCGCCTCGTCAGTATCAATCGGCAGCCGCGGCTCACGTTCTTTACGATCCTCTCTGTCTTCTCCTCGCCGGGAAACTCGACCCCGCTTTTTGGCAGACTTCTTCGAACGCTCCTCTGAACCATCAAAAATTGCCTCAGTCTCTTCGACCACCTCAATCGTCGCCTCAGCTGGGGCCTTTTCGACCACCTGAGCCTCTTCTGCAATCACATCTTCACCTTCTGGCAAAAGCTCCTCTTGCTCAGAATCTTCAACCTTCTGAACCGACTTTTTCTTCGGTGCCCGCGTCCCGCGAATCCCCTTCTTGACCACCCGTTTCTTGGTCACTGCGCGCTTTTTCGGCGCGTCCTTCTTCTCCTCAGACATAAGTAAATTTTTCGGAAAAATTGAGACCTAAGGCCTAACCTTTCCAATTTGTAATATCATCCTCCCGCGAGTCGGGGTCATTTCCCCCATCACCCCGCCCCTTGTGATCAGGTCCCAAAGACCAAAGATCG
>JBCCZX010000081.1:0-13755 GCA_039186735.1 Verrucomicrobiota bacterium | reverse complement strand
TGCTTTGGTTGAGGCCTTGTCCGAAGTCGAGGGCACCGAGGTCACTGGTGAGGTGAAGCGTAGTATTAAGATTTTGTTGGGTGGGATTGGTGAGTTGAAGTTTGAATTTGTTGATCTCGCCCCACTGAACGCCGATGGGTTTGTGGGGCTTGGCGATTTTGGCGATGATCTCGCCGAAGGGCGAGGAGTAGACGGAGCCTTTGCAGCAGATTTCGGGGCCAGCGGCAGGGCTGGTTTGTTGGAAACAGAATTCAAAAGCCGCGCACTCGCCGGCGCTGAGAGAGGAGCAGTCGACGGTGACGAGGGTCACGACGCAGGTTTCGGCAGGAATGGTGAGGGTGCCGGAGGAGGGTGAGAAGGCGAAGGGGGCGAGCGAGATGTCGCAGCCGGGCGCGGCATCGACGGACCAGTCGTAGGTGCGGGTCTCGGTGGAATTGTTGCAGATGGTGTAGGAGACGGTAGCGGTGCCGGTGGTGGGGCAGCAGGGGGCTCGTTTGGTGAGGAGGCAGGTGTCGGGTTTGACGACGGTGGCGCAAGGGGGGAGGAAGAGACAGCATTCTTCGGAGCAGTTGTCGGGGGTGCCGGGGACTTCGAGGACGAGATCGAAGCAGAGGATGTCGCCGGGTTCGAGGGCGGGGTCACCAGAGGACTCGATGCAGAGGGTGGCGGAGCCGGTTTCGCCGGGGGCGATGGGGCCACCGGTGATGACGGCGGTGTCGGCGACGAGGGTGGAGCCGGGGAGAGGTTCGATGGAGATGGCGTTGGCGGTGAAGGAGGAGTTGTTGGTGAGGGTGACGTCGAAGGTCCATTTGAATTCGCCCTGGATGTGTTGGCAGATGACCTTCTTGGAGACAACTTCGAAGCAGTCGCAGTTGGGGAGGTCGACGCAGTATTTGATGGTGCAGATTTCGTCGTTGTGGTCGGCATAGATGGTGAGGTTGAAGCAGACGGTTTGGTCGGCGAAAGTCACCGGGAAGGAGGGGGTGATGATTTGGGAGGTGTCGGGATCCAGAAGCGGGGAGAAGGTTCCGGTTTGGGTTGAGCCGACGGTGATGGTGCCTTCGGGAAGTTCGGCTTGCGGGCAGGGGTCGATGGACCAGGAAAAGGCTTGTTGAGAGGAGAGGTTGGTGAGGTCGAGAGTGACTGAGTAGTAGGAGCCGGGTTGTTCGGGGCAGTCGACGTCGATCGTTTCTACTTCGAGACAATCGCAGGTGGTGCGGTAGCGGTCGACTTCGCCGAAGTCGTCTTTCTGGGATTGTCCTTCGAGGCCGTCGAGATCGACGATGTAGGAATTGGCCCAGATGGGAACGTCGGCTATGTTGCCGCCCTCTTCGAAGGACTGAAGGCCGTAGGCAGTGGGGAAGCTGGCGTTGATGTAGTTGGAAGTGACCCAAAGGCGGCCATTGCAATCGGCGGCGACGCCTCCGGCGGAGTTGTCGGCGGGGTCGATGGAGCCGACGAGGTAGGTGTTTTCGGGGCAGGCGGTGTAGGAACCGGGTGAGCCGATGGCTTTGAGCACGCGGGCGTTGTGGGGGACGTAGAGTTCGGCGAAGGAGCGTTCGGCGAGATACATGTTGCCGTCGTCATCAAAGTCGATATCGGAGATGGGCGGGCCGCTGGGGCCGACGTCGTAAACGGGAACGTTGAGTTCGAGGTCGACGTCGGTGAGGTCGAAGGAACCGTCGGTGTTGAGGTTGACGGACCAGATTTGTTGCGGGGTAGTGGTGTAGTCGTTCCAGAGGTGGTAGAAGAGGCGATCCTGATGAACGGCGACGCCCCAGATGCGGCGTCCGAAGGGCGCGGGTCCGGCGAGGCCGTCGTCGGCGGGGGCGGAGGGATGGGCGAAGGTGCTGGCTACGGTGCAGGTCGTTGTCGAAACGCGGTAGATGAGGCCATCTTCGAGATTGGAGGCGTAGAGCCAGGGGTCGCCGTTGCCGTCGCGATAGAAGGCGAGGTTGCCGAGGGCGGCGCTGGAGATGGAGGGGAGTTGGATGCACGAGGTGATTTCGCCGGTGGTGCCATCGAGGCGGTAGATGGAGCCGGCGGATTCACCAGCGGGCCAGACGGGTTCAGGTTGGCTAGGTGAAACGTAAGCGCTACTAGCGGAGACGTAGATGTTGGGCGGGGTTTGGTCGTCGAGGGTGACGCCGAAGACTTCGCCGAGGTTCTCACCGGTCCAGACTTCGGAGGCAGAGGGGATGTCTTGGAAGATTTCTTCGTTGTGGAAGCAGGGCCAGTCGTAGGCGGCGCTGTCGTCCCCGGTGGGGACGAGGGCGAGTTCGGCGGCATCGGTTTTGAAAATGGCGACGACGGGGTTGCTGAGGTCGTAGCCGGTGCCATCGAAATTGAGGCCCGAGGAGCAAGTGACGACGGAGTAACCTTCCTGGAGTGGGAGGAGGTCCTGGAGATCGACGGCGGGGAGGGTTTTCGAAAGGAGGAGGGGAAGTGAGATGAAAACGGCTTTGGTGCAATAGAGCGGCTTCATGGTAACTGGCTATCATTCAGATAACCGTGAACCATGGGAAGGATTTTTCATTTCGTGGAGGTTTTGGAGGGAGATCAATTCGGAAAGCGGCGAATTTGGTCGTCTTGGGTGTAGGGAAGGGAATCAGGGCCGGTGTGGATGAGTTCGAACACCCCTTCGCGTGATGAACGCACGTGGAGCATGACGGTGGCTTGATCGCCTTTCGCTTGGAAGCCTGCTGCGGTGAAGGCGGGGTGTTGGCGAGGAGCGTAAGCGGCGCCGGAGCGGTTTTTTCCGGAGAGGGCTTGGTAGATTTCTTCGGGAGAGCCGGCAGGAAGCGAGCGATGTGTGAGCCAGTAGTCTTGGAGGATGTTGCCGATGATGTCGGTTTGTTGGCGGGGGGTGAGGTTGTCGAGGAGGAGGTCGTTGAAAGGAGAGTGTGGAAGCTGCCGACGGGGGTCAACGGCGGGAGGGGGTTTGAGGGGGTTGGAGTTGTTGAGAACGGTTTCATGGTCGGGCAAGATTGGGATGGGTGCTTTGTTGGAGGGTGGGTTGAGGATGCGGAGCCAGAGGATCGCGGTGATGGCGAAGGCGATGAGAAAGAGGATGGCGAGGATGACGAGGTGGGGTGAGGTGCGAGTGTTCATGGTGCGGGTGTTAGGAGAGCATGAAGCCGAGGTCTTTTTCGTTGAAGTTTTTGAGGTTGGGGAAGACGTCGAGGAGTTCGGAGTTGGAGAGTCCGAACCATTTGGCGAGGGTGGCTCCGTATTGGTCGACGGAGGTGGTGGGGAGCCAGCGTCCGCGGCCGGTGTCGAGGGGGTTGTTGCCGGCGGTGATGTCGGGTTCAGGGAAGGCGCCGTAGACTTTTCCGCCGTTGACGCAGCCGCCGGCGATGAGGTGGTGGCCGCCCCAGCCGTGGTCGGAGCCGCGGCCATTGGAGTCGTAGGTGCGTCCGAAGTCGGAGGCGGTGAAGGAGGTGACTTGGTCGTTGGCGCCGATGGAGGAGAGGGCGGAGTGGAAGCCGGCGACGGCGGAGCTGACGCCACCGAGGAGTCCGGCGTGGGCGCCGAGTTGGGGGCCGTGGGTGTCGAAGCCGCCGGTGGCGACGAAGAAGATTTGGCGGCGTTGTCCGAGGACTTCGCGGGCGCTGATCATTTTGGCGACCATGCGGAGTTGGTTGCCGAGACCGCTTTGGGGGATCATTTCGAAGTCGGGGGAGCTTTCGATGGCGGCGTTGATGGTGTCGGCTTCGCGGATGGAGCGGTCGGAGAGGTCGGCGAAGGCATCTTCCATGAGGTTGGCGCTTTCGGCGGCGAGGATATTCCGGAAGGCTTGGTAGCGGGTTTGTTCGCGGTCGCTGGTGCCTTGGCCGAGGCGGTAGGAGGGGGCGCCGTTGGAGCCGAGGCGGAAGGGGAGCATGGTGCGACCGACTTGGAAGAAGTTGGTGCCGCCGAGGGAGACGAGCATGGAGAGGCGGGATTGGTCCTGGCTGCCGACGATGGCATCGGCGATGCGGCCGCCCCAGCCGGTTTGTTGGTTGCCCATCATTTCGGAGACGGCGGAGGTTTGCCAGGCGACTTGTTGGTCGCTGTGGGAGAAGAGGTGGTCGGGGATGGCGGAGGAGCGGTTGCGGTAGTCGCTCATGGTGGCGGGGGCGATGAGGGTGCCGACGTTGGAGAGGAGGGCGAGGTTGCCATCGGCGAACATTTGGTGGCAGCCGGGCATGGCACCGTGGAGGCCGAGTTCGAGGCCGACGTCATTGGAGGCATTGAGGGGGAGGATTTGGTCGAGGGGGAGGCCGAGTTCTTCGCGGCTGGCGAGGTATTGGCTGTGGGCAGTGGTTTCGCGGGGGATGAGCATGTTGGCGGAGTCGTTGCCGCCGAAGAGGAAGATGCAGACGAGGGCTTTGTAGTCAGTCGCGGAGTTGGAGGTGGTTGCAGCGGCTGCGTTGATGCCGCGCATGGTCATGAGGGTGTTGAGCAAGCTGGCGGTGGTGAGCGCGGAGCAGGCGGATTGGCCGAGGAACTTGCGGCGGGTGAGGAGGTTGGGTGTGTTGTGGTCTTGCATGGTTGTGAAGGGTGAGTGGTTTGAACGGGTGGTGTGGTGGTTGATTAGTATTCGACGGCGAAGGCGGGTGAGGAGGAGGTGATGCCGAGGATGGTGGAGACACCGTCTGTGGGACGGGTTTGGTAGGCGGTGTGAACGGAGAGGAGGGCGTTGCGCATAGTATCGGACATGGGGCGGGCGAGGAGGAGTTCTTCGATGGTGGTGAGGAGTTGTTGGGGGTTTTGCCATTGGTTGATGAGAAGGGACTTGTCGATGGTGAGGCGTCCGCCGGCATGCCAGTTGACCGGGAAGCCGCGGGTGACGCCGTCGACGAGGAAGTTGGAGGTGTTGACGGTGGTGATTTCGGTGGCGATTTCGAATTCGGGAGAGACGAGTCCGGCGTCCATGAGGGGTCCGGGTTTTTGGTAGTCGGGGCTGAAGAAGTTGAAGACGCTGTTGGCTTGGACGGGGGATTGGGCGAGGTTTTCGCGGATGGATTGAAGCATGTAGCGGCCGAGGACGGGAGGGTTGCTGGTGGGGGGGTTGGGGAAAGCCCGCATGAGGCGGAGGGGGCGCATGAGGGGTTCGGAGAGTTTGCCACCGGTGATGAGGTCGGGGGTGTTGCGTGCTTCGGGATCGAGGAGGATGGCTTTGACGACGGCGGCGAGGTCTCCGCGGGTGCCTTGTCCGTTGTCTTCGAATTTGGAGGCGACGCGGTAGATGTAGGCGGGGCTGGGGTTGCTGGTGACGAGGCGCTGGATGAGGAGGTGGCTGATGAAGGGGGCGATGTTGGGGTGTTGGAAGATGATGTCCATGGAGCGGGAGATGTCTTGGGCGGCGGTTTGGCCGGCGGGGATGGTGGCGCCGCCGAGGAGGACTTTTTCGCCGGTGTCGTGGAATTCTTCGAAGGCCATGAGGGGTTGGGTTTCGTTGATGCCGCCGGCGCCGGTTTGGTAGAAGGAGTGGGAGTTGGCGAAGGTCCAGCCGGTGAAGGCGCGGGAGAGTTCTTGAACGTCTTCTTCGGTGTAGGAGGGAATGGAGTTGCCGTTGGAGTCGAGTTGGAGGGTGCCGTCGAGGTTGAGGCGGTTGAGGCCGAGGGAGAAGAGTTGGAGGATTTCACGGGCGAGGTTTTCGTCGGCTTGTTCTTTGTTGGAGCGGACAAGGGTGAGCCAGATGCCCATCATGGGGTTGAGGGTGGTTTCTTCGAGGATGTCGCGGTAGTTGCCGAAGGCGTTGTTACCAAGAATATCGTAGTAGTTTGCGACGCCACGGGGGTAGTTGCGGAGGGCGGGCGGGTAGTCGGAGATGACGACGATTTCGCTGAGGGCGAAGGCAACGCGCTGGCGGAGTTGGTCGGGAGCGGTGGCGGCGAGGGTCCACCAGGTCCAGAGGCGATCTCTGGTTTCGACGTCGGCTTCTTCCATTTCCATCATCATGCCGGGGAGGTCGCCTTCGAGGGAGGGTTCGGCGATGGTGTTGAGGAGGTTGTTGCGAGCGGAGGAGTAGGCGGAGTAGCGGTCAGCGGCTTCGAGGTGGCTGGAGAAGGGGAGGGCGAGTTGTTCGTCGATCCAGGCTTCGTAGCCGATTTCTTGAACGCGGGCGATGCTGGCGGAGTCGGGGCCGAAGGTGGCTTGTTTGAGGAAGCGGGCGGCTTGGAGAGTGGAGATGGAGTCGGGTTCGTTGTAGGTGGTGAGGGGGTGGTTGGCGCTTTGGTCGGGGGAGTAGGTGGCGTCGAGGGAGTCGGCGACGATGACGTTGACTTCGCGGGAGGCGACGAGGGCTTCGTTACCGGAGGGGTCGGTGACGTAGTAGCGGAGGAGCTGGAGTCCGGCGCGGCTGGTGTCGATTTGGCCTTCGACGCGGACTTGGTCGGTGAGGTCGCCTTGGGAGGAGTCGGAGGCGGAGTAGCCGGGGTCCTGGTATTCGCTGCCGACGGTGAGGGTGAGCTGAGTGGGGCCGGCGAGTTGGATGGTGGGTCGGTCGACGTCGCCGTTGTTGACGGGAGAGAGAAAAGCGCCGTCGATGATTTCGAAGGTTTCGGAATTCGGTGTGAGCCAGGCGAGAGACATGTGGTCGCGCCAGGTGTGTTCTTTGTGGCGAATTTCGAGGTAGTAGCGTTGGCCTTGGGTGAGGGTGACGGGTCGGGAGACTTGGTATTCGGGGTGTTTTCGCCATTGGTCGTAGTTCATGGCTTCGGGGACGAAGCAGAGGAGTTGTTTGTTTTCGGGGTCGTGGTCGGTGGAGAGGTAGGCTTCGGACCAGTCATCGGAGGTGATGTTGAATTGGTAGGTTCCGGTGGTGGGGGGGTGGAGGTAGCCGCGGAGGAGAGCGCCGTAGCGGTCGCCGAGGTCGGCAAATTGGGTGGAGGTGAGGCGGAGGGTGCGGGTGGGTTGTTCAGGGAAGCGGGCGTCGTTTTTGAGGGAGGTGACGGAGTGGCCGTTGATGTTTTCGAAGAGTTCGCAGAGAATGGACCCGGTGCCTTCGGCGACGGGGGAGTCGATGGTCACGCGGATGGTGTCAGAGGCGACGTTGTTGCCATCGGTGACGGTGAGTTGGATATCGTAGGTGCCGGCGGCGGTGATGGTGAGGCCGGTATTGAAGGAGTTGCGGTCGTGGATGAGGACGGTGTTTGGGGCTGGGTTACCGAGTAGGGACCAAGCGGCGGTGAGGGTGTAGGGTCCGGGGCTTTGGTCGTAGGCGCGGGCGGTGAGATGGAATTCGTTGGTGGGCCAGACGGAGTGGAGGTCATTGCCGCAGCGGACGATGATTTCGGCGTCGGGGTCGGTGATTTCGGCGTCGTCGGGAAGGCTAAGGAGAGCGCCGGGGATGGTGATGGGTTGGATGTCGGAGCCGGCAGGACGGTAGGCGACGGAGAGGTAGTCGTTACCGCCGCCTTCTTTGTGGAGGACTTCGATGGCGTAGCGTTTGCCGGCTTGGAGGGCGAGTGGGCGGGAGATTTGTTTTTCGGGCCAGCGGTCGTAGCGGTAGCGACCGGAGTGGCGGTCGAGGGCGGCGATGAGTTCGAGTTTTGTGAAGTCGTCACCGTTGGGATTGAGCCAGAGTTGTGATTCGTCGTCGGAGGCGATGAGGAGTTCGTAGTCACCGGAGGCCGGGACGGAGAGGTAGCCGGAGAGGCGTTGACCGTAGTTGTCGGACCAGTTGGCGGGGGAGTCGAAGGATTTGAGGGCGTTGCTGAGGTCGGGTGTGTTTTGGAATTTTGGCGAGCTGGTGAGGTGTGAGATGCGATTGCCGGCGATGCCGGTCCAGACTTCGCGAAGGAGTTGACCGGTATTGGCGGTCAAGGGGTCGCTCACGGTGACAAGGAGGGAGTCGGAGGCTTGGTGAAGGCCATCGGAGGCGGTGAGGGAGATTTCGAAGACGCCGGAGGAGGGGAAGGAGGCTTCGGTGACGGGGGATTGGGGGTTGGAGAAGGAGACTTCAGTGGAGGTGGAGGACCATTGGTAGGTGAGGGCTTCCGGGCCGTTGACGATGTCGTAGACGAGGGCGGCGAGGGAGAGGGAGTTGTGGGGGAGGAGGAGTTTTTTGTCGGGTCCGAGGGAGAGGGTGATGTGTGGGTTGTGGATGGGGGCGTCCGACGCAGGCGAGAGGAAACCGCGGGAGATGACCTCTCGCCCGTTTGTTGCCGGGCCCTCGAGAGCGACCGAAAGGTGCTCGTTGCTGCTGTAGTCTTTGTGGAGAATGCGAATGGGGTAGGGGACGCCTTCTTCGAGATAGAAGGGGGTGGAGTTGGTAGCCCTGTTCCAATCGCGGAAATTGCGGTTCATGGTGTGGCTGGCGATGTCTTGGTAGCCATTGCCGTCGAGGAGATTGATGGCGAGGTAGGAGTAGTCGCGCGAAACGATGCTGAAGGTGTAGTCGCCAGCGATGGGAACGGTGAGGAAGCCTTCGAGGCGGGTGCCGTAGAAGTTGGTGAAGTTGCGTGGAGTTTCAACGCCGGGGTAGAGGTCGGTGAAATGGGGGTTGTTGAGGCCGGGATCGGAGGAGAGGATTTCGCTGAAGCTCCGGCCCGAGCGGTCGAACCAGAGGGAGCGGGTGAGGTAGCCGTTGACGTCGTCTTGGGGGTCTTCGATGGTGATGGTGACGGTGTCGGAGTGAAGGAGTCCGCTGGACCAGACGGTGAACTTGAAGACGTAGGTGCCGGGGAATTCGAAGGTGATGTTGGGTTCGGCAGACATCATTTGGTCGATTTCGCAATCGGGGCCTTGGATTTGGTTCCAGAAGGTGACGATCATGTTGCTGGCTCCCTTGATTTTGAGCGCTTCTCCTGCGAGGGTGACGGTGTTATGAGGCCAGTAGTAGGTGCGGTCGGCGCCGGCATGGGCAAAGACCTTGCGACGGGTGTCGTGCATGGGGGCGAGGCTGTTGTCTTCGACGAGTGAGCCGGAGAGGGTGGTGAGGCGGGGGTTTTCGGAGGTGGTGTAGGAAACGCCGTAGTAGTCGGAACTCCAGCGTTCGCGATGGAGGAGCTCGATGAAGTAGCGTTTGCCGGGTTCGAGGGAGAGGGTTGGGGAGATTTGGGTTTCTTGTTTGTTGTAGCGGTGGAGGCCGGAGGCGGTGGTGAGGCTGCAGATGGTGCGGAGATTGGATTCGTTTTCGTCGGTGCTGATGGAGAAGAGGGCGGCATCGTCGCCGAAGAGGTAAAAGGTGTAATCGACGGTGGGGGAGTTGTTTCGAGAGGGAGGAGCAACGAAGGTCCCGGTGATGCGGGTGGCGTATTTGTCGGACCAGCTGGATTCTTGAATGAGGTTTGGAATGCGGGTGGTGATATCGGGATTGTTCGGGAAATCGGGGTGTTGGCGGAGGTCTTCGAAGGAGTGGAAGTCTCCCAGCCAGACGTCTCTTTTGAGGAAGCCGGTTTCGCCTGAGATTTCGGGGGCGACGGTGATGGTGAGGGAGTCGGAGGAGGTGTTGTTGGCGGTTTCGACGGAGTAGGCGAGGGTGTAGGTGCCTTCGGTGTTTAAGGTGACGGAGGTTTGGTCGTTGTTTGGGGTGGAGAAGGTGACGTTGGACGAGGGTCCGTCGATGAGTGACCAGGAGCGAGAGATGACATCTTCACCCCAGCGGCGGCGGCGTTCGTAGGCGTCGAGTTGGGTCGTGAGTTCGGGGAGATAGAGGGTTTGGTCGTGGCCGGCGAAAACGGTGAAGTCTGCGGAGGGGTCGAGTTTTTGAGTGGAGGCGATGACTTTGCTGGCGTGAGGGGGGAGGGCGAGGAATTCGTGGGTGATGTCTTCGAGGAATTCGCGGCCGGGGCGTTTCCAGACGAGGGAGACGAAGTCGTGGCCGTATTGTTCTTTGTGGAGGAGTTCGAAGGGGTAGGCGCCGGGGGCGAGATTGAGGATGGGGGAGGTCTGGGTGTCTTGTTTGGAGTAGTCGAATTGGGGTGAACTGGAGGTGAGTTCGTTGAGGAGTTCGAGGCCGTTTCCGGTATCGAGGAAGAAGCGTGCGTAGTCGTCGGCCGAGAGGAAGAATTGGTAGTCGCCGCCTTCAGGGATGAGGAGGAGGCCGGTGGTGCGGGAGCCGAAGAGGTCGTTGGTCCGGCGTGGGGTGGAGAGGTTGGTGATGAGTTGGTAGGCGTGGGGAAAGTCAGGGTATGAGCGATTGGAGGTGAGGTTTTCGATGTTACCGGAGATGCCGTACCAGATTTCGTTGAGGGCGGAGCCGGCTTTGGGGTGCAGGGGATCTTCGAGGGTGAGGGTGATGGTGTCGCTCCCGATTTCGCCGTTGCTTTCGGCGGTCGCTTTGAAGACGTAGTTTCCAGGGGTGGTGAGTGTGACGGGGCAAGAAAAGTCGGAGGGGGACTGGAGGGTGGCTTGGGGTCCGGAGACTTGTTTCCAGAGAACGATGGGGGTCTGGTTTGAGAGTATGTTGAGAACCTGTGCGGCGAGTGTGAAGGAGGTGTTTGGGAAGTATTGGCTGTGGTCAGCACCGGCTTTGACGACGAGGGACTGGCTTTGAGTAGGTTCTGGAATGAAGGGTGGGGTGAGGAAGTTCCCGGTGATGAGTTGAGGGGAGTGGTCGGCGGTGAGGGACCAAGCGACGGAGAGGCTGTCGCCGCCGCCGTTTTCTTTCATGAGTGCTTCGATGTAGTAGGAGGCACCGGCGATGAGGTTGATGGAGGCGGATTGTTGTTCGGGGTATTTGTGCCAGTCCTGGGGATTTGTCCAACCGGGGACGCGGGCGATTTGTGTGGCGGTTGTGGTGTTCTGGTTTGTGCCGAGCCAGAGTTCGCAGTTGTCGTCGCCGCTGACCCAGAAGGTGTATTCACCGGAGACGGTGGGTTTGAGGAGGGCCCGCATGCGAATGCCGTAGCGGTCGGCGTAGTTGACGGGGCTGGCGAAATCCTGGTCGATGACTTGGAGAATGGGGCTGTCGGGGAAGTTTGAGGAGTTGGTGAGTTCGGAAACTCTGGTGGTGCCGAGATTGGTCCAGACTTCGCGGAGAACGCCGGAGGATTGGGCAGGAGAATTTGGGGTCAGGCAGCCGGCAAGGAGAAGGATAGCGGCTCGAAGAGGATTAGAAAGGAGGGTGAGTTGGTTCATGTTCCCGAAAGAATTCGGGCATGGATTACTGGGATTGCAGTAGTTTGTCTATGTTTAATTTCAGTTACACAAAAGCTCGTGAACTGTTGAAAAACAAAGGGTTTTGAGAGGTTGAAAGAAATCCTATTTTGTTTAAGAGCTCTGAAACAACGAGGGATTTTTCATTAGTCAGAAGACTGTTCTTTCGAGTTCCTGTCGGTTGTTCGAAGAGAGTGCTGGCGGGGTTGTGAGTGTTTGAGGATGGGGTGTTTGCAGGCTTTCTGGTGAGTGAGTGAGCCGGCTTGTTGAGATTTTTTGGAGGGAGATTCGGGGGATAATGTTAAAGCGGGTTGAAGGGGGTGTGCGGATGATTAAGAGTTTTCGGGTGGAGAAGTTTTTTTGGGTTTTTTGGGGACGTTCCATGCGGTGAGCCAGCGGTGACTGGTTCTTTTGAATCCCCTTTTGAGGAGGCGTTCTTCCATGTCGGGGAAGTGAGCGGCTCCGTAGAAGATGCCGAGGTTGGTTTTGCCGAGCTTGATTTGTTCGTCCATGACTTTGAGGCATTTTTCGTTGCGGACGTCGATTACGACGTTTTCGCCGGTGATGGCGGCGGTGGCTTCGTCGCCGGTTTCCATGTTTTTCATGAGTTCGAGTTTGAGAATGGATCCGTCGCCGGAGAGCATGGCGCGCATGACGAGTCCGACGTCGAGTCCGCCGAAGGGTTGCTGGGTGATTTCGGAATTTTTCATGCTGGTTTCGAGGGCGAAAGCGAGGATGTCGTCGCCTTTTTCGGCGGTGATTTTGTCGTATTCGTTTTGGGTGAGGTCGGCGTGGACGAAGTTTTCGGGGGTGTAGTCGATGTAATCGATTTGTTGGGAGAGTTTCATGGCGCGCGCGAAGGCGCCGTAGAAGTCGCGGAGGTTTTCGGCGGGGCGGCCGTCTTTTTCGTTGGCGGGGCGGGGTTGTCCGTTGAGGTGTTTGGCGGCGTCTTCGCCGCCGATGAGTTCGAAGAGGAGGACGTCGTGTTTGGTGAATTCCTCGTTGAGGGTTTGGTAGTATGCGAGGTCGCCGATGTGGACGGCGCCGAGGAGGGTGACGTTGATTTGGTCTTTGGTGTAGGTGGTGATGGAGGTTTGGAGGCGAGCGGCGGAGTCGTCTTGGTCGACGCGGATGAAGTCGGTGGTGGTGGTTGTGGTGGTTGCTGGGTCCGCGGGGAGGAGGGGGGCAAGGGTGAGGAGGAGGCAGAGGAGGCGTTTCATTTTGAGTAGGAAGCGAGTTCGGGGGGTCTTTTTGGACAGAAAATGGTGATTTTAACAGAATTTGATTTGAGGGGAGGAGGCGGGTAGGGTGGACGCGTGAGCGAGGAGCTTCGGTATTGTGAGGATTTGTTCAGCTACCAGCGACGGGAGTCGCGGGAGGTGATGGTGGGGAAGGTGGGGATTGGGGGGGGGAATCCGATTCGGGTGCAGTCGATGATTACGTCGGACACGCGGGATGTGGAGGCGAGTGTGGGGCAGGTGTTGGGGTTGGCGGAGGCGGGGTGTGAGATTGTGCGGATTACGGCGCAGACGCGGAAGTATGCGGAGTTTTTGGAGCCGATTGTGGCGGAGGTGCGGGCGGCGGGCTGTGAGGTGCCGATTGTGGCGGATATTCATTTTAAGCCGGATGCGGCGATGGAGGCGGCGAAGTGGGTGGAGAAAATTCGGGTGAATCCGGGGAATTACGCGGATAAGAAGAAGTTCGAGGTGCGGGAGTATACGGATGAGCAGTATGGGGAGGAGTTGGAGCGGATTCGGGAGCAGTTTGTGCCCTTGGTGAAGTTGTGCCAGGAGAAGGGGCGGGCGATGCGGATTGGGACGAATCATGGGTCGTTGTCGGACCGGATTATGAATCGTTACGGGGATACGCCGGTGGGGATGGTGGAGAGTGCGTTGGAGTTTGCGCGGATTGCGCGGGAAGAGGGTTATCATAATTTTGTGTTTTCGATGAAGGCTTCGAATCCGAAGGTGATGATTGAGGCGTATCGCTTGTTGGTGGCGCGCTTGTATGCGGAGGGGGCGGATTGGAATTATCCGTTGCATCTGGGGGTGACGGAGGCGGGGGATGGGGAAGATGGGCGGATTAAGTCGGCGATTGGGATCGGGAGTTTATTGGCGGATGGGATTGGGGATACGATTCGGGTGAGTTTGACGGAGGATGCGGTGCATGAGGTGCCGGTGGCGCGGGCATTGGTGAGAGAGTCGAGAGTCCAGAGTCCAGAATCCAGAGCTGATTGCGTTGGGGTGGAGGGGTCTTGGGATCCGTTTAGTTATGAGCGGAGGAGGTCGGAGGTGGTGCGGTGTGGTGATGTGAAGGTGGGGGGGGCGGAGTTGATGCGGGTGTTTGTGACGCGGGAGAAGTTTGAGGCGGTGGCGCATAAGTTGGCGGGGCTGGGAGATTTTCAGCCGGAGGTGGTGATTGAGGATGCGGGGGTGGTGGAGGTGGATCCACGGTCGGATGAGGAGATGGGGGCGGTGAATGGTTTGAAGGAGACGAAGGTGGTGACGGTGCGGGATGGGGTGGGAATGGAAGTGGTGGCGGCGTTTCGTTTGTTGGCGGCGCGATTGGAGAGGCCTCATGCGATTTTGTTGAAGGATGTGTTGGAGCCGTCGCAGGATGCTGGAAAGGATTTTTTGGAGACTTTGTTGGTGGCGGCGAGGAATTTGG
>JBCCZX010000080.1:0-13766 GCA_039186735.1 Verrucomicrobiota bacterium | reverse complement strand
GCGGGGGTGTGGGCGCGGTGGTGGGGGGGGGTGGGGGTGGCGGTGTTGTTGGGGGGGGTGGGGGCGCGGGGGATGGCGACCCCGTCGCGGCACCTTTGCTCGGTGTCGGGGGGGGGCGAAGTGGCGGTGACGGCGAAGGAGGCGGAGAGGCCGAGGACGGTCGAGGTGTTGGCGGGTTGTTGGGTGATGGTGGGGAGAGAGTCGTCGTCGAGGATGTTGATGATGTGGTCGCCGGGGACGAGGAGAGTGTCGACGGGGTTGGAGAGGGCGAGGGTGAAGGAGAGGTCGCCGTCGAGGGTGCTGTCGTCGAGGAGGGTGACGGAGATGGTTTGGGGGGTGGAGTCGTTGGCGGGCCAAGTGACAACTTGGTTGACGGCGGTGAAGTCGCCGGGAGCGGAGGCGGTACCGTTGGTGGAAGTGACGGTCACGGATGCGGGGCTACTATTATCGCCGTAGCGGATGAGGGAAATGGCGATGGTGCCGTCGGTTTCGTTGGCAGTGGAAGAGAGGGTGGCGAAGGCGATTTCAGGGTTGTCGAGGGTGAGGCGGGCGATGCGGTTGCGCGATTCGCCATTCCAAGTGGTAAAGGTGCCGAAGGTAACGAGGCGGTCTGAGGAGTCGAAGGCAGCGTTTTGGACGTTGGCGTTGGGGCCGGAGCCGCCGGGGAAGTTGGTGTCGAGAGTTCCGTCGAGGGAGAGGCGAGCGATTCCGGGGATGGGGGTGGAATTGTATTCGGTGGGGCCGGTGACGATGAGGCGACCGCGGTGGTAGTGGACAGAGGTGATGGCGTCGGTGAAGGTGAAGGTGTCGAGGACGTTGCCGAGGGGGTCGTAGAGTTCGAGGGTGGTGTTGCGGGCGGCGGCGAAGGAGCCGTCGGGGAGGAGGGCGAAGTCGGTGGTTTGTGGGAAGAGGGCCGTGGAAGAGTTGAAGCCGGGGAAGTCGGAGCCGTCGGAGTTGAGGCGGGTGATGCCGCGGGTGAAGCTGAAGGAACTGCCGGAGGTGTGGGAGATGAGGAGGGAGCCGTCGGGGAGTTCTTCGAGGGCCCAGAGGAAGCCGTTGGTGTTGGAAGCAATGGCGGTGTTGAAGCTCGGGTCGGTTGAGCCGTCGTTAAGGGCGCGGCGGAGGCCGCCGGCTTGTCCCCCGGGTTTAAAGGCGTAGTAGACGGTACCGGAGGAGGTGACGGCGACACCGGAGATCGGGGAGTTGAAGGCGTTTGGCAAGGCGGCGTCGAAGGTGGGGTCGAGGGTGCCATCGGCATTGAGGCGGGCGAGTTGGGGGCGGGCGGTGCCGTTCACGTCGGCGAAGTTGCCGGAAATGATGAATTGGCCGTTGGGGAGGGGGAAGGCGTCGATGTTGAGGCTGGAGTAGCCGGAGATGAGGCTGAAGGTGGGATTGAAGGTGGCGTCGACGGAGCCGTCGGGAAGGATTTTTTTGAGGGTGTATCCAGAAGAGAAGTTGCCATCGAGGATGATGAGGGAGTTGTCGGGGAGGATGGCGAGGGAGTTGGGTTGGAGTCCGGCGGCGGGGGTGAAGGTGGGGTCGACGGAAGCGGAGGGGGGGAGGACGGTGAGGGTGGCGGGTGAGGAGGTGGTGGATCCAGTGAGGTTGGTGACGACGACCGTGTAGTCGGCCTCGTCGGTGGGTGACGTACTGGAAATGGAGTAGGTGGAGGAGTTGGCGCCGGGGATGTCGATGCCGTCCTTTCGCCACTGGAAGGTGGGAGGAACGGGGCTGGTGACGGCGACGGAGAACGAAGCGGGGTTGCCTTGGGCGACGGTGATGGAGGTGGGTTGCGAGGTGATGCTGGGGGCAACTTCGTCGTCGATGATGGTGATGGTGGTGGAATCTCCTCCGAGGTCGGTGAGGTTGGTGAGGGCGCTGAGGACGAAGATGAGGTTCTCATCGCCTTCGACGAAGGAATCGTCGGTGATGGTGACGGCGATGGTTTTGGGTCCGCCTTCGCCGGCAGCCCACGAGATCGAGCCAGGGGTGGGGACGAGGTCGTTGACGGAGGCTTGGGTGAGGGTGAAGGAGTAGTTGGCGGAGGCGGCGTTGGTGGTGTCGCCGGTGCGGGTAACGGTGAGGTAGAGGGTGCCCTGGGATTCAAGGGCTTTGAGGGGGCGGAAGTCGATGGTGACAGAGGAGGCGGAGGGGTTGCCTTCGAAGGCAACGACTTTGTTTGTGGAAGTGCCGTTGACGGAGTCGAAGCCATCACCGGAGTAGATGGTGCCGTTCCAGCCGGTGGTGAAATTTTGGAAGAAGCCGGGTTGGGAACCGTTGGGGTTGGCGGTCCACTGGGCGGTGGCGGAGAAGGTGTTGTCGAGGTTGCCGTTGCTGATGAGGCGGACGAGAGAGGATTGGGAGCCCGCGTTGTTTTGAGCGAGGAGAATGCGCTCGAAGGGGCCGTCGAGGCGGAGGGGGCGGGTATCGATTTGGCCGGCGGTGGGATCGAGGGTGAATGAATTGTCGAGGGAGCCGTCGTCGAAGTAACGTTGGAGAATGTTTCCACTACTTGTGATGCCGTAGGCAAGGATTCGTCCGTCCGCTGAGATAGTGACACCTTGCCAGTCGGTGATGCCGGCGGGTGGGGTGGGGTTGAAGCCGGTGTCGCGGGTTCCGTCGGGATAGAGGCGGGCTAGAACGGGAAGGGTAGAGGGGGAGAATTGGCTGCCCCACTCGAGTAGGCCAGCGAGGTAGATATTGCCGCACGAGTCGAGAGTGGCCTGCCGGAACCAACCCCGGACGAGAGATGCGCCAGCGGGAACTCCGAACTCGGACGGGTCGATTTGAAAACCGGTGTCGAGGGAGCCGTTGGCATTGAGGCGGGCGATGCCGTAGCGGGTTGTGTAGGCTGAAGCAGGGGTGTCGCGGAAGCCTCCGAAGCCGCCGACGCAGATGATTTTGTCGTCGGGTTGAACGGTGAGTTCCTCGATGTAATTGAGGCCGCCGACGGGCCAGGACAGGGTGCCGTTGGTTTGGAGGGTGGTGTCGATGGTTCCGTCGGCGTTGAAGCGGACGATGGATTGGGAAGGGAACTCGGTTGTCGGAGAGGCGGCAGTGCCGTTACGCACACCTTGCATGACGCCAGCGGCGATGATTTTGCCATCGGACTGAAGGCCGAGGGCGTGGACTTCGGGCCATCCGGCGGAGTCGAAATAGATGCCGGAGTCGGAGCCGTTGGGTTCGTTGTCGGCGAAGAAGGTGTTGTCGAGGGAGCCGTCAGGATTGAAGCGAACAAGAGGCACTTCGAGGGTTCCACTTTGGGCGGACATCTCGTTGGAACCGAAGAGGATTTTGCCGTCGGGCTGGACGAGGACGGAGGAGATGGTTCCGAAGTCGCTGGCGTCGAAGAACTGACCGGCAGAAGCGGCGAAGGTCGGGTCAACGGTGTCGGGGGCGGCGGTGAGGAGGTGGGTGGAGAAGAGTAGGAAGAGAGCGTGCTGCGCTTTCATATTTGCGAATGAATTATTGGGTGTCTTTACGAGGTGAGATGCGAATTATTGAGACGCTCCGCAAGTTGAAAGTTGGTTTTGAATTTCGAGTGGTTTTGCTGATTTTAGGCGAGAGTGCCTTCAGTCACTCCGAGTTTGCTGAGTGCGGGGAGGGTGGTGAGGAGTTGGGTGGGGGATTGTTGGTTTGTGAGGAGTTTTTGGTATTGGGAGATGAGGCGGGAGGCTTCGGCTTCGGTTTCGTCGAGGAGTTCGAGGCGGAAGTGGTTGAGGCCGGTGGCTTGGAGTTGGGGGAAGTAGGAGGCGCCGGTTTGGGCGCGGCCGTTGAAGAGGGTGTTGCGGCATCCGACGTCGGCGTGGAGGCGGTGGAGTTGGCCGACGCGGTCGCGGAGGTGGACGGTGTGCTTTTCGCAGGGGCGACCGCAGTCTTTGTAGGAAGTCCCCTTGGACATGAAGGTGCAGAAGACGCAGTGCTCCATGTGAAAGAGGGGCATGTGTTGATGGAGGGTGAGTTCGAGCCAGTGGGGTGGGGTTTTTTCTAACAGGTCGAGGACTTGGGTGATGTTGAGGTCGTAGGAGACGGTGAGGCGCTCGAGGTGAGCGGATTCCTTGAGGAGGCGGGCGGTGATGGGGTTGGAGACGTTGAGGGAGAAGTCGCCGATTTTGGTGAGGCTACTGTCTTTGAAGTAGTCGAGGGCGGCGAGGTTGCGAAGGAGGAGTCCGTCGGGTTTGAGTGAGGCGATGTGTTTCAGGTAGCCGAGTTCGTTGGCTTTGATGATGCGGGGGGTGGCGAGGTAGACTTGGGAGGAGTGGTTGTTTTTGAGTGCGAGGGCGTCGCGGTAGCGGCGGGGGTCTTCGAAGTCGCAGTAGATGGTGGAGATGTTGGCGGCGAGGGCGGCTTGGACTTGGTCGAGGGTGCGGGTGAGGAGGGTGAGGTTGGGAACATCGCACGTCGAACATTGAACATCGAACATCGAAGTGGTTGGGAGGAGGTGCTCGAAGGTTGTTGGGGCGTTGGTTGGTGTTTGCGGCGGACCGGGCCGGTCCGCCCTACCGTGTGTGTTCGTGGTTTCGATTTGGGAGATGAGTTGGCGGCGGAGGTGGTTGAGTTGGGAGAGGGGGAGGTGGCAGTCGCCTTGGAGTTGGTTGTCGAGGGAGATGAGGGTGAAGGGGGTGTTGCCGAGGCGGCCGAGTTGGGCGGTGAGGGTTTCGGTGGTTAGCGGTTTTTTCGTCGCGGGTTGAAGGAAATCGGTGGATTGAACTCGGGTTGTGGGTGATGCGGGCGGGACGCCCACGCTCCCTTCGATGAGGAGGGGTTGGTTGGGTTGGCCGGTGATGGTGAGGTGGAGGGGGGTCTTTTTTTCGGGGAGTTTGGTGTTTTGCCAGAATTTGCGGAGGGAGGATTCGAGGGCGGGGTCGGCGGTTTTGTAGAGGGTTGCACCGGGGTGGATGCGGTCCCAGTTGATGCCGCTGTAGTCGCGATGGAAGATGAGGCGGTCGTCTTGGATTTTCCAGATGGTGGCGCCTTGTTCGAGGTTGCGGTTTTCGCCGAGGTCGAAGACGACGCCGTCGCCGGCTTTGAGGGGTGGGGTGTGTTGGTTGGGAGGGGTGTCGAGGCGGAGCCATGAGTTTTGGACTTCGGTGATGGTGCCGAGGAGGGGGCCGCGTTTTTTGCCGAAGCGTCCGTGGGTGAGGTAGGGGTGGTTGGTGCCGGCGAGCCATCCGGTGGTGAGGCCGCGGGAGAAGGTCATTTCGAGGGCGTAGCGGTCTTCGGGAGTGATGGGGGAAGTGGTCTGCTTTGCAGACTCGCTTGGAACGCTGTCGCGTTGCGGACGCTTCATCGAAGCGTCCCTACCGGGAGTGTCCCTACCGACTGCGGAGTCGAGGGCTTTGCGGTAGGCGCGGGTGACGGCGGTGACGTATTCGGGGGATTTGAGGCGGCCTTCGATCTTGTAGGACTTGACGCCGGCGGCGACGAGCTCGGGGATGAGGTCGATGGCGGCGAGGTCTTGGGGGGAGAGGAGGTAGCGGTGTTCGCCCATGTCTTTTTTCTCGCCGTCGATGATGAGTTCGTAGGGCATGCGGCAGGCTTGGGCGCATTCGCCACGGTTGGCGGAGCGTTGGCCGAGGGATTCGGAAGTGAGGCATTGGCCGGAGTAGGCGACGCAGAGGGCGCCGTGGACGAACACCTCGAGAGGGGTGTGTTCGGGTTTGTCGAACTTGGTGATTTCTTTGACGGAGAGTTCGCGGGCGAGAACGGCGCGTTTGAGGGGGAGGATGGATTCGAGGAAGCGGAGGCCATCGGGGGAGGTGATGGTCATTTGGGTGGAGGCGTGGATTTCGACCTTGGGAGCGAGCTCGGCAGCCATTTTGGCGAGGCCGAGGTCTTGAATGATGGCGGCGTCGACGCCGGAGTTTTGCGCGTGCTGGAGTTGGCGGGCGGCGGCATCGAGTTCGCTGGTGAAGATGAGGGTGTTCATGGTGAGGAAGCCCTTCACGCCGTGGCGGTGGAGGAATTCCATGAGTTCGGGGAGGTCTTGTTCGGTGAAGTTGTCGGCGCGGAGGCGGGCGTTGAAGGCGGGGAGGCCGAAGTAGATGGCGTCGGCGCCAGCGGCGATGGCGGCGCGGGCGCAGTCCCAGTTTCCGGCGGGGGAGAGGAGTTCGGGCTGGAAGGTCTCGGGCATTACTTTGTCGCAAAGCCTACTTCGCCAAGGCTTCGAAGGCCATGGTTTTTGGTTTTTGAACAGGAGGTTGAGAGGGAGGGAGATTTGGCTTCTGAATGACTTGGACTGAAGGACTCACGGGAGACGCAAAGGGGGGGATTGTTTTTCTGGCGGTGGACGTTTGTGGTGTGGCGGTCTCGTTGAAACTGGTCACTTGAGTCGGGTGGAGTCTCGGAGGGATGGGTGTTTTTTGTGCAACTTTTGCGAGAAGAACGCGTTTTATTTTGTGTATGCCGAAGCTGTCGAACGATTGGACGATTTATGAAGCGGCTCATTTGCTGAATCGGGCTGGTTTCGGGGGAACGCCGGAAGAGATTCGGACCTTGTATGGACGGGGCCGGGAAGGGGCGGTGTCGTGGTTGTTGGATGCGGAGGAGAGTGAGGATTATGCGAAGCCGGGATTTCTGGGTCAGATTGGAGAAGTCTGGGAGCGTTATGCGGCGTTGCGGCAAGAGTCGAAGACCTTATCCAAGGAAGAAGCGGATAAGAAGCGGCGGGAATTGAATCAGCAGGTGAACCGGGAGCGGAGGCAGCAGGGGGTGACTCTGACGCAATGGTGGATGGAGCGGATGCGGACGACGGAAGCGCCGTTACGGGAGAAGATGGTGATGTTTTGGCATGATCATTTTCCAACGAGTGTGCAGAAGGTGCGGCGGCCGAAGTGGATGTATGAGCAGAACGAGTTGTTTCGTGAGGAGGCTTTGGGGAATTTTGGGGAGTTGACGAGGAAGGTGGCGCTCGATCCGGCGATGATGACGTATTTGGATTCGGCGAATTCGAGTAAGAAGAAGCCGAATGAGAATTTCGCGCGGGAGTTGATGGAGTTGTTCACGCTTGGGGAGGGAAACTACACGGAAGAAGATGTGAAGGAGGCGGCGCGGGCATTTACGGGGTATCGGGTGCAGCGAGTGAATGGTGTGGTGAATCATGTGGCGAGGAGTTGGGATGACGGGGAGAAAGTGATTTTGGGGCAGCGGGGTGCGTTTGATGGTCCCGCGGTGGTGGAGCTCGTTTTGAAGAAGCCGGCTTGCGGGGAGTATTTGGCGAAGAAGGTCTTTGAGTATTTTTGTTACGATAATCCTAGTGAAGAGGTGGTGAAGAGACTGGGTCGGGGTTTTGTGAAGGTGGGGTATGAGGTGAAGCCGTTGTTGCGGGAGATTTTTTTGAGCGAGGAGTTTTATTCGGAGCGGGCGATGTATTCTCGGATCAAGAGTCCGGTGGAGTTTGTGGTGATGATGGCGAAGCAATTGGAGGTGGGGGGAATGCCGGAGCGTTTGTCGATGCAGGCGTTAACGCAGTTGGGACAGGTGCCTTTTTTGCCTCCGAATGTGGCGGGTTGGGATTGGGGGAAGGCGTGGGTGAACACGAACACGCTTTTGACGCGGTATCATTTGGCGGGGTTGATTACGGGGGCAGGGGGTGATCCGAAGATGGTGACGGGTGGTCGTGGGGGAGGGCAGATGTTTAATCTGGCGATTGCGCGCCGGATGCCGAAGCCGGATTATGAAGTGCTGGCCCCACGGGAGTTGCGTGAGGATGTGAGTGCGTTGGTGGAGGAGTTGAGTTTCCGGTTATTCCAGCGCCCCTTGCGAGAGAAGGACCGGGTGGCTTTCGAGTCTTATGCAAAGGCGAAGAGAGGGGCGATTTTCACGAATACCGAGATAGCGGAGTTGATGCATGTGATGATGTCGACGCCGAGTTACCAGTTGGCTTGAAGAAAGAAAGGAGACGATAATGAGTGATTTGTTGAAGACGCGGCGGGAGTTTTTGCGAACGGGGATTTGGGGTGCCTCGGCGACTTGGACGGTGCCGATGTTTATGCAGCGGACTTTTGGTGAGTTGGAGGGGGTTGCGAAGGACTCAGCGGTGCAGGTGGCGAGCGGAAAGGATGATGAGATTCTCGTGGTGTTGCAGATGGCGGGAGGGAATGATGGGTTGAACACGGTGGTGCCGTATGAGGATGATGCGTATCACAGGGCGCGGCCGAGTTTGGCGAAAAAGAAGGGGGAGTTGATTCAGTTGAAGGAAGGGTTGGGTTTGAACAGCCGTTTGGAGAGTTTGGCGGGTTTGTATGATGAGGGGGAGTTGGCGGTGGTGCAGGGGGTGGGTTATCCGAATCCGAACCGGTCGCATTTTGTTTCGACGTCGATTTGGGAGACGGCGGATCCCCGAAACCGGTCGAATACGGGGTGGTTGGGTCGCTTTTTTGATAATGCTTGTGAGGGTTTGGACCCGATGGTGGGGATCAGTTTGAAGAAGTCGCAGCCGGAGTCATTTGGGGCGGTGAGGAACAGTGGAATCAGTCTGGCGGCGCCGGATTTGTATCGCTGGATTCATGGGGGTGACGAGGTGGCGGCAGCGGAGAGTGCGTTTGAGGGTTTGAATGCGCCGGGTGATGAGGTGATGTCGGTGGGGGATTCGGTGAAGGAGGTGGGGAAGCGGGGAGGAATCGCGGGTGAGGATACGGTTTCGTATTTGGAGCGGGTGGCCTTGAATGCGCAGGTGAGTTCGGACGAGGTGGTGAAGTTGGCGAAGAAGCATCGTTCGAAAGCGAGGTATCCGGGGACTCCAATTGGGCAGAGTTTGAGTTTGGTGGGGCGGATGATTGCAGGGGGGATGCCGACGCGAGTTTACTACGTGAGTCATGGTGGTTTTGACACGCACCGGCAGCAGGAGGGGCAGCATGACAATTTGCTCGGGCAGATGGATGCGGCGTTGAAGTCGTTTTTTGCGGATTTGCGGGAGCAGGGGAACTACAAGCGGGTGACTTTGATGACGTTTTCGGAGTTCGGAAGACGGGTGGCGCAAAATGCGAGTGGGGGGACGGACCACGGGCAGGGTTCGTGCTTGTTTGTGGCTGGTGGCGGAGTGAAAGGTGGTCTTTATGGGACTTATCCGAGTTTAACGGATTTGGAGAGAGGGGATTTGAAGTTCACGACCGATTTCCGGAAGGTTTATGCGACGGTTTTGGAAGATTGGTTGAAGGCGGAATCGAAGCCGGTGCTTGGGCAGGATTTTGGGAAGTTGGGGTTTATTTAGGGCTGGGGAGATTTGGTTTTGCGGGGTGATTCGAGTGGGAGTGCTTGCGAGGGTTATCTTTTGATGGAGCCGTCTTTGCGGGCTTGGTTCCAGTAGGCGTATTCGGAGCGGTTGAAGTCGATGTATTCGGGGGAGAGGTCGGAGGTGTAGATGGTGTAGTCGGATTTGCCGAGGTTGAGGTCGATGGAGATTTTGAAGCGTGATTTGCGGGCGATGGCGCGGAGTTTTTCGAGGGGGGTATCGGCGACGAGTCCGGAGATGCAGGCGGGGAGGTCTTCGTAGGAGATGTCGACGAGTTCTTCGCGGATGGGAGCGCGGGAGTAGCCGACGGCGTGGATGATGCGGCCCCAGTTGGGGTCGTTGCCGTTCCAGGAGGCTTTGACGAGGGCGGATTTGGCGACGGCTTCGGCGACTTTTTTGGCGTCGAGGTAGGTGCGGGCGTTTTTGACTTCGAGGGTGATGAATTTGGTGACGCGTTCGCCGTCTTTGACGATTTCCTTGGCGAGGTTGAGGAGGAGGTATTGGAGGGCGTCGCGGAATTGGCGGCAGGCTTTGGAGCCGCGTTGGATGCGGGGGCCGCCGGCGGCGCCGTTGGCGAGGGCGAGGACGGTGTCGTTGGTGGACATGTCGCCGTCGATGGTGATGCGGTTGAAGGAGTGTTCGACGGCTTCCTGGAGGGTGCGTTCGAGGCAACCGCGGGTGAGGTTGGCGTCGGTGGTGGCGAAGCAGAGCATGGTGGCCATGGAGGGGCAGATCATGCCGGCGCCTTTGACGCAGGCGCCCAGGGTGACGGGGTATCCGTCGAGTTCGGCTTTGATGGCCATGTCCTTGGCGCGGGTGTCGGAGGTCATGATGGCCTTGGCGACTTTGAGGCCGTTGTTGGGTTTGAGTTTGGCGACGAGTTTTTCGGATTGGTGGAGGATGCGATCGATGGGGAGGGGGAGGCCGATGACGCCGGTGGAGCAGACGCCGATTTCGCGGCGACGGAGGCCGAGGGGTTTGGCAACGGAGTCGGCCATGGCGCGGGCGTCCTTGACGCCTTGGATGCCGGTGCAGGCGTTGGCGTTTCCGGAGTTGGCGACGATGGCGCGGATTTCGTTGTTGCGGAGGTTGGCTTGGGAGACGCGGACGGGTGCGGCTTTGACGCGGTTGGTGGTGAAGGTGCCGGAGGAGACGCAGGGTTCTTGGGAGTAGATGAGGGCGAGGTCGCGGCGATCGGAGTCTGGGTTTTTGATGCCGGCAGCGATTGAGCTGGCGAGGAAACCTTGAGGTGCGCAGACCCCTCCTTTTTCCGTGACGTAGGGCATGAGTGGTGGAGAGAGCTGGGAGTGTAGGAGAGAAGTCAGAGACTCATCAATCCAGCAGTAGCAGGAAATGCGTGGAGCAAATTGAAGGCTTGGATGGCTTGGCCGGAGGCTCCTTTGGTGAGATTGTCCTCGACAGAGGTGAGGATGAGCCGGTTTGTACGGGTGTCGTGGTGCCAGCCGAGGTCGAGGAAGTTGGTTCGGGTGACGTTGGCGGTATCGGGAGATTTGCCCAGTCCAAGGAGACGAATGAATGGTTCGTCAGTGTATGCGTTTGTGAATGCGCTAGAGACTTTGTCTATGTCGCTTGTTAGTGAAGCGGTGATGGTGGAGTGGATGCCGCGGGTAACGGGGACGAGGTGGGGGGTGAAGGTGATGGTGACGGTTTGGCCGGCAGCGAGGGAGAGTTCTTGTTCGATTTCTGAGAGGTGACGGTGTTTGGGGAGGCCGTAGGTGCGGAGGGATTCGTTGACTTCGGAGAAGATGAGGGAGAGGTCGGCTTTTTTTCCGGCTCCGGAGACGCCGCTCATGGAGGCTACGGTGATGGTTGTGGGGTCGATGAGCTTGTTTTTGAGGAGGGGGACGAGGGGGAGAATGATGGAGGTGGGGTAGCAGCCGGGTGAGGCGATGAGTTGAGCGGCCCGGATTTTGTCGGCGTGGAGTTCGGGGCAGCCGTAGACGGCTTTGTCGAGCCATTCGGGTGCGGGATGAGGTTGGCCGTAGAATTCGGCGTAGGTCTCGGCATTGTTGAGTCGGAAGTCTGCGGAGAGGTCGATGACTTTGAGGCCTTTTTCGAGGAGGGGAAGGGCGTAGTCGGCCGCCTTGCCGTGGGGAAGGGCGAGGAAGGCGACTTTTGCTCCGCTGGCGACGACGGCATCCATGTCGGGCTCGATGAAGGGGAGGTCGGCGCCCGGGAGGGAGGCGAAGCGGGGGAGAATGGAGGAGAGGGGCAGGCCGGCATTGGCGCGGGAGGTGATGGCGACGAGCTGGGCGCCGGGGTGGTTGAGAAGGAGGCGCAGGAGTTCGATTCCGGTGTAGCCGGAGGCACCAAGGACGGCGACGGGAAGAGGATTCATGAGCGAGAAGCGGAGTGGGAGCGGAGCTTGGCAGATCGCGGGGATTTTGTCAGTGACGAGATGGAAATTCGCGAAGGTGGCGGGTTTTGCGGATGATTCGCTGCTTGCCAAGGGGGAGGTGGGGAGGTTATTACGCCCGCCGCTGTCGGGGTGTGGCGCAGTTTGGTAGCGCGCTTCGCTGGGGGTGAAGAGGCCGCAGGTTCGAATCCTGTCACCCCGACCATCCTTCGCTCCTCATGGGGGGGCGGAGCTTTGGATGGGAGGTCACTGTTTGCTGGGGGGGTGACCTATTGGGGAGGTTGAGTTGGGGATTAGTAAACTCCTGCGTCGTCGGCGGTGAAGTTGAGGTAGGCAGGACCGGAGCTGGTGACGTAGAGGGTGCCGTTCTCGGGGTAGACGTTTTTGCCGCCGGAGTGGAAGGTGAAGCTTTCGCCGCTGACGGGGTGCTTGGGGGGGATACCGGGTGCCGAGGTGCGGATGTAGGCGGTGCCAGAGCTGTTGAAGATGCTGGTGCCGAGGGAGAGGTCGGTGTCGCCGGGTTTGGCGGCGCTGAAGTTTTGGTGGACGCGAGTGGCTTGTTGGATGTTCCGGACGACGAGGAGGGTTTTTGAGCGGTCGGCGCCTTTTTTCCATCCGCTCACGCCGATGAAGAGGATGCTCACGAGGGAGAGGAGCATGAGAATGACGATGGTCAGCTCGAGGATGGTGATTCCGCGGGAGTGATTTTTTTTCGGCTGAATCTTCATTGTTTTGTGTGGAATGAGGTTGTTGGTCAGGATGGTTTTTTTGGAAGTCACGCGGGCTTCGACCTTCACTGTGGGTTTATCATAATTATACTCGTAAATTTTACAATAAGAATCTGCTTATTTTTTAAAAAAATCATGAAACAGCGTTATTAAAGTTTATTTGAACAGTTTTTGATGTTGGTGCTGACCGGGAGGGGATTTGCTTGTGGGGGTGTTGAGGAGTTTGAATCGGGGCCCATGAAGCAGTGGTCCCTGTTCTTCGCGCTTGGGTTGGCGGTGGTGGTGGCGGTAGTGGTGGGGTGCGCGTCTGGTTCGGCGAAATCGGTGTTGCGTGAGACGGGGCGGCAGGAGTTGGCGAAGAGTTTGTTGGGGGATCCGGGGGTGGAGTTTGCGGCGTATCATGTGAGTGGGCGTCGGGATCAGGCGACGGCGATGCATAATATGCGGCAGACGGCAGCGGGTTTGCAGGCGGCGCGGAGTTCTTATGGGAAGGCGCCGGGTGGTTACACGTATTTGAGTTCGCAGATGTTGCGGGCGATGAAGATTATGCGGGATCGGGGGTATCGGTTTCATGTGACTTCGATTGCGGGGAGTTCTCACAGCCGGAAGTCGCGGCATTATTTGGGGGTGGCGTTTGATGTGAATCGGATCAACGGGGTGAAGGTGGGTTATGGGCGGCCTTATTGGCGGGAGTTTATCCGGCAGTGTGAGGCGATGGGGGCGACGGAGACGTTGGGGCCGGGGGATCCGGGGCATAGCGGGCATATTCATGTGGCGTGGCCGCGACCGCCGGGGTTGTGAGGGTGGTGTTATTCTGCGCTTTCGCTTTCTTTGGAGGCGGCTTCTTCGACGATGCGACGGATGTCTTCGTCGGAGAGGGTGTTGATGGCGTCGCTGTTGGAGTTTGAGTTGTTGTTGGGTGTGGCGGGGGTGACGGGAGGGATGGCAACGGGTGGGGTGACGGCGCTGGGGTTGGGTCTGCCTGTGGCATACGCTACGCAGGCGGATGAAGGGATCAAGTCCCCCCTCGCAAATATCAGAGTCGTTATAGTCACAACAGAGCCGGAGGCTGCTACAAGGCAGTAGCGAGAAAGGCTCGAGCCCCCTAGTCTCCCCCCAATAAAGTCTTGAATTCGCCATCACCCTGCGACCGACATTTGGGCGGCACTTGGGCTCCCGATGTCGGGCCATTTGAGAGAGAGAGAGAGAGAGAGAGAGAGAGAGAGAGAGAGAGAGAGAGAGAGAATGCCCTATATTTCACACACCATTCAAACAAGACATTTGCAGTGTTTTAGCTCAGTCCAAAGGAGAGGAGATCGCCCCGTCACCCTGCCCCTTGGATTTGTCTTTGTACTGAGCAATTCCAATGACGTTGAAAAAATAGATCCTGATAATCCAGTCTTCGATACCAATAAACCGGGCTCCTGGG
>JBCCZX010000079.1:0-13983 GCA_039186735.1 Verrucomicrobiota bacterium | reverse complement strand
TGATGCTTACGGCGCGCGGCGCATGATCTGGTCGGACGGCGTCTGGGGTGAGGACATCACCGACTACCATATCGGCGGGCAGGGGGAGGGGGAAGTTTGGCTTTTGTTGGAGGAGAAAAAAGAGGTCGCGCGTTGGGGGGATGGTGCCATCTTGACGGGTGAAAGTTGCTTTGATTTCGATTTTGTCGCTGAGTTTGTTGGTTGTTGGGGGAGTTGCGGCGGAGAAGTCGGCGGGGGCTCCGGCGAGTTATGTGAATGAGGCGCAGTTGCCGCAGGGTTGGCCAGCGCCGGGTCCGTATGGTCAGGTGGTGGCGAAGGAGTATCCGGTTTATCGGGCGGCTTTTACGGATGGGCGAATGTCGGGACCGACTTTTATGCGGTTGTTCCGGCATATTTCGTCGAAGAACATACCGATGACGGCGCCGGTGGAAATGGAGATGGAGGAGGATGGGGAGGCGATGGATATGGTTTCGATGGCGTTTCTTTATCAGAACGCGGAGGTGGGGGAGTTGGGGATGGATGGGAAGAAGGTGGAGGTGAAGGATGTGGCGGCGATGAAGGTCTTGTCTTACGCGTGGCAGGGGTCTCGTGGTGATGAGAAAGTGGCGGAGGCGCGAGCGGCCTTGGAGGATGTCCTGAAAGAGAAGGGTTTGGAGGCGGAGAGTTTTCGGTTATTAGGCTACAATGGGCCGGGGACGCCGCGGAAAGAGCGGACGCATGAGTTGCAGGCGGTGTTGAAGTGAGGCCGCGTTTTGTCGGCTTGCGGGGTGCGGGAAGAGGCAGTTAAGTAGGGCTTATGCGCAAGTTGGTGCTGTTGATGTTGGCGGTGAGTCCGGTTTTCGGAGCGGAGTGGCTGGGGAGTTTCAAGGAGGGTCAGCAGTCGGCGGCGGTCAGCGGCCAAGATTTGTTGGTGAGCTTCACGGGTTCGGACTGGTGTGAGAAGTGCGAGGTGTTCGATGAGCGGGTGCTGAGTCAGGCGAAGTTTTTGGAGGGAGTGGGAGGGGATTTTGTGTTGGTGGAGTTGGATTTTCCTACGAAGGAACCGGAGCTGACGCGACGGAACGAGCCGATGCGGGTGAAGTATGGGGTGCCGGGCTTTCCGGTATTGGTGTTGGCGGATGGGGAGGGTCGTCCTTATGCGAGGTTGGATGTGGATGCGAATTGGACGCCGGGCGAGTGTTTGGCGGCGATTGAGGAGGCGCAGAAGGGGAAGGAAAGGAGAGATGCGGCCTTTGCGGAATTTGAGGAGGCGACAGAGCCGGCGGCGAAGGCCGAGGCTTTGGAGAGGGCTTTGAAGAGTGTTCCGGAGAAGACGGTGGCAACGGTTTATGAGGAGGAATTCTCGGTGTTGCGGAAGCTATCGAATGACGAGTCGGAATTGGTGAAAGTGGTGGTGGTGAAGGAGCGCATTGAGAAGCATCAGAAAGAGTTGCGCGCGTTGATGGCGAGTCGTCAGTTTGAGGAAGCGGTGAAGGTTGCAGAAGAGATGTTGGAGGAAGAACTCGCACCGAGTGAGCGGCAGATGATTTACGCGTTTCAACATTATGCGTTGATGCATCTGGGACGGCATGATGCGGCGCTTGTTGCGATTCGGAAGATGAAGGAGTCCAATCCTGGTTCTCCGATGGCTCAGCAAAGTGGGGTGCTTGAGCAGAGAGTTCGGCATGCAAAGGCACGAGTTGAGGAGGCGGAGGGCAGTGAAGACGACAAAGATCAATCGGCGAGTGCTGGAGGTGGCGGAAAAGTGGGTGAGCGAGAGAACCCGGAAGAGGATTCAACTGAGAGTGTTGAGGGCATTGCGAAAACGGATGTGATTGAGTTGTCGGCAGGGGGTGGCGATTCTGTTGGAGAGGCGAAGGGGGCGCATGCGGAGGCGGTCTTGAATTTGGAAAAATCGCATCGTGAGTTAGCGGCGGTAGATGAGGCAATTGAGAAGGTGAAAAGTCGTTTGGTGGAGTTGGAGAATCGGCGAGAGGCTTTGGAGAAGGTGCATTTGGAGGAGCATCGGGTAGAGGAGGCAGCCCGGAAGCAGCTGGAGGATGCCGAACGGGGTCAGGCCGCTGCTGCGAGTATTGAAGATATTGAGAAGCGAGCGTTGGAACTTCAAGAAGAGGCGGAGGAGTTGCGCAAGAAAGCCGAGGCCCTGTTGCAGGGTGAATAAATCTGTCTCTCTACCTCGTTTTATTGATATGTTTATGCGACGATTTGTTTTGGGGGTTCTTGTTTCGAGTCTGATGGTGCCTGCTGCTTTTTCGGCTTTGACCTGGGTGAAGGATTTTGAGGAGGGGAAGAGGCTTGCGGCAGAGAGTGGGAAGGACTTGTTGGTGGATTTCACGGGTTCGGACTGGTGTCACTGGTGTGTGAAGTTGAAGGAAGAGGTCTTCGAGAAAGAGGGTTTTGAGAAGGTGGCTGAGAGGTATGTGCTGGTGGAGTTGGATTTTCCGCAGGCGGAGGAGTTGGTGACCCCGGAGCAGCGGGCAGCAAATGAGAAGGTGGCAGAGGAGTATCGGGTGCAGGGTTTTCCTACGATACTTCTCGTTGATTCGAAGGGTCGTCCTTTTGGGCGGACGGGTTATGTGGAAGGTGGTCCGGAGGCGTATTTGGAGCATCTTGATGAGTTGCAGGCGCCGTGGATGGCATTGAAGGGGGCGAAAGGGGAGGGACGGGTTGAGGCATTGGCAACGTTTCTACGGAGTGTGCCGGGAGCGGATGTGGGTCAGTATTATGGTGAGGAGGTCGATGAATTGAGGATGCTCGATCCGAATGATGAGACGGGGTATATGCAGGATTACGATTTCGCTAAGGCGGTATTTGAGTATGAGCAGGCTTTCGAGGCGAAGATGCGGGGGGGGGATTATGATGGGGTGTTGACGCTGGTGGATGAATTTGTGGCGGAGCATGATCCGCAGGGTGAGGATCGGCAGCATATTTTGATGGCGCGGGTGATGGTTTATGTGGAGCGGAAGGAGAAGGAAAAGGCTTATGCGGAGTTGGATGCGATTGCGGAAGTGAAGCCGGGCAGTGATTTTGGCCAGAATGTGGAGTCGATTAAGGAGGATATCGGGAATTATCTGAAGCAGCGCGAGCAGATGGAAAAAGAGATTGAGGCGATGGAAGCGGCGGAGGCGGCAGAGCAAGAGCCGGTTGGGGGTGAGGTGGAAGTGCCTGAGAGTGAGGTTAGTGAAGAGTGAATTTGAACAATCGTTCACACGAACACTCTTTTTTCTTGTTCAGCTGAGAGGCTCTTGATAGCGTGTCTGCGTTACTAAAGGAGTTTGCATATGGTCGCAGCAGCAGAACAGAGTCAGAAAATGTCGGAGAAAACGAAGGCGAAGCGGGAGTCGCAGATGGAGCAAAAGATTGCGGATGCGCGAAATAAGAATCTGGATTTGGCGATTACGCAGATTCAGAAGGATTTCGGGGAAACAGCGATCATGCGTTTGGGGGACGAGAGTAGTATGGACGTGGATGTGATTCCGACAGGGAATTTACTGATTGATCGAGCGCTGGGGGTGGGAGGATTTCCGCGAGGGCGGGTAGTTGAGATTTTCGGGCCGGAGAGTTCGGGGAAGACGACGCTCACTTTGACAGCGATTGCGCAGGCGCAGAAAGCGGGAGGATTGGCGGCGTTCATTGATGTGGAGCATGCCTTGGACCCGTCTTATGCGCGTAGGTTGGGGGTCAATGTGGATGATTTGTTGGTGTCGCAGCCTTCGTCGGGGGAAGAGGCCTTGCAGATTTGCGAGACTTTGGTGCGTTCGAACGCGTTGGATGTGGTGGTTTTGGATTCGGTGGCGGCTTTGGTTACGCGGCAGGAACTGGATGGTGAAATTGGTGATGCGACGGTGGGAGCACAGGCGCGTTTGATGAGTTCGGCGATGCGAAAGTTGACGAGTGCGATATCGAAAGCGCGGACGGTGTGTATTTTTACGAACCAGATTCGGGAGAAGATTGGGGTGATGTTTGGAAATCCGGAGACGACTCCGGGTGGGCGAGCCTTGAAGTTCTTTTCTTCGGTGCGAGTGGATATTCGTCGGATTGGAGCCATTAAAGCGACAGATGGGACGGTTCAGGGGAATCGGACGAAGATTAAGCTGGTGAAGAACAAGGTGGCGCCGCCTTTTACGGAAGCGGAGTTCGACATCATGTATAATGAGGGGATTTCCTCGGTAGGGTCATTGTTGGATTTGGCGTTGGAGTTTGGAATTATCCAGAAGCGGGGGAGTTGGTTTAGTTACGATGGCAACCAGTTGGGGCAAGGGCGTGACGGTGCGAAGACGGCGTTGCGAGAGAACGAAGAGCTTTATTCTGAGATCGAGACGAAGGTGAAGGAGCAGATGGTGGACTGATGGAAAATCAGTTGGTGAGCAGCTGTTTCCAGCGCTGAATTTGTTGGGCAACATTTTGGGGTGAGGGAGCACCAGGATTGGTGCGGGCTCTGAGGGCACGCTCAAGATTGAAGACGCGAGAGGCCTCTGGCTTGAAGGCAGGATCGACGCTGGGGAGGTCGAGTTGATCGAGAGGAGTGTCGGTTTCGACGGATTTGGCAACGGCTTTGCCGACGAGTTCGTGGGCGTGTCGGAATGGGATTCCTTCGAGCACGAGCCAATCGGCGAGATCGGTGGCAAGGAGCATGGGGTCAGAAGCTGCTTCGAGGCAGTGTTGGCGTTGAATGGTCATTGCCTCGATCATCTCGGCGTTGACTTCGAGGAGTAGGGAGATGGTGTCGATGGAGTCGAAAAGGGGTTCTTTGTCTTCTTGAAGGTCGCGATTGTAAGTGAGAGGGAGGCCTTTGACTGCGGTGAGGAGAGCAAAGAGGTTGCCGACAAGGCGACCGCTTTTTCCCCGGGTGAGTTCGGAGACGTCGGGGTTTTTTTTCTGGGGCATGAGGGAGGAGCCGGTGGTGTGTGCGTCGGAAAGAGTGACGAATTGGAATTCGGCGGAGGACCAGAGAATGAGATCTTCTGAGAGCCGGGACAGGTGAGTTCCGATGAGAGAGAGAGCGAAAAGGAGTTCAGCGAGGTAGTCGCGATCGGAGATCGCGTCCATGGAGTTTGGAGTGACGGAATCGAAGCCCAGTTCTTTGGCGATGGCTTCGCGATCGAGATTGATGGTTGAGCCGGCGAGAGCGCCGGAGCCCAAGGGGCAGATGTTGATGCGTTTGCGGAGTTCAGAAAGGCGGGATTTGTCGCGTGAGAGCATCTCGACATAGGCCAATAGGTGGTGGCCGACGGTGACGGGTTGTCCACGTTGGAGGTGGGTGTATCCGGGAATTGGATCGGAGGTGTGCTTCTCGGCTTGTGAGAGAAGAGCTATTTGGAGAGCGGTGAGGAGTTTGTCGATGTTATCGACTTCCTCGCGGCAGTAGAGGCGGGTTGAGGTGGCGACTTGGTCGTTGCGGGATCGGGCGGTGTGGAGCTTGGCTCCGGTGGGGCCAATGTCTTGGGTGAGTGCGGACTCGATATTGAGGTGGATGTCTTCGAGTGCAATGGAGAATTTGAAGTCGCCGGCTGTGATTTTTTCGGCGATGCGGTTGAGACCAGCTTCGATCAGAGAAAATTCTTCGGCGGTTAGAATTCCGGCAATAGACTGAGCACGGGCGTGGGCGATAGAGCCCTTAATGTCGTGTCGGTAGAGCCGCCAGTCAAAGGAGATGGATTCACCGAGACGCAGTACGGAGTCTGCGGTGTTTTGTTCGAAGCGCCCTTTCCACATAGCGGGCGATTTAAGTCCCGTTCAGGTCAAACGGAAGCCTCAAAATTCGAGCGGGGGAAAGGGGACCGGCCTAACCGAAGGAGAAAGCGGGGTCCATACAGCGTTCTTGTTCCGTTTTGGTCCAAGCGGTGATGGTCATTCCGTAGAAGAGTTTTACTTCGCGAGCGAGGTGGGTGTAGTGGGAAAACCCCAGAAGAGAAACAATTTGGTCGGGTCCATATCCCATGCGGATGTAGCGTTGGGCGAGGATGATGCGGTGGCGACGGAAGTATTCTTTGGGGCCCATTCCGGTTGCCTTTTTGATGGCAGCTTCCAATTCCTGGACTTGGACACCGAGGGAGGATGCTACTGAAGAAACTTTGAACTGGTGCTGTTCGGCAAGAGTCATGACGTCTTGGCCGTCTTCGGTGACAAGGCTGTGACCGAGACGTTTGAGAGAAAACGTCGTTTTTTTTGAAGTGCTGGAACTCATTTTTGTGACGGAGATTGAAGGCTGCTCAATGAGAAGTCGATAAGTAATTAGCAAAAGCTTTCTATTAAATCTACAAAAAAATCACTTAAAATCTGAATGTTTGGAATCCGAGGAATAAAAAAATCCGAAATATTTTGAACTTTTCAAAGCCTTTGGTTTCGAAGCAGACATACAACGTTAGAAATTTACCGTTCAATGATGTTCAGCCAATTTTTAACGGTTTGAAGTTAAGAGACCTGATTCAGCCCGGAGTTTCGATGATTTCTTCAGACAGTATCTATAGCACCAGAACAACACCCTCAAAATGACAGTCGAACCTAATCCCTCAGAACGAGTTGGCAATGAAGTGAGCTTTTTAACTGGCAACGGACAGCGCATGAAAGCGCGCGTGCAGAGTATACGTGAAGACTCCCTTACCTTTGAATTCCACAGTGCAGAAGTCGTTTTGCGTCTCACGGAAACTCTGCAAGAAGTTGTGGTTTTTTTGAATGGCCGGCGAGCTTACGAAGGCGAGCTTACTGTAACGAATGTGATTTCGGAGGCGGTGACGAGTTTTTGTGAGGCGCGGCTCAAGGGAGCTTGGAAGGGGTCGGAAATTGTTTCTGCGGATTTTGCGAGTGATCCGGCGACTCATTTACGGGAGCACACTGAGCAGTGGGTCAAAAATAACGAGATTCGTCCGATGTTTCGGGCGGTTGCGGCGGATTTGGAGAACTATCTGACGGGTTTGGAGAACTGGTGTCATCAGGTCGAGTGTGGATGGTTGTCGGGGAGCGAGGATCGTGCGGAGCGTGAGGGGGACTTGCTGGCGAAGACGGCGCCGTATGTGGCCAAGGAGATTGAGTCACACTTTGCGGACTATGAGGTCATTGCGAATAAAATTGAGCCGGAGTTGCGGCAGCAGCATCGCCGCCATTTGATGAAAGCGGTGCATCGCTTTATTTTGCAGTCGCCGTTTAGTTATCGTTGTTTCAAGAAGCCTCTCGGCTACGCGGGAGATTATGAAATGGTGAATCTCATGTTGGGGAATTCATTCCAGGGGCCCAATTTGTTCTCGAAGTTGTTGAATCATGCGTTTTTGAAGACCGGGCCGGTTTTGGCGCATCAGAATCGGATCACTTACCTGACGGAGACTTTGACGCAGGTGATTTCGAGTCGGGCTGCGGAGGGTAAGCGGACCCGGATTTTGAATCTGGGTTGTGGGCCAGCGCAGGAGATTCAGGATTTGATCCGCAATAGTCCGGATGTGGAGTGGTGTGACATCGAGCTGTTGGACTTTAGTGATGAGACGCTTCGTTATACGGAGAAGCGTTTGGCGCAGGCTTGTGAGGATCGGGGGGTCGAGGTGAATTACCGGCTGATTGAGGAGTCGATTCAGGGTTTTCTGAAGAAGGCAGCGCGCGGGAAGGATTTTGAGCTGAATTCTTACGATGTGGTCTATTGCGCAGGACTGTTCGACTATTTGCAGCAGCGATTCTGTACGAAGTTGGTTTCCGCGTTCCGAGATTTGGCGAAGCCGGGCGGACTGGTTTTGGTGACGAATGTTTCGGATAAAAACACGATTCCGAACGTGATGGAGGACTTTTTGGAGTGGTCCATCATCCACCGAACTGATGAGGAAATGCTAGAACTCGCCGGTTCTCGAAATTTAGGGGATTTTAAAGAATTGAAATCTGACGTCACTCGGATAAACTCTTTCCTTGAGTTGCGAAAAGCAGCTTCTGGGACTGATGTGACCGATGTGGAAGCGACTGACGCAACTACTCACGCTCAAGCAGTACGACGCGGAATTTCTAGCGAGATTCGAAGCCGAGGAGGCGATCTCGCGGGTTCCGAACTATCGGATTGCTAGCGGTCTTGCGTCTTTATTTATCGCAGCCGGTTCGATTATGGACTGGATTGCGTTTCCTCAGAAGTGGCACATGTTGGCGCTTCTGAGAGCAGAGTGTGCGCTGACCTTGCTGCTTATTTATGCTCTTTTAGGCACGAAGTGGGGTCAGCGGAATCACCTTGTGATTGGGCACTTTATTGAGGGGTCGCTGGTGCTGAGTATTCTGGCGATGGTGGGTTTGACGGGGGTGGGCGAGTCACCGTATTACGCGGGGTTGTGTTTGATTATGGTGGGGGCCTCGTTGTTGCTCCGGTGGTCGATTTGGCACGGTCTGGTGAATGTGGTGTTGTGTTGTGGAGGATATACGCTGTTGATTCTGATTTTGCCGGAGTCGAGTAGTAATCGGGGTTTGGCGACTTCGTTGTTCTTTCTGTGGGTAACGGGTTGTTTCACGGCTGCGGGGACTTACTTCCTTTATGGTCTGCGACTAAATGAGTATCGCTTGCGGGAGGAGTTGAATTCGGAGCGGCGGGCGTTGGAGGAGAGTCACCGGCAGTTGAAGGAGTTGGATGAGTCGAAGACGAACTTCTTTGCGAATGTATCGCATGAGCTTCGGACGCCCTTGACGTTGATTTTGGGGCCGGTGGAGCAGTTGGCGACTTTTGGTCCGATTCAACAAGATGAGAAGTTGAAGAAGACGGTGAATGCGATGGAAGAGAATGGGATGCGTCTCTTGCGTTTGATTAATGAGCTTTTGGATTTGATTCGTTTGGATGGGCGGCAGAATGAGGTGAAGACGGAGTTGTTGAGCGTGAGCGAGTTCGCTTCTTCAGTGCACACGTCTTTGTTCCCGGTGGCGGATCAGAAGGGTTTGGAGTTGACGTTGGATGTTTCGAAGGCGCCGGATGGCCTGCATCGTCTGGATCGAAATAAGTTGGAGAAGATTTTAGTGAATCTGGCGACGAATGCGGTGAAGTTCACTTCTCCTGGCGGGCGTGTCTCGATTTCGGTTGATCAGCCGAATGAGAAGAATTTCCGTTTGATGGTGGAAGACACTGGAAAGGGGATGACTCCATCGGAGGTGCAGAATGTCTTCCGGCGATTCTGGCAGGCGGATACGAGTGCGAAGCGAAGGCATCGGGGGGCGGGGATTGGGTTGTCTTTGGTGAAGGGTTTGGTGGAGTTGTTAGAGGGTGAGATTTTCGTTAAGAGTAAGCTGGGTGAGGGGACGAAGTTTACGGTGACGCTGCCGTTGGGAGAGGAAGGGAAACCGAAGTCGATTCCGGTGCAGAGTGAATACGAGGTGGAATCGGATCCGATTGAGAAGCTTTATCGGAAGGCTTCTTTGGAGGGGGCAACAAGTTCGCTATCGGTTGATGATGCGGTGCGACCGGAGACGGCGATTTTCGAGGAGACTTCGAGTGGTAAGCCTTTGGTGTTGATCGCGGAAGATGAGCCGGATTTGAGGGATTTGATTGTGGGCCAGCTTTCGGACTATCGCTTGCTGGTGGCCCATAATGGTGAGCAGGCGATTCAGTTGGCGCGTCAGTATTTGCCGGACTTGATGTTGTTGGATTGGATGATGCCGGAGCGGGACGGGCTGGAGGTGTGTTCAATGGCGCGTGATACGCCGTCGCTGGAACGGGTGCCGATTGTGATGTTGACGGCGCGGATTGACGAGCGTTCGAAATTGGATGCGTTGGCGGCGGGGGCGAATGATTTTCTGACGAAGCCGTTTGTGCCGACGGAATTGAAGTTGAGGGTGGGGCAATTGATTGAGTCGAACCGCTATCAGAAGGAGGTGGTGATGAAGTCGAAGGAGTTGGGGGTTGCGCTGGAGGATTTGAAGGAGTCGGAATCGATGTTGGTGCAGGCGGAGAAGTTGTCTTCGCTCGGGGAGATGAGTGCGGGGATTATCCACGAGATCAACAATCCGTTGAATTACTCGAAGACGAATCTGTATTCCTTGAGGATGTTTATGAAGCTTTTGCCGCCGGAAGAGCAGCAGGATTTCCGGGAGATCACGGCGGATGTTGAGGAGGGTTTGGAGCGGGTTTCCCAGATTGTGAAGGATTTGAGGAGCTTTGCAGTGAAGGATAAGGCGATTTTCACGGAGGTGAATTTGGCGGAGGTGGTGGAGACGACGGGCCGTTTGTTGGGCAACCGGCTGACGAATATTCGATTTGAGACCAATGTTCCGGATCACATTTACGTGGATGGGAATAGTAATCAGATTTGCCAGGTCTTGGTGAATTTTGTGCAGAATGCCCTAGATGCGATCGAGATGCAGGGGCGGGGTGAGGATGGGTTTATCGAGATTGAATGTGTGGAGAAGGAGGATCATGTGACGATGTCGATTCGGGACAACGGGTGTGGGATTTCGGATGAGGACCGGACACGGATTTTTGATCCATTTTTCACGAGCAAGGAGATTGGAAAGGGAATGGGGCTCGGATTGAGCATCTGTTACCGAATACTTGAGCAGCATGGAGTTAGAACCGAGATTGAGAGCGAGATTGGAGTGGGGACACACTTTACGCTCAACTTCTTTGGTCCTCCTGAGCAACCTGAAGTGGTTGCAGTGGCTGATGAAGATCTAGTAACTAGTAAGGACGAAGAATTGAATTATGAGCGGGCTGAGTAAATCCACCGGAGAAGGTAGCTACTACGTGCTTTTCGTTGACGACGAAGAGAAGACGCGGAAGGCGTTCGAGCGGCTGTTTAGTGATGAGTTTAAGATTCTTCTGGCTGGAGACGGTGCGGAGGGTTTTGAGGTGTTCCAGCAGCGGTCGGATGAGATTGGAGTCATTGTGACGGATCAGAAGATGCCGCGGGAGACGGGGGTGCAATTCTTGTCGAAGGTTGCTGAGCAGAACGATGATATTGTGCGGATTTTGTCGACGGCGTATGCAGAGTTGGAAGCGGCGGTAGAGGGGGTCAACAAGGGGGGGATTTATCGATATGTGACCAAGCCGTGGGATGTGCCGGAGCTGGAGATTACACTGCGACGGGCGATGGAGTTGTTCAAGTTGAGGAAGGCGCAGTCGACGATGGCGATTTCGCAGGATATGGACATGGGTCAGTTCTTGAATGCGGAGCGGGTGGTGAATTTGGCGATGTTCCAGTCGGTGAATGCGCAGGCTGAGACTGCGGGTGGGTTGGGAGCGGGGTCGACGTTTATTCAGTTGTTGGGGCGTGACGGGGTGGGTTCGGAAGATACGGTCAATTGGAGTGCGCGGTTTGAGGAGCAAGCGGTCTTTTTCGGGGGAGCGTATCGAGAAGGGGCGGAGGCGGTTTCGGCGCAGACTGCGTTGGACTGGTCGCGGACGACGCCACCTTCGGCAGCGGTGCAGGCGGCGGCAGTGGGTTGTGGGGGGTTCAAGTTGGAGTTTTCTTCTTCGGATTCGAGTGTGTGGCCCGGGCCAGCGCCGCTGATTGCGGAGGTGTTGCGGCCGTTGTTGGTTGTGCTTTCGGATTTGGCGGACAAGATGCCGGGTGATGCATGTGAGGTGAAGGGGAACTTCAACACGGTTGATTTTGTTTTCCCGAGTCGACCGTTGAAGACGGGGTTAATGGATTTGATGAAGTCGCCGGGCCAGCAGGGTCAGTTGAGCGAGTTGTTGCGGGCGTTGATTTTGTTGTCTGCGCATGGGGGACGTTTGACGGAGATTGCGGTGCCGGAAGGTTTTGGGCTGCGATTGGGCTTTGTTGCTGAGTCGGAGCAGGGGGATCCGTATGCCGAGGTGGCGAAGAGTCTGAACGGCGGCGAGTAGCGAGCGGGAGGTGATTAAGTTCGTCTATTGTGTGCGCAAGCATCCGGAGTTGAGCGATGAGGAGTTTTATCGCTATTGGAGGGAGAACCACGGTCCGTTGGTGAAGAGTTTTGCGGAGGCGATGGGGGCGAAGCGGTATGTGCAGAGTCACACGTTGGATACGGTGGTGAATGAGGTGGGGCGGCAGGTGCGGGGGATGAGGCAGGCGTATGATGGGATTACGGAGGTATGGTTTGAGTCGGTGGAGGCCTTGGAGGCCATGTTGCAGACGGAGGAAGGGAAGGCGGCGAACAAGGCGCTGATTGAGGATGAGGCGCGCTTTTGTGATTTGAAAGAGTGCTCGGTGTTTTTGACGGAGGAGCACGAGATTTTTTAGGAATTGTTTATTTGAACAATTCGGTTGCGGTTCGGGTGTGATTTTGGTTGAGATCGGGCGTGCTTGAGGAGGCGAAAGGGGTTCTTCGGGAGAGGTTTGGTTTTGAGGGGTTTCTCGATGGGCAGGAGCGGATTGTCGGGGAGATTTTGGAGGGGCGTGATGGTTTGGCAGTGATGCCGACGGGGGGTGGGAAGAGTTTGTGTTATCAGTTGCCGGGGCTGGTGAAGGAGGGGGTGACGTTGGTGGTGAGTCCGCTGATTGCGTTGATGAAGGATCAGGTGGATGCTTTGGAGGCAAAGGGGGTGGCGGTGGGCTTGGTGAATTCGACGCAGAGTTGGGAGAAGCAGCAGGAGGTGTTGCGTGGGGTGCGGGAGGAGGAGGTGAAGTTGTTGTATGTGGCGCCGGAGCGGTTCCGTAGTGGTTCGTTTATGCGGGCTTTGGAAGGGGTGAAGATTGGGATGCTGGCGATTGATGAGGCGCACTGTTTGAGCCAGTGGGGGCATGATTTCCGGCCGGATTACATGCGGCTGGGGGAGGCAAGGAGGCGGTTGGGTCATCCGCAGTGTGTGGCGTTTACGGCTACGGCGACTCCCGTAGTTCGGAAAGATATTCTGGGGGTGCTGGGCCTGGAGGAGCCATTTGAAGTGGTGACGGGTTTTGCGCGGCCGAACTTGAGTTTTCAGGTGACGCCGGTGGCGAAGAAGGCGGAGAAGTTCCGGCGGATTCGGGAGGTGGTGGGAGAGTTTAAGACGGGTATTGTTTATTGTGCGACGCGGAAGCGGGTGGAGGAAGTGAGTGAGGTGATGGCGAGTTGGGGGTTGAAGGTGGCGGCGTATCACGGGGGAATGACGGATGAGGAGCGGGAGCGGGTGCAGGATGATTTTTTGTCGCGGCGGGCGGATGTGGCGGTGGCGACGAATGCGTTTGGGATGGGGATTGATCGGAGTGATGTGCGGTTTGTGGTGCACTTCGAGGTGCCGGGGAGTGTGGAGGCGTATTATCAGGAGGCGGGTCGTGCGGGGCGTGACGGGGAGGCAGGGTGGTGTGAGTTGTTGTGGAATTTTGCGGATACGCGGACGCAGGAGTTTTTTATTGAGGGGGTGAATCCGGGGCCAGCTTTGGTGAGGGATTTGCATGCGGTATTGAGGCGGGAGGCGGATGGGCGCGGGGAGGTGTTTCGGAGTTTGGATGAGTTGCGCGATGAGTTGGAGGTGTCGAACGGGATGGCGGTGGGGAGTGCGTTGTCGTTGTTGAGCCGGAGTGGGGCGATTGAGCGTTTTGATGTGCCGGGGCAGCGGATTCGGGGAACACGATTGCGGGGGGATGGTTTGGAGTTGGATGAGGTTGCGATGGAGGAGAAGGAGCAGCGGGATCGGGAGAAGTTGGATGCGGTGGTGGCGTTTTGTGAGGGGAGTGGTTGTCGGCAGGAGTGGATTTTGGAGTATTTTGGTGAGGAGGGGGAGGACTGCGGGACTTGTGATGTGTGCCGGAGCGGGCGGGCGAGTGAGCGGCGGGAGTTGACGGAGGGGGAGACTTTGGTGGTGCGGAAGGCGTTGAGTGGAGTGGCGCGGATGAGTGAGCGGGTGGATGGGAGGTGGGAGGCGCGCTTTGGGCGGGGGAAGATTGTGCAGATGTTGAGTGGGAGTCAGAGTGAGGGGATTTTGAAGGCGGGGCTCAATCGGTTGACGACTTATGGTTTGTTGCGGGAGGAGGGGACGGCGTTTTTGAATGAGCTGTTTCCGGCATTGGGTGAGGCGGGATTGGTGCAGACGGTGAGGCGGGGGGATTATCCGTTGATGACGTTGACGGAGCGGGG